>CAZMHC010000123.1:0-8928 GCA_964565955.1 uncultured Occallatibacter sp.
TGCCTCGACTGCCGACGCGACCACCGGGGCTTGGGGGATTTTGCAAGAGGCTCAAGTGGGAGAATCTTCGCGCCCATGTCCTCGATGATAAGCGAAGGGTTTTGACTCAGGATTGCATCACATATATTCTCCAAGCAAAATCTCCAAGCGTAGTACAAACCTCAATTACTCGATGGTCAAATCACCCAATCCTAAGGAAGGCGTTGAACGCAGAGGAGCAATTTGATCTTTGCACCCCTATCAAGTTCATAAGCAAAGCCGGAAAGACCGAGCATGGAATTGAGTCTGAATCCTTCGTTGCAGTATGCAAGTTTATTCTTAGAGCCAGACGCCTCGGCCTTCTGAAGACCGCAGATGAAGTGGTCTTTGCCCAAGAATCAGAATCTCTCATAATCTCGCTTGCAAATGTTGGATTGACGGCCCTCATAGACGAAGCGACGGGGTTCCAACAAGAAAGGGCGCACGACGCTCTTCGAGAACTCTTAGATCGCTACCTAAAAAAGGAGTATGCAATTTGGGCAAAGCGCTTTCCTGACGACTTCTATCGCGAGATGTTTCGCCTCAAAAAGTGGGACTGGAAGGGGATGGCGATCAACAGACCCAGCATCGTCGGAACGTATACACGAGACATCGTTTATGCGCGGATAGCCCCGGGGCTTCTTCATGAACTCGAAATTCTTAATCCGAAGGACCGCAGAGGAAGCCGCATTAGCAAACACCATCAGTGGCTTACCGATGACATCGGGCATCCCGCTCTCAGCCATCATATTCATGCTGTTCTTGGACTTATGCGGGCATCCTCTACATGGCCGGGCTTCAATCAACTCCTGAAGAGAGCGTTCCCACGCAAAGGGGACCAACTCGACCTCCTAGACTTGCAAGACTCTGACCTAACCTAACAGCCCGTGGTGAAAGTCTCGCTTCCCGATCGGGCAGGTGGCCCGGTCATCAGCCCCGAAGAATAACCATTAGCCTTGAGAAGCTGTGCCCCGTTCATCGCAGCTCTATCGCGATGAGCGGGCGGGCGACCCAGGTGGCTTTGGGCACCTGGGAGAGCGCCTATGCGGAATTCACGCGGCGTGGGGCGTGAGCTTGATGCCGAAAGCCTTGATTACGCCTAGAAAGGTTGAAAGCCGGGGATCGCCGGTGGGGGAGAGCGCTTTGTAGAGGGCCTCGCGCGTGACGCCGGCTTGGTTGGCCAACTGGGTCATTCCCATGGCGCGCGCAATATCGCCAAGGGCGGCCGCGATCAAAGAGGGGTCGCCTTCCTCGAACGCGGCTTCGAGATAGGCGGCGATGGAATCGGGGCTGGCGAGATATTCCGAGGGGTCCCAGAGGGTGGTTTCAAGCGCCATGTTGAGCCTCCTTTGCAAGCTTCTTCGCTTTGGCAATGTCTGCATCCTGAGTTTTCTTGCTCCCTCCGGCGAGAAGCAGAACCAACCGGCTTCCGATCCGTTGAAAATAGACCCGGTAACCCGGCCCGTAATCGATGCGCAACTCACTGACGCCTTCGCCGACTGGCTCTACGTCTCCGAAGTTGCCCAGCGAGAGGCGGCGGATGCCAATCTGAATGCGAGCATGCGCCTGTTCATCGCGGAGCTTGCGCAACCAGTTGGCGAAGAGGTCGGTCTGGCGGACCTCAATCATGCGTTAACTATAATTCACGGGCGCATATTGGTCAAGGGGTGAAGGCGCTCGGCGCCTCAGGTCCGGATTTTCGGATTCACACTATGCCGCCACCGCTTCCAGCACCGTCCCTCAATCTTTTGCAGATAGGCGACGATCTCGAAGAGGTTCTCCGCTTGCGGATTGCCTGTCGCGCTGAACATCCGCATCAGCGCCTTGGGAGAACGCCCGAGGTCCGCTCCAAGCTGTACAAAACCAATCGTGCCGTTGATGTACTTGCGGAGCACGGATTTTCCCGTCTCCACATCGCCGGCGATCATGCAGCCGACGGCTTCCCGGAGCAGCGCCCTGCCGAATCCCAAGCTTTCGCGAAGTTTGCTCTTGATCGTCTGGTTGAAACTCTTCGCGAGTCATCACCCCATCGGACGCAAATGCTTGGTGTTCCGGTAGGTGTAGGTGATGCGGTGGGCGACGGTGATGGTGGAGAGAGCTGCAAGCACCCACAGCACCGGGGCCATCGCGCCCCAATGGTTGAAGAGGGCGCCGATAATCACCAGCACGATGCGCTCCGGGCGCTCCATGAAGCCCACCTTGCACTGGCCGATAAGAGCCTCGGCGCGGGCGCGCGTGTAGCTGACCATCAGCGAAGTGACCATGACGAAGGCCACCAGCACCACATACCTGAACCGATCGATGCGCCCGTAGTAGACCAGCAGGCCGAAGAACAGGATCACGTCCGAGTAGCGGTCCATCACCGAGTCGAAGAAGGCTCCGAAGACGGTGACCTGATTGGTGCGGCGCGCCACGCGGCCGTCGAGCATATCGAAGATGCCGGCGCCGATGATGACCAGCCCTGCATAGAAGAACATCCGGTCGCCGTTGATGGCGTTGGCGTGGCCGAAGAAGACGGCGGCCACGATATTGATGACCACGCCGATGACGGTGAGGGCGTTCGGCGAGATGCGGGTGAGCGCCATGCCATGCACGATATGGTCGAGCAACCAGCCGCAGGCGCGGCCGAATGCGCTGGTCCAGGTCATTGCCATCTTCCTCGCCGCCGCGCCACTTCGGCGCTAATTCGGTGCTAGGCCGGCGGCTGCCTCTGCCGCGGCCGCCGCGTCGGCTTCATCGTGAATCGTGGTCAGTTTCAGTATCTCCAGTTCGCGCTTTCCGTTGGGGGTGACGATGGTGGCGATGTCGCCCACCTGCTTGCCGACCAGGCCGCGGCCGATGGGCGAGGTGGTCGAGATCAGCCCCTTGGTCACGTCCGATTCCTCGCTGGTCACCAAACGGTAGACGATCTCCTCGTCCTTGGTCGAGTCGAAGACCACTACCGTCGAACCGAAGCCTGCCTTGTCCCTGGGAATGTTGGCCAGGTTGACCAGCGAAAGCTCGGCCATGCGCTTCTTGAGCTGTCCCAGGCGCGCGTTGACGAAGGTCTGCCGCTGCTTGGCCATGTGATACTCGGCGTTCTCCGACAGGTCTCCCAGCGCCACGGCCTTCTTGATCTCCGCGGGAAGCTCGTGAGCGAGTTCGTGTTCGAGGAGTTGAATCTCTTCGAGAAGCTGTTTTTTGATGTGCTCGGGCATCCACGGTCCAATGCGGGGAGCGTTCCGGCTCGTCCGCGGGAGATGATAGAACTTGATCTCCTTATTATACGCGGGGGGGGCAGGGATCAGGGGTCAGGGACCATCCGGAGTTTGCGGGCAAGCGCAACTCCTGTCCTCGAATGCCTCGCTTAATCCGCCAGTTGCGGTTCGTCGTTCCCCGACCCCTGATCCCCGACCTCTGACCCCTGTTCCAAAAACGACTGCAAAATGAGGGTGGCCGCCACCTGATCCACCACGCGGCGATGAGTCTGGCGGGCGTGGCCGGCCTCATACAGGATTTGGTGAGCCTCGCGCGTCGTCAGCCGCTCATCCCACAGGTGAATCGGCAGGCCGGTCAGTTCGCCCAGTGCGGCGGCAAAGGCTTGCGTCTTGGTGGCTTGGGCGCTCAGTTCGCCAGTGAGATGCACGGGATTGCCTACGACGATGCCCGCCACGGCGAAGCGCCGCCCCAGACGCGCCAGCGAACGCAGGTCGTCGCGCGGATTGCGATGCCGCTCCAGCGTCAGCACCGGCTGCGCCGTCAAACCCAATTCGTCGGAGACAGCCACCCCGATGCGGCGATTGCCGACGTCTAGACCGAGATAGCGAGGCGGGGGCGCGGATTCCAGCTTGAGCTCCTGAGTGACAGCCGAGCGTTGGTCAGATCGTTGTAACATCGCTAACCCCGACATTCGCCGGTTCCGAGAAGCCAACTATCTGCCGTCCAAGTGTTTAACGCCAGGAAGTATTTCATATACGCTTCGGCAGCCAATCAGAGATGTGAAGCAGCCAAGATTGTAGTCAAAAGCCGCCTTGCGATCCTTTTCTGAAGCGCGAGTATCAAGGAGAACTCTCATTGTCGGCGAAGAATCTTCCCCATCTTCAATCATACCGGAAGCCGTTTCGTCTACCGATGGATCTGGCGATAAGCCAACGATTGATTCGCGTGCATGCACACTGTAAAATGGTTCCTGAAAGAAACCTGCTCCTTTACTGATTACCACTCCATCCCGAAAGGTTACACCTGCTCCAAGTCCAGCTTTATGAAAAATGCCGAGCAAATGAACGCCGGTATTCCCGATTAAGTATGTATGGGTAGGATATTCTTTCCCAGCAATATCCGCTGTTCCATCCGTTTCATAACGTTGAAATGGCGCGAACAACTTACGCGCATCCTCCATTGTGCTCGAACCTACATGGAGCTGACGTATCGCATTCAGGCACGCTTCCGCCTGCCAACGAATGTAAAAGGAGTACAGAATACAACCAAAGATTCCAATCAGTGCAACCGATCCGACAAGAATTGCGGCTGGCTTGCGCATTGCTCGTATCGTACCACTCCAAATAACCTTAAGAGCCTATTATTCCGCTTTCCGGCAGTCTTTGATGCAGCTTGCGGCCCGGAATGTGACTGGCGCAATTGACCGATTCGCAGTCCAACCCCGTTCTATGTACGAAATCTGTACAAAACCCTTCAAAGATTTCTCAAGTCAAGTCCCGCGGCTTGTGAAAGAATCGTCGGTCCCGGAGCTTTCTCCCCCGGTACAATCGAAGAGACCGAGAATGCGCGGGAGACTGGCCGCGTCTGAACAAGAAAGGGATCGCAGCAGCCGCATGGCGCGCCGCAGAAGGACGAGTAAACGCAAAAACAGTTCCGGCGCGGCGGGAACTTTGCTGGCGCTTTTCTTCGTAGTGCTTGTGATGGCGGCCAGCGCGGCGGCATGGCTGTTTTTTGCGCCGTACGGGCCGGAGACGGAGACTTTTGTCGAGCTGGCGCCCGGCTCCTCGACGGCGCGGATCGGCCAACAACTGGAGCTGGCGGGCGTGGCGCGCAGCCGTTATGCCTTCGATCTATTGCGTTGGCTGAAGCGGGGAACGTTGCGCGCCGGAGAGTACCGCTTCGACCATCCGGCGGCGCTCACCGAGGTTTATGCGCGCATCGCGCGCGGCGATGTATTTGCCCTGGCGGTGACAATACCGGAGGGCGCTAACATCTTCGATGTCGCCGCCCGGCTGGAGCGGGCGGGGCTGGGCAACCGGCAAGCGTTTTTGGACGCGGCGGCCAAACAGACGGCGCTGGTGGCCAGTCTGGACCCCGCCGCCAAGAGCCTGGAGGGCTATCTGTTCCCGGATACCTATTTTTTTGCCCGCAATGCCAGCCCTGCCCAGATTTGCGCCACCATGGCGCGGCGCTTTCAGACGGTGGCTGGACAACTGGGATTGAAAGGAAACGCGCATCGCGTGGTCACCCTGGCTTCGCTGGTGGAACGGGAGACGGCCGTGGATGCGGAGCGGCCGCTCATCGCCGGGGTCTTTGAAAACCGTCTGGCCACGAATATGCCACTGATGACCGACCCCTCCGTGATTTACGGTCTGGAGTTGGAGGGACGCTGGCGGGGCGCGATCTACCAGAGCGATTTGAAACTCAATACCCCCTGGAACACTTACCTGCATACCGGGCTTCCGCCGGGGCCGGTGGCGAATCCGGGCATGAAGTCGCTACGAGCGGCAATGGAACCCGCCAAGACCGACTATTTCTATTTTGTCGCCGCCGGAGCGAATCCCCAGGGACGGTCGCTGTTTGCCCGCACCCTGGAGGAGCACAACCGGAACGTAGCCGGCTACCGGGATGCCGTGAAGAAATCGGGGGCGCAATGACGGTCCGCTTTCGCCGGGCTGCCGCGGCCGCCCTGTTTCTTCCGCTGCTTCTCTCCGGCTGCCGCTTTACCACGCGCAGACTGCCCATTCCCAAGGCGCCGTCCATCGAACAGACGGTATCGCCGGAGGCGCTGGTGGCGCGCCTCAACCGGCGCTGGGAGGCGCTGCGGACTCTTACCGCGAAAGTCGATGTGCAAGCCAGCGAACTCAAGACCAAGGAGGGGTTGGCAAAAGACTATACCTCTTTCCCGGCGATCATCATGATTCGCAAGCCGGAGATGCTGCGCGTTTACGCTCGGATTCCGGTAATCGGCACCTGCCTCTTCGATCTGGCCAGCGACGGCAAGACGTTTACGCTTCTGGTTCCGCGCAGAAACAACAAGGTCATACAGGGATCGAACACGCTCAAGACGAAGTCGGCCAGCCAGATGGAGAATATGCGCCCCGGCTTCTTTTTGGACGCCATGACGGTGCGCGGGCTGGAGCCGGACGATCTCTATTCGGTCACCGCCGACACCGTCACCGTGGAGGACGCGGTCCGCAAGCATATCTACTCGGTGCCGCGATACATCCTGAGCATCAGCCGCCGCAACCCGGACAGTCAGCGCTTGGCCCCGGTGCGCGTCGTCTACTTCCATCGCGACGATCTGCTTCCTTACCAGCAGGACGTTTACGACAGCGAAGGCAATCTGGAGACCCAGGTCGTCTATTCCGGCTACAGGGACTTCGGCGCCGGAAAGTATCCCTCCGCGGTGACCATCGTCCGTCCGCTGGAGGAGTACCGGATCAATCTCGCCGTCAATGACGTGAAGGAGAATCAACCCTTGAGCGACGACCAGTTCGTCGTTAAGATTCCCGACGGCGCGGCCATACAGAAGCTGGAGTAGCTGGGCGTTCGCCGCCAGAGCTTCGACGGAGGGCAGTTGTCGGACAAGCGTCTTGCGACGCTTTGGATGGGGAGATAGCGCGGCGCGGCTCCTAACTTCTTGCATCGACCAAGCCGGCTCGCGCATTCTTCCATCTTCGCCGCTACCGATTACTGGGCGACTTCGGGGTGGTGGTAATGATGATGGTGGTGATGATGATGAGGGTGCACGACCACCACCACCTGCGCCCGCGCCGCATAAGGCACTGCGAGGCAGAAGACGAGAGCGAGTCCGAGCAGAATCTTTTTCATACCTTATGATCGCGCGCCGCGTCTTTCCGCGCAGAGCTACTTTGACCTATCCGAGAAACCCTCGACGATGCGCCGAATCGCCCTATCCTTGAGGCGTCTTTGTCATTGCGGCAAGGGAGTGCAACCGGCCTGTCGCTTTGCCCCGCTCCCCGAAGTTCTCGCGAAACCATCGTCCATAAACCCGGCACACAACAGATTGGAGTTGGCGGCATCGAACAAAATCGCCAGAAAATAGCCTTGACACCTCCTCATGCGGTCTCTATATTGAGGCTGTTCGCATATCCCCAAATATGTGCTGAAATACAGGAGAACCTATGACCACACGTTGCGCTTTATTCCGTGACGACCGGAATCGAAATCCCCGATCGCCTTCGCTCACGACAAACCGATTTTCCGATGCGCTCAAGCACATTGCCGGAATCGCATTTCTGCTTGCAATGACAGCCCGGCCAAGTTTCGGTCAAATCAATGTCACTGTCAATTACGGCGATGCAGTCAATTCGAACGCAAGTCCACTGATCTTTGGCGGAGCGAACGAGCCGAATCCGGGCGACGATGCCAGTTTTTATCCGCAAGCGGCAGCGGCCGGCATCAAATTCGAGCGCTGTGTCATTCACGTGGACCAGGTGGTGCCGAGTGGCATTACGCTGGCGGAGTTCCAGGCGGATAGCAACGGCGTTGCGAATCCGAATAATTGGAACTGGGGGCCAATCTCTGGGTGTATCGATGCTCATGCGCAGGGCTGGACGGTCATGGCGAATCTGACCAATGCTCCGGCTTGGCTTACCTACAATGGGTCCGTATTGGGGGTCCCGACGAACTGGGATGTTTGGCAACAAATCGTCATTGGCATCGTTCAGAAATTGGGCAACAACGTCAACTACGTCGAACTGCTCAATGAGCCAAATAATTTCGTGAACATTACCGGAAGTCCCTATTCGTCGGTGCAACAAGCCGTGCTGCCGTTCTACTGGTACGGGGCGGTTGGGGCGCGATACGCGAACGGCAGTGTCCTCATTGGAGGGGACGGAGAGGCTTCTTCCACCCTCTTCTCAACTTTGGAACCTATCATCGAGGACACTACGATCACCTCCAACTTGCTGCAGTTCGTTACGTTTCATCGTTATGTAACAGATCCGGGGGCGGACAATTACGTCCCGCCGCTGCAATCCATTCTATCGAGCCACGGCCGCGGAGGCCTGCCCATCTTCATTACCGAATGGAACGACAACGCCGAATACGGCTTGGTGGGCAATGGAATCATCCCCTGGGTGGCTGAGCAATTGATGACCTTTTCCACGCAGCCCGGGCTTTCGGGAACGGCCTACTTCTCGTTTCTGCCCGGCAACGAAGTGGTTTCCGGGTATGAGGAATGCGGTTGCGGCCCCGGCCTTAACGAGTCGTTTTATGACGCGACCAACGGGGTTGTCACACTCGAGCCCAAGGCCAGGGTCTATCAGTTGTTGAGCCAGGCCTTGGGTCTCGGAAAAGGCACTTTCAAAGTCCAGAGCACGTCGGCTGCATCCCCGGCGCAAGGTTTTACCAACTCCCAGGGAGGCGCGGTTGCCGCGGTGGTGAACACCGGTGGGTCCGCAACGACGGCAAACGTGACGCTCAACAACATCAATGCATCGGGGTGTGGCTTCACGGTCTACTATTATTGGGCGGATGCCGGGAACGATACGGCCGTCGATCCGGTTTCAAGCGCGACTAACCAGTGCGTCACCAACGGAACCATGACGCTGAATGGCCTCGGCGTTCCCGCTTACGGTGTACTTGGCCTGACAGTGACCGGCAGCGGTTCCGGCGGTGGCGGCGGCACTGGCACGGGCACGGCGATAACTCCCTATCTTCAGGTCAATGCCGCGGCATGGCAAG
>CAZMHC010000124.1:0-8799 GCA_964565955.1 uncultured Occallatibacter sp.
GGGCACAGATTCTCTTCGCTCACCGTGGTTCTTCAGGGGCGATGACCGGGCCACCAGCCTATTTCCCGTATACGTATACACGTTGATTCCGCCCCGGAACCCAATCGGGTCTTCTGAGAGGAAGCGTCCGGTGACAGGGTTGTAGTATCTGGCGCGATAATAGTCGATGCCCAGGCCGTCGAACTCGCGTCCGGTGTAGGTGTAACTGTTGGTCGTTTTAGCTCCGGTTGCGCTCTGGACCCCATACGGCGAGTAACTGTATTGCTCTTCGGTAGCTCCGGTCGCATTCGTCAACTCGACCGTGCTTCCCAGCGCGTCGGTGAGATACTCGTCGGTTTCCGCCGATGTGGTGCGCGTGAAACGCTCGTCCACGCCGCCGGTCAATCTGTCTCCCCGCTGCTTGAACCACGCGCAGCATTGTCTCTCACTCCATTCACATCTGTGCGATTCGCAGATTTGAACCTACGTCGTTTTAGATCGCCACGAACGCCAATGTATATCATAGGAATGCCTTCAATTACGAGCAAGGAATTTACACCAATGCGAAGATCGCGTATCGGGAGATTGTGACGAAGATAGTTAAGTTGGACACAAATACCCCCTAACATTGCTACACACGAAACTAGCCTTATCGCAGCTTTCACTACAGTACGCTGGCCGAAGAGTGCCAGCGGAGATGTGTACCACCAAGCACACATCAATAACATTGGAGAAAAAACAAGCACGGTTATAAAGCTAGCCACGCGACTTCACTCCTTATTCATGTTACCTACAATGTCTCGCAGAAACGTTCGTCCTGATACTACTAGTGACAATGCGGTTTACCTAGCTCACCGCCCAAGAGTCCACCTACTAAGCCAAGGTTACCGCCTAAAATATCACTAGTCCAATCCATTGTTGGACCTTCCAATCCACTAGCCGCTGCCAAGCCGCCCAAATACTGTCCCAATATACCGCCAGTTGCGCCTGATAAGGCAGAACCGGCAAGCTCCCCTCCGTTGATATTGCTGAGGGGAGCGCCAGTAAACCAATTAGCGAGTACCTGTCCTGCTAGATCGCCTGCCGCACCTGCAGCCGCACCCGTTAGTGGACCCGGGGGCAAGAGCGCACCAGCAGCCATACCAGCGATTCCGCCAGCAATTACTCCCGCAACCACACCCCCCGCTCCCTGATTTGCTCCGCCTGCCGCTCCAAAAATTGCACCTGTGATAGCGCCGCTTAAGGCATCTTCCCCACTCGGGTCAGTAAATACTAAGGGGCTGCCATAGACGTATGCATAAAGGTTTACCCCAGCGCTGTATCCCGCCGGGTCTTCTGAGAGGAAGCGTCCGGTGATCGGGTTGTAGTATCTGGCCCGGTAATAGTCGATACCGAGGCCGTCGAACTCGCGGCCGGTGTAGCTATAGCTGTTGGTCGTCGTAGCTCCAGTTGCGCTCTGGACCCCATACGGCGAGTAACTGTATTGCTCTTCGGTAGCTCCGGTCGCATTCGTCAACTCGACCGTGCTTCCCAGCGCGTCGGTGAGATACTCGTCGGTTTCCGCCGATGTGGTGCGCGTGAAACGCTCGTCCACGCCGCCGGTCAGCAAATTCGCCGTGGGATTGGCGCCATACTCCTGCACCGCATTCACGCCGTCGTAGAGGAAGTTAGTGGTCGTCGTCTGAATCGTCTTGCTTACCCGCCGCCCCAGCGGATCGTAACTGAAAACCGCGCCATTGTTATTCGCCGACTGCAAGCGGTTGCGCGCATCCCACGAGTACGTGTTCATGCCATCGCTGAGCGTGTTGCCGTTTTTGTCGTAGGTTGGAATGACCGTCCCCCACTGCGTCAACTGGTTGTTCGCATTATAGATCGCGATCAGCTTCATCGAATCCCCGGTCTCAGAATCGAGGGCCACCCGCAGCGGGGTTTGAAAAGGTCGGCGAGATCGGGGCACCCGCCAGGATGTCAGAAAACGCGATTTCCCCGGCAGGTCGGGAGAATCGCTTTACTTGCCACCCCCTTTTATTGACACCCCCTTTTATGGAACCCGCATAAAGCGTTTACACTCGACAGCGAGGCGCGTTTTCATGCGCTTACGAAATTGTGGGAGTCTCTCATGCAGAGGGTTTCAATTTACCGGGCGGTTTCCGCGGGAATCCTGCTCACAGCGTCTTTCGTCGTTTTCGCGCAAACGCCGGAAGCGAAGACGGCATTGTCCGGCCCGCAGCTCATCGTCGCGCCCAGAGGCGAGACCATCGTGCTGGAGCCTTATGCGCCCAACGTCATGCGCGTGACGCTGAGCCTGGCGCGGGAGGCGGCAACAGCCGCTCCCGGCTACGGCTTTGCGGCGGTGCCCTCGGGGGCGGGCTGGGGCTATATCCCGACGGAGTTCTCGGATGTGTACCGGTCGAACCGGATGGCGGTGACGGTGGACCACGTCTCTCCGACTTCGTGGGGCGAAATCGGCAAGTATTTCAGCCCCTCGACTCCGGGCGCACACATCACGTTTACGGCTCCGAACGGCAAGAAGTTTCTGGAGATGACCGACTGGTCGCAGGCCGAGCCCAATCAGAAGGACGGCACCGCGTTTTTGAAAAGCGATCGGCGCGCCAGCGATATCGAGTTCTACACGGTGGGGGCCACGTTTGCCTCGCCGGACGATGAACATTACTACGGCCTGGGGCAGAACCAGGAGGGTTTCCTCGACCATCGCGGCCATACGGTTCACTGCTGGCAGGATTACAACGCACCGGCCGGGCAGAGCGTGTGCGTCCCCTTTCTGATAACCAACAAAGGCTACGGTCTGGTGTGGGACAATCCCTCGAAGACCACCATCGAGCCGGGATTCAACGAGCGGACTCGGTGGAGCTCGGAGGTGGGCGAGCGGGTCTCGTTCTTCGTGATAGCCGGGGAGACGGCAGACGAGATTTACGCGGGCTACCGGCTGCTCACCGGAGCCACCCCGCTGCTGCCCAAGGCGGCCTACGGTTATATCCAGTGCAAACAACGCTACAGGAGCCAGCAGGAGCTGCTGGATGTGGCTCAGGGCTACCGCGACCGGCATCTGCCAGCCGATGCGATGGTGGTGGACTGGTTCTACTTCACCAAGATGGGCCAGTTCGACATGGACCTGAAGTTCTGGCCCGATCCGGCGGCGATGAACAAGAAGCTGCACGCGATGGGGTTCGAGACGATGATCAGCGTCTGGCCGCGCTTTGTGCCGGAAGACCGCTACTACGCGGAGTTGCTCAAGAATGGCTGGCTGATCCACAAAGCGGACGGCGCGCCGATCGATGGATTGCCGTATGACCGCGCCGGATCGGACATCGATACAACCAATCCCGAGGCGGCCGGGTGGTACTGGAAGACGATTAGCGAAAACATTCTCAGCCTGGGCTTCGATTCGCTGTGGGCGGACGAGACCGAGCCGGATTTGCCCCCCGACGGCGCCTACTTCCACATCGGCCCAGGGACGCAGTATTTCAATGTCTACCCGCTCTTCCACACGGGGGCGCTCTACGACGGCTTCCGCAAGGACGAACCGGGCAAACGGGCGCTGATTCTCTCCCGCGACGCCTATCTGGGGGCGCAGCGCAATGGGACGATCTTCTGGTCCTCGGACATCTTTCCGAGCTGGGATGCGTTCAAGCGTCAGATTCCGACTGGGCTGGATTTCGCGGCATCGGGGATGGCCTACTGGTCGAACGATACGGGCGGCTGGCAGTCTCTGCCCAGCGAGCACCATCCGGCGTATCCGCCGCTACTGGACCCCTCCGATGCGCGAGCGAACGTGGGCAACTACGACGATTACCCGGAGCTTTACACGCGCTGGTTCCAGTACGCCTCATTTCTGCCTATCTTCCGCACTCATGGCAGCCGGAACAGCAACGAAGTCTGGTCGTATGGCAAGCAGGCCGAGCCTATTCTGGAAAAGTATCTGCGCCTGCGCTATCAGTTGATGCCGTACATCTACTCGCTGGGGTACAAGACTTGGGAGACGGGAGCGCCGTCGATGCGGGCGCTGCCGCTGGATTTCCCGAACGACCCGAAGGTCGCGGACCTGCGCGACGAGTATATGTTCGGTCCGGCCTTTCTGGTGGCTCCGGTGACCGAGCAGGGGGCGACGAGCCGGCTGGTCTATCTGCCGGCAGGAGCCGACTGGTACGACTACTGGACCAACCAGCGCTTCAAGGGCGGGCAGACGGTCAGCGCTGCCGCTCCCATCGAAACGCTGCCGTTGTTTGTGCGGGCCGGGTCGATCATCCCACTGGGGGCGGAGGTGGTAAGCACCCACCAGGCGCAGGCCATCGCCAAGGTGCGCGTTTACCCCGGCGCGGACGGGAACTTTACGCTCTTTTCCGACGACGGCACGAGCTACGCCTACGAGAAGGGGGCCGGCTCGGTGACCAAACTGCATTGGGACGAGGCCAGCCGGAAGTTGACGCAAGAGGGCGCGCCCGCATGGAGCGGGCCGGACAGCGCGATCGTTGAGTTTGTGGGACACTGATTTCAGGCGAAGTCGGGGGCTTGGGCATCGGCGCACCAATCGCGCCGATACCCAAGCCCTATTGAATGCGTCAAAGCCTTGGCCGCGGCGATGCTATGGCAGTAGCCCGCTGATTTACAATCACGAGGTAAGCAGGAAAGAACGGAATGAGGCTTTATCGCATGAATTCAGGCCAGACGCGCGCGCGGTTGGTTCAGGCTGGCGCGGCTCTCGCGGTTGCCGCCTTGGCAGGCGGTTGCGGGAATCAATATCGTCCGGTGATCACGCCCATCAACAATCCAGGGCCGGCCGCGCAGCCTCAGTCGTACGCGGCGGCGGTTTCGGCTCCGTCTCCGAGCGCGCCCGGCATCGCCACCATCATCGACTACTCCGGGGATTCGATCATGGCGCAGGCGCAGATCGGTCCCGGGCCGACCACGTTTACCGTGGATCAGGGCGGCGTCACCGGCTACACATACAATAGCGACGGCACGTTGACCAACTTTTCCGTCTCCCCCGGCTTGGTGGAGAAAAACGTGACCTACAGCACCCTGCCAAGCGGCGCTGACCCGGCGGGCATCTTTTCGCCTTCGGCGGGATTGTGGATCGCCGATCTGAGCGGGAACGCAGCGGATGTGATGACCGGCAGTCCGGCGGGATTCAGGCTGGCGGTTCCGGTGGCGACGACGCCGGTGTCCATCGTCGGCCTGGGCACCATCGGCCAGCGCAACTACGCCATCAGCCAGGGCTTCGACGATCCCAGCGGCGTGGCCTGCAATCTTTCGCCCACGGCCGCTCCCGTCAACGGCGTGGTCACCCCGATGGAGGTCTCCAGCTATTCGCCGGATCAGAACATCGTCCTGGACCCCAACGACTCAACCGGGAGCGTGAATGCTCGGTGCCCGGTCTTCGGCGTCCTGAGCAGCGACGGAAGACGGCTCTTCGTGCTGAACCGGGGAAGCGACACGGTCTCGGTCATCGACACGTTGAACGACACTCTGGATACCTGTACGCCATTTCTGAATCAGGCTGGCCAGAAGGTGACCTGCCATCCGATCCTGCCGCTTTCACTCACCGCTGTAGACGCTCTGAATGCGGCAAATCCCGGTTCCGGCAATCCTCCCAATGGAACCGGCGGCATGACCGCCACCGCCGGCCCGGTCTATGCGGAGTACAACGCCGCCACGGCGCAGTTGGTGGTGGCCAACTACGACGGCGGAACGATCAGCGTCATCGACGTGAGCGAGGACGAGTACGGCAACGACAGCCCGGCCTTCGGAACCACATACACCGTTCCGGTGGGCAACAATCCCGCCAGCGTGACGGTGCTGGCGGCCGACGGCAGCCGCGCCTATACCGCCAATCAGGGCGACGAGACGGTCTCCATCGTGAACCTTAGCAGCCATACCGTCGAAAAACCGGCGCTGCCGGTGACCGGGCATCCCCGCACCGTGGTTTCCACGCAGAACTCGGAGTACGGCAAGGTCTACGTGGCCTCGCCGGACAGCCTTTACCTCACCATCCTTCGCACCGATCTGGACATTGTGGACACGACGATGCTTTTGAATGCGGGCAATATCGTGGATGTGCGGGTGAGCACCCAGACCGGCACGTCGGGCAACAGAAACAACAACAGCCGCACCCCCGGCCACGGCGAGCCTTGCAACCTGCCCAATGTGACGGGAGGGTATCAAGCGGCTGGGGGGACCGTGCAGCCGACATCGTCGTTGGCAAACTG
Organism: uncultured Occallatibacter sp.; assembly: GCA_964565955.1. Taxonomy (GTDB): domain Bacteria; phylum Acidobacteriota; class Terriglobia; order Terriglobales; family Acidobacteriaceae; genus Telmatobacter. The sequence goes on from CAZMHC010000124.1 coordinate 6,207, forward strand.
CATGGCGCAAGACCCATCTCTTCTGGCGCAGCCATAAAGAGCTTGGGCCACGGTGGGATCGAAATTGGCAAAGGGCCATTCCTTTTCATTGGGATGGCCCTTCGCGCATTTCCGCGCCGGGGTTGGCAATAGCGACGCGAACAGCGCCAGACTTCGCTCAGAATGAGCGACTGTTGTAGAGCTATATGATAAACGGCACAGCGGATGGCGTGTGAGGCGATGGAAGCGAGGAGAACGAAGTCGAAAATTCGTCTGGACGTTCTGCTCTTCGAGCAGGGGCTGCTTCCAAGTCGCGAGCGGGCGCGGGCGATGATCCTTGCCGGACGGGTTCTAGTGCGGGAACAAAAGGTGGATAAACCTGGGGCGGCGGTGCCTGTCGATGCGCCCATCCGCCTGCTGGGCAAGGATCAGCCTTACGTCAGCCGCGGCGGAGTCAAGCTGGCGGCGGCGCTGGAGCATTGGAGGATCGTCGTCGCGGGCCGCGCCTGCCTGGATGTGGGCGCCTCGACGGGAGGATTTACGGACTGTCTCTTGCAGCACGGCGCCGCGCGGGTGACAGCCATAGATACCGGCTTCGGACAGATCGCCATGAAGCTGCGCAACGATGCCCGCGTCCGCCTGCTGGAGCGCGCCAATGCGCGGCTGCTGGAGGCTGGATCGCTGGCAGCGGAGGAAGGAAGTGCCGAACTCACGCTGCTGGTCATGGACGTATCGTTCATCTCGGCCACCTTGCTGCTGGGGCCGGTGCTGGCGGCCGCGCCGGGGCTTGAGGAAGCGGTGATTCTGGTGAAGCCGCAGTTCGAGGCCGGACGCGGGCACGTGGGCAAGGGAGGGATCGTCCGCGATCCCGAGGCGCACCGGTTGGCCATCGACAAGGTCGCGGATTGCGTACGCTCGCTGGGCTGGCAGACAGTCGAGACGATTCCGTCGCCCATTGACGGCATGGAGGGCAACCGGGAGTTCTTGCTGCATACGCGGCGGAGCTCGACTTGAGTGCGCGGGCCGCGGATATTTCGTCGCCGGAGAAGATTCCGGCTCAACAAGAAGCGTCAACAATCCATGAGCAAAATGTCCATTATCGCCATTGAGGTCAATCTTCGGGTCTCGGTCGTGGCGGGCAGTCTCCGCTTCTTCGAGATCGGTTCCAGTTCATCGAGAGCGGCGATGGATTGAAGAAAGCATGGCGGCGTACCGTAGAATGAACCCTATGATTTTGGAGACCTTTCCCGTCGGCCCCTTGCAATGCAACTGCACCGTTCTCGGCGACGAGGAGGCCGGCGAGGCCATGGTCATCGACCCCGGCGACGAGGTGGGGCGCATTCATCGCCGCCTGACCGAACTTGGCGTGAAGCTCAAGCAGATTCTCGTCACCCACGCCCACATCGACCATGTGGGCGGCGCACTGAAGCTAAAGCGACTCACCGGCGCGCCCATCCTTATGAATGAAGCCGACCTGCCGCTCTTGAAGACGATGGAGATGCAGGCTGGCTGGTTGGGCATCGCCACCCCCGATACCGCCGCGCCCGACGAGAGCCTCGCCGATGGCCTGCGCGTGGGGTTGGAGCGCTATCCCGCCGCAGTATTGCATACGCCCGGCCACACGCAAGGCTCGGTCTGCCTCCACTTTGCCCCTCTCAAGCTGCTGGTTGCCGGCGATACGCTCTTTGCCGGCGGCATCGGCCGCACCGACCTGCCGGGCGGCAACTCCGCGCAGATCATAGACTCGATCGAGACCCGCCTGCTGGTTCTGTCCGACGAGACCAGAGTGCTTCCCGGCCACGGTCCCGCCACCAGCATCGGACTGGAGCGCGGGAGCAATCCGTCTTTACGGGGGCGGTAGCTTCGCCGGTTGCAGCTGCAAAGGCACAGCATGAATACGCTGTCAACACGGATTCGCACACTTGACGGCTGGCGCGGAGTCGCCATTGCCCTGGTTCTTCTCGACCATGCCGCTTCATACTCTCGGTACCGGAAGATGTTGTGGGCCAACCTGGGCAGCTTTGGCGTGGATATATTCTTCGTGGTGAGCGGTTATATCATCACTCTGAGATTCCTGGAGGAGCGGGAGAGAACTTTTACCGTCAATCTTCGACATTTCTACCTTCGCCGCGTCTTTCGCATCCTGCCGCTGGTTTTGGTTTACCTCTCGACGTTATGTCTATTGTCGGTCTTCGTGAATCTTGTCGATTTTCACGGCAATGAAATATATGGATCGCTGTTTTTCTTTCGCGATTATCAGTACGCCGCGCATCCGGGAGGAGTTTATACCGCGCACTTCTGGTCGCTCTCCATCGAGGAACATCTATCTTCTCTGGCCGTTGCTCTTTCTTTGGTCGGGGAAGCGACGGGCTCTCTGGATTGCGGGAATCGGAGCCATCTCCTGCGCCGCATGGAGGGTCTATTACCTTGCCCACACCGATAACTGGATCGGGCGCTTGCTGCCTGGCGCGGCGGGGAAAGTGTGGAGAACGGACACTCGATTCGACGGCCTGATGCTGGGATGCGCCACCGCAATCCTCTTGAGCTATCCTTCGGTCAAAGGAACCTCTGATTAAGCCCCGCCTCCGCGTCACAGTTGAATAAAATTGTATGT
>CAZMHC010000125.1:0-8738 GCA_964565955.1 uncultured Occallatibacter sp.
CGCCTGCCACCGAGATGTAGGGAACGATCGCGGTGGCCGTGCAAGTGCCGCCGCCCCCGCCGGTGTTTGCTTTGGAGCTCGCCAAGCCGAGTTGATAGGGAATCTGACTGTAGGAGGTGGCGCCATTGTTCGGATTGACGCCCTGGTATAGGAATGTAAGGTTCTTGAGGTTGATTGAATCGGTTTGGTCGTAACCGTCGATGACCGCCCCGCCGCTGCTGAAGTCGTCGGTCCATTCACCGACGCCGGGATCGAAGGTCACGTTGTCCATCCCCAAAAATGGAGTCGAAAAGTTGAGTGTATTTCCTAGCGGTTGCCAAGTGCCGCCGAGGCTACTGGCCCACAAGGCGCGGAAGAAACGATGCCCGTCGGTTCCAATGCACTCGACGTTCGCCAGATACTCGCCGGTTCCCTCCACAGTATAGACATTGTCGGCCTCAAAGAGGTTGCCGGCATTGGCTTCCGAATAGACGACCTCGGGATAGCTGAAGCCGTTGGGAAAGTCCCCTATGGGGGTCGAGGCGCGATAGAATTGCCCGCCGTCGTCGCAGAAGAACGCATAGCAATTGGCGGAGTCGCAGATGATCCAGTAATCGAGGCCGTTGGGCTGCGACGCAAAGAGATTCTTCGGAGCGGTCCAGTTCTGGGGCTGGGTGGGATCGCTGTTGGTGGAGTACTGCGCCTGGCCGCTCTGATAGAGCAGATACCACTTGTTTTGCGGGGCGAAGTAAAAGATTTGCGGCGCGGTGTGATAGCCCACCAAGTTGGGGTTGTCATCCAGGAAGTAGGGTGTTGCGGCGTTGGCGTCGCTCCAATTGCTGAAGTGAAAGTACTGCATACCCCAGTTGCCCGCGGTGTTCGCATAGGAGGCGTAAACGATGTACTGGCCGTTGTAGTAGACGGCCGATGGATCCTTGACCGACACTATGTCGTGGGTGGCGTCGGACTTGGCGCTGATTACAGGGCCGGTCGATGTCCATGACCAGGTTGTTGGAAGGTCTTGGGCGGCGGCGAACGAACTGCCGGCCACGAACAAGCCGCACAGCGCGACTGCAAGATGGGCGAGAGATTTCATTTCAGGCTCCTTCATTTCACGCGCCCGCAGTCGAGCGCGGAAGTTTGCAGCTTGAGGCCCGCGAACAATCCACGGGCCCCAAGCTACTGCAAGCGCATCAATAGCTGGTGAACTTCCATTGCTGCGAGGTACTGCCGCTGTAAGTCAACTGATCGAGCCCGGTTTCTTTGTTTGTGCTCCCTCCAATGACCGACAGCGCTAGTCCGCTGTTGACGCTGGTTAGCTCGTAAGCGCCGCCACCCAAGGAGATCACATTCCACTCCTGGTTGGTTTGGCCGTTGGCTGGCCATTGATCGATCAGAGCGCCGCTCGTTTTAGAGGCTCCGGCTACATCGAGCAATTGTCCGCTCGTGCCATTCCTCAGCGTGATGACATTGGTGCCCACGTTGGTGACCGTCCATTGCTGGTTGGCGCCATCGTTCACCGTGTAAATCTGCATGTCCGCGCCGTTCGTAACCGACAATTTGGGATCGTCGATAGCATCGCCGCTGCCAACGCCGGTAACGATGTAAGTCCCGTTCGCGATGAGGGTAGTGCCGCCACCGCCACCGCCACCGCCGCTGCCGCCGCTTACCGTGATGGTGAAGACCTGCGTACTGGTGGCGCCGCATGAGTTGGTGTAAGTCGCGGTGTAAGTGTTGACGCCCGCGCTCAGCGCGATGCCGTCAAGCTCGCGCGCGGCGGAGGTGAAGCCGTTGGGTCCGGTCCAGGCCCAGGTTCCACCGGTAAGCGGGTGCGGTCCGAGGTCGACGACTGTTCCAGATGCCACGGTGACGGAGCTTTCGGCGGTTGTGCTCCAAGCGCCCGCCACCGAGATGTACGGAACGATCGCGGTGGCCGTGCAAGTGCCGCCGCCCCCGCCGCCCGATAGTTCGCCGTAAACGCATACCTGCCCGCTTTGCGTCTGGGCGGTTCCAAAGCTGGCCAGGTACACCTTGCCGTTGGAGATGGTGGGTGGAATGAACTTGGCGTAGTTGTTGCAATCGTCGCGGCTGGCATTCTGTTCGTTCGTCCATATCTGGGTCATGCTTGGGAGGCTATAGGCATAGAGAATGCCCGGCTCCGTCATATGCCATGCGCCCAGGCCGCCGCCTTGCCCCTGCGAATTCGTGGCCGCCCAAAGAATTGCATTGGAGTTGCCGTCGGACGAAACCGACAGCGAGGCGCCTGGATGGCCGATCGCCTGGATGTTGCCGGTGTATGTGGGGCTTGTATCGAAGTTGGAGCCGTTGAAGTGATAGACCTTGAGATAGTCGCTCTGGCCCCATATGTAGAGGTTGGTGTTGAAGTAGTCCATGGAGTGGATGTGGGAGGCGGCGGCTTGCCAATTCTGCACCGCGTTGCCGTCGCCGAGATGGCCCATGTCGCCCGTATTGACAAGACGCAGAACCCCGTCCTTGCCGCCGGCGACGAGCAGATTGGTCCCGTAGACAATCACCGGCCCGGAAGTGGTGAGATCCACGTCGCCGGCGTCCAGGGAAGAATAATCCGACGGGGTGTGCCAATCCAGCAGGTTCAGACCGGGGCCGGTCTTGATGATGGTCTCGCTGAAGTCGTTCTCTCCATCCCAGGTGCCGTTGCCGGTTACGAAATAGATGTTGCCTTCGGCATCTGTCGCGGCCCCATTTCCCGACATCCAAATGCCGGCGCCGTTGTCATACGGAGACGCATTGAAGACTCCCACTTGGGCAAGCGAGCTCGCGCTATAGGCGAATGTCAAGCCCTTCCAGGACCCTTGGTCGCAATGGGACGAGAAAGAGAAGTAAATGTTGCCGTTTGCGAGCAGGAGGGCCGGGCGTTCCAGTTCGTCCACGGAGTTGAATTCGCTGGCCGATATGGTTGCCGGACTGCCCGACTGTTCCGCGCCCGTCGATAGGTTGAGCGCGTGCAGCTTGTGCGTCGAGCTTCCATTGATGTAGGTTTGGGCGACAACGTAAATGGAGTTGGTGGCTGTGTCGATCACAGGCGTGCTCATGATGCCCGATGTGGCCAGCACATCCTGGCAGGTAAACCCGCCATCCTGAATGGTAAAAGCGTTGCCGAAGTTGACGTGCCAATACTGCGCGCCGGAGTTGGCGTCGAAGGCATACACGCTGTTGTTGGCCGTGGCCACATAGAGTACGCTGTGCGTTCCGCCGGCGATGCTCACGCTGGTGTCCACCAGCGGCTGCGAGTAGACCTGATCGTCCACATGGAGCTTGAACAGCAAACCGAAATCGTTTACGTTGACGTTCGACGGAGTGAGCGTGGTTTCGCTGGAATTGGTTCCATCGCGGTTGTTGTCGACATGCTCCATCAGAACGCTTTGCGCGACACTCGCGCCAGGTTGGATAATGGACATCGTCAGAAGGCAGCCCGAAAGCGCGGCCGCCCTGCGTGCAAATGACATGACTTGAGTCATTGAACCTCCTTTTATTCCTTTTGGGCGTTTACAGCGGGCGGCAGACGTTTGCAACTGCCGGTCATAGTATCTCGACGTTACTTTTGGTGCGGCAAACGTTTGCTGTCGAGGGTTCACGGCACTGTGGGGAATCACAGCGCAATGGAGGAATCGCAGTACCGTTGGGTTTCACAGTACCGTTGGGGGAATCGCGGTGCCCTGGGGTTTTCAAGGCACATTGGGAAATTCACTATACGGCCAGCTTATGGGGAACGATCTTCGCGCACCGTCGCAAACCCGTATATAGTCCGCGCAATATTGCTTTGTCAAGAAAAAAAAGAGAATAGGGGCAATTCGAGGCGAACGATCCTCTTCGGCCGCCGTCGGAAGTTCGGCGCCGCGCCGGGAAACCAAACTCCGTTTTCAGGCATCGCGCGTCGAATTTCGAGCGTCCCATTTCCCTTTCGCGTCCTTACGTTGTAGCATTTTGTCGAGCGGGTTGAGCAACTCCGGCCCGCTCCAAGAGGCAAAGAAACCATGAATCGCAACTTCTCTCTCTCCTTCGGCCGCCGCTGCGGCCGCAACGCAGGGCAGCCCAACGGCTTTACCCTGATGGAACTGTTGATCGTCATCGCCATCATCTTGATTCTCATGCTCATGGCCATCCCCACCATCGGCAGCTTGAAGAAGAACGCCAACCGCACCTCGGCCATTCAGTCGGTGCGCGCCATTCAGCAGGCGGAGATGCAGTACGAGTCCAACTACCCCGCCAACGGCTTCGCTTGCGATCTGAAGTCCTTGGGCGGCGATCCCAGCGCGGGCGCTCCCTCGCCCACCGGCGCGCAGATTCTGCAAGGCGACCTGACCTCCGGCTTCAAATCCGGGTATATCTTCACCATCGGCAACTGCACCAAGGTGACCATCAACGGCACGGACCGAATCACCGGCTACACGGTCACCGCCGTTCCGCAAACCCTGGGCAAAACCGGGGATAGCGGCTTCTGCAGCGACCAGTTCGGCACCATCAAGTACGACCCGGCCGGCGGCAGCAACTGCACCCAGTTGGTGCAATAGGCGTGGGCGCGATTGCGCGGCGCGGCGGCTGGTCGCTTCTGGCCGCCGCGCTGCTCTCATTGAGGCTCTGCGCTCAACAACCTTTGCCCACCGCTCATGAGTTGGCCCAGAAGGTCGATCGCCGTTACAACCAACTGCATTCGCTCAAGGCCGGCTTCACGGAGAGCTACGAGGGCTTGGGCATCCGGCGCGTCGAGAGCGGGACGCTGCTGCTGCTCAAGCCGGGGCGCATGAAGTGGGAGTACAGCGCGCCGGCGGGCAAGCTTTTCCTGCTCGACGGCAAGTTCGCCTGGTTCTACTCGCGCGGCGACTCGCAGGTCCAGCGCATCCCCGCCAGCCAGCTCGACGACCTGCGTTCCCCGCTGCGTTTTCTGCTTGGCCGCACGGAACTCGAAAAGGAACTGAACAACCTGGCCCTGCAGACCGCCGCGAACGGCCAGTTCGCGCTCACCGGCCAGCCCAAAGGGCAGGAAAAGCGCGTGACGCGGCTCACCCTCACCGTAACCGCCGACGGAACCATTGCTGGTATCGAGATCGAAGAGGCTGACGGCGCGCTGACCCGCTTCACCTTCACCGCCCAGCAGCCCAATGCTTCGGTTCCCGCCGAGAGCTTCCGCTTCACCCCGCCCGCCGGTGTGCCGGTGGTGGATGCGCTGCCGCCGGTGTAACTACGCGAAGACTCTGCCCATCAGCGGTAGTAATGCAGTTTCCGGTTCGCCCGTCCCTCGACCGCGATCGAATCGTTGGGGTCTCGTCTGCAACAGCGTCTTGGTCTGCGTACTGAGTGGGAAGGCGATTTTGCGCTCGTTGACACTTATAGGAAATCGCAAAACCGAGCGCCCGGTTGAAATCAATGGCCTCCCAGGTTCCCAAATTTCGGATGCCCGGCAGTGCCTGCTACGATTACAAGGTCGCGCTGGCGGTATGATTTAATCAGTGAGGTCGAAAATGGACGGCTTCAAACCGCAAGGCCCCGAGCAACATTTCGCGCTACAACGCACAACGCGCGCAGCCGAAACTGTTACTGACGTTACGGATGCACAGCAAAAAAGTAGCGAGGAAACTAGGAACACAAATGAGCGTTTCTACAACAATCTCGCCTTGTTTTCCAGCGGTACGATAGCACTCAGTATTACGTTTATGGGGTATCTGAAAAGCCAGCTAAAGCCCCTGGCGCATCCATACTGGTTGGTTGCCTCTTGGGTTTGCCTGATGGTCTGCGCTGCTTGCTCCTTGTTCTGGTCATTCGTCTACGGACACTACGTCCATTACTTTCACGAGTGGCAAACCGCGGATGCAATCCAAAAGAAGCTGGAAACCGAAGCCAAGGAATATCCCACATTGGCACAGGGGACGCTCAGTTCAAAAACCAGAGCGCCTGTTTCCCGCAGTGAAATAGAACACTTTCAATCTAATCGGTTAGAGGCGGCGGGAACATATGAGGAGAAAGCCAAAGCAGCAAAGCGCCAAGAAACGCGCTATATACATCTGTGGCAGTGGCTTGGCCGAATTGCGCAGGCCAGTTTTCTAATTGGTCTTGGATTCCTGCTCGCCTTCGCCATCACGAATCTTTGATGGTTCTGGTAAACGTGGTGGTGTTTGATTGCGAGTCGAGTAAGGAATCGTTGTAGAATTTAGCCATGTTGCGCGATGCTCAAGGAAATCCTGTAATGCCGCTTCTAAAGCTCGGACAGCAAGTGCACATGGAGCAGTTCCGTAAGGGACAGCTATATATGAATCCCCTCAAGTACTTTCGCAATCTGGAGAGTGATCTTGCGCGTGCCGACCGTTATGAAGGCGCAACTCACATCTTTCAACCCAAGGACGCAATCATCACTTTTTCTGCACCCGGATTCGGAGAAATTGTAATTGATCCGAAGGATTTGGCAGCCGCAACGACCATGTCAATGAATTCTGAACTGTGTTGCAATCTCTTTTGTCTGTACTCCATAACAGCACCAGTGAGCGGAACGCTCTTTCCTTCCGAGTATGAATGGTTCGGCGAGTCGATGGTTCTGGTGCTCAATACACAGGAATTCCTCAATCGCGTTTCGGCTGCTGCGAAAGCTCGAAATCTTTCGGGGAAGGGCAAACTGGTTGAATACTTCGATGATGAGACATATACCGGAAAACTGGACAGATTCCGGAAGTCCAATCGCTTCGCTCATCAGCGGGAATATCGAATCGCGATTGATAGCCCAGGCGATGACCCGTTGGTTTTAGACATAGGTGATATTACAGACATAACTTCCGAAGTACTTCCGTTCTCTGACGCTGACAACATTCTCAAATTTTCCGAAGACGATGCTCGTCGGGCCGCGTTGACGTATGCCCCAGGTCTAGGCAAACCTTGATTTCGCAATAAAGTTGGGGTACCCCAGGCACCGCGTTTGAAACCTAGGAAACACCGCGCTCAACCGAGGAATGAAAATCTCCGAATCTTCGGAACTTTTGCGAACTTTTGCCGCCGCGGCAATCAACTCCCGCCAACAGCTCGTAGCGCTCAGTGAGAGGTCTATCGGTTTTCCATGGCAGTTTCCGGGTGTGTGGCTGCCGACTCGGAAACTGCGTCACTACCGAATGGGCGCTCCAGGTCTCGCGTTTGGAAGCTGAGGTGCGATCCCGCGCTCTACGCGCCCGTCACTCGTAGCGCAGCGCCTCGATGGGGTCCAGATTGGCGGCGCGGATGGCGGGAATCATGCCGCTCACCAGGCCGGTGACAGCCAGAATCGCCGTGGCCACGATCACCGTTGTGGGCGAGATGAGCAGGCGAATGTCGGCGTCTTCGGCGTGGCTGGCCAGGGCGCTGTAGAAAGTGATGCGCCCCACCATGGCGGAGGCCAGATAGGCCAGCGCGATGCCCGCCGCGCCGCCCACCGCGGTAATGGCGAAGGCCTCGGCCAGAAATTGCAGCAGGATATGGCGCTTCTGCGCGCCCAGCGCTTTTTCGATGCCAATCTCGCGGGTGCGCTGCTGCACAGCCACCAGCATGATGTTCATAAGCCCGATGCCGGCGATGCCCAGCGTCAAAGCGCCCACCATGGAAAGCAATACCTGCAAGGCGATGCCGAGCATCTTGAACTGGTGCAGTTGCGTCAGCAGATTGGCCACGTTGATGGCGTTGCGATCGGTGGGGCGGAAGCGATGCGCCGCGGCCATGGTCTCGCGCAGGCTTTTCTCGGCCAGTTCGTTGTCGCCCTGATAGTTGAACCAGATGCCGTCGATATACTTGGTGTCCTTGAAGTCGCTCATGGTGTTGAAGGGCACGTATATCTGGCGGTTGCGGTCGCTGTTTTCCCCCTCCTGCATCTTGGGGACGAGGACGCCGACGATGGTGAAGAGTTCGCCGTTGAGGCGGATGGTCTCGCCCAACGCCCAGCCGCCGCTGAAGAGCTTGGTCTTGGCCTCCGAGCCGATCACGCAGACGTGGGCGCGCTGCTGGTCCTCGGCGCCGTTGAAGAAACGCCCCTGTTCGGTGTCCAGCTTCCAGATGTCCTGAAACTCCGGGCGAGTTCCATTGACGGTCCAGGTATAGGTGTGCAAATCGTTCTGCACGGGCACGTCCTTCCACACCACGGGCGTGATATGGATGATGCCGGGAACGGAGTTGGAGGCGCGATCCACATCGTCCAGAGTCAGGCGAACGCGAACGCCCGCCTTGTCTCCGCCCGCCTGCTCGGTCGTCTTGCCGGGAAAGAAGCCGATGATGTTCGTGCCCCAGTTGGCGAAGATGTTCTCAATGGCCCGTGTGAAACCCGCGCCGTAGGCCAGCAGAAGCACCACCGTGGCGATGCCCCAGGCCATGCCGATCATGGTAATGGCGGTGCGGCGGCGATTGTAGAGCATCGCCTCCCAGGCTTGGCCGAGGATGTCTTTGAGCATGGTCGCTGCGCTCCAGTTCTCAGTTCTCAGTTGTCAGTTGTCAGTTATCAGTTATCAGTGAGAGGCGGACTCTTTGAGAGATTCCAGGAGCGCGTAGACCATTTTTCCAACTTCGTGCGACAAACTTTCCGCTTCATCGATCAAAGCCGAATCGCCGAATCCAAGTGACCTTGCAATCTCCAACTGAGTTTGCAATTCATAATTTGAACCGCGCGCGATACCCAAAAACTGTCTAAACTCACCAATGGAGAGTCTTCCCTGTCCTTCCGCGATATTGCTTGGCACCGAAACTGCCGAACGTCTGATCTGACTGGACAATCCATAGAC
>CAZMHC010000126.1:0-8709 GCA_964565955.1 uncultured Occallatibacter sp.
GGGCATCAACACGAAGGCGCTGGCATCCTATTTGGTGTCGTTGTACTGCTCGACGTCCGTGCTCACTGACGATGCGATTGCGGTGCTGGAAGGCGTCGATGTGGGAACCTATCATGAGTACAAACCCTCTAAGTGAGTTTGGGCTGGCGCCAGCGGCGCTTCCCGCGACGCCTCCTGGACCGCTTCCCGCACCGCTTCCCGCAACCGGCGAGTGGACGGCCCTGATCGGCGGAACCGAGCAGGCGTTCGCGGGTCCGCTCGATCCGGCGATCCTGGCGCGCATGGCCAACGAATTCTTCGCCGCCGTCTCGACCGCCCAACCGCCCGCCGCTGGAGCCACGGTTCCAGCAGTTCCGGCGATCCCGGTTCTGGCTCCGGCCGCTGGAGTCACGACTCCCGCAGTTCCAGGCGCTGCGCTGCCAACCGTGCCGAATGATCACGGTGCCGGCGATTCGGCCGATGTCTCCGGCCTCTCGTTCCTGCAGGAGATTCGGCCGCGTTACCAGGAGCCGGAGGCGGCCGATGCAGCGCTGCGCGCCGTTCTCGAACCTATCGGCGAGGCCGAGCCGGCGAGTGTCGGAACCGGCGCAGGGCAGGCTCCGGGCGTTCCCACGCCACCGATGCCAACGGCTCCCAGCGGCGTCGATTCACCGGCGCTACCGGCGTTTTCCTTCATCGAAGAAGCCCGGCCGCTTTTCTCGTCGCCAACGACTGCGCCCGTGCCCGTGCCGGGTGTACCGCCGCTGAGTCTGTCGTCGGATCTATTCGACGCCGAGACAATTCGCCGCGATTTCCCCCTCCTGCGGGAGCAAGTGAACGGCCGCCCGCTGGTGTGGCTGGATAATGCCGCGACCACGCAGAAGCCGCAGAGCGTGATCGACCGGCTCAGTTACTATTACGAGCACGAGAACTCCAACGTGCACCGTGCAGCGCACGAGATGGCGGCGCGTGCGACGGATGCTTACGAATCGGCGCGCGAAAAAGTCCGGCGTTTTCTCAATGCATCCACGCCACGCGAAATTATCTTCGTCCGCGGCGCGACAGAGGGCATCAACCTGGTCGCGCAAAGCTGGGGCCGCCGGCACGTCGAGAAGGACGACGAGATCGTCATCACCTGGCTCGAACATCACGCCAACATCGTGCCGTGGCAAACGCTGTGCGCGGAGAAGGGGGCGCGTCTTCGCGTGGCGCCGGTCGATGATCGCGGCCAGGTGATTCTGGAGGAATACGAAAAGCTGCTGGGTCCGAAGACGCGTCTGGTCTCGATCGCCCAGGTTTCCAACGCCCTCGGCACGGTCACACCGTTGCCCGCGATGATCGAAGCGGCTCACCGGCACGGCGCGAAGGTGCTGGTCGATGGCGCCCAGGCAGTTTCGCACATGCGGGCCGACGTACAGGCGCTCGACTGCGATTTCTACGTGTTCTCCGGGCACAAGGTATTCGCGCCGACCGGCATCGGCGTGGTGTACGGAAAGTCCGAGATCCTGGACAGCATGCCCCCCTGGCAAGGCGGCGGCAATATGATCCAGGACGTAACTTTCGAGCGGACCATTTATAACCCGCCGCCTTCACGCTTCGAGGCTGGTACCGGGAATATCGCGGACGCCGTGGGATTGGGCGCAGCGATTGACTATCTCGATCGCGTCGGCATGGCCAACATTAGCCGCTACGAACATGAGCTGCTGGTCTACGGCACTGCCGCGCTCTTGCAGGTGCCCGGCCTGCGCATCATCGGAACGGCCGCGGAGAAAGCTGGCGTGCTCTCGTTCATTCTCGACGGCGTTCGCACGGAGGAAGTCGGCGATCTTCTCAATCGCGAGGGAATCGCGGTCCGCGCCGGCCATCATTGCGCGCAACCCATTCACCGGCGTTTCGGTATCGAAAGCACCGTGCGCGCCTCGCTCGCGCTCTACAACACCTGCTCCGATATCGACGCGCTGGCCGCCGCACTGCTGCGTATCCAAACCGCAAGGCCCGGCCGCGGCGTGTAGTCTACGAACCGGCGGAGGCCATGTTCAAGGTGTGTCCTTCGCCAGCCTTTCTGCTGCCGGGGAACATACTCCGGATAGTTCTTCTGCCTGATGCTCTGTCAGTGATTGTGCCGGGATCCATTCCATCCCGGCACAATCACGATGTTGTTGTACGACACGCGCGCCTCACTTCCCAGACGTAGTAACGGATTGGACGGGCGGAGGAAGCGGCGCCGGGTTCACATATCCGCGCGTCCCGTCCGGACGGATCGGGCCGGGGCCGAATCCCAGGTGGTCACGGTCGACGTTATTTTCGCTGCACGCGTATTCGGCGAGCAGTTGTCCAGGAGCGCCCGCCACCCAAGTCCGGGAGTAGCTGAAAGGCTTCGTATAGAACTTGGGATCGTCGATCAATGTCTCGACGTGAAGGTGATCGGCGTCGGGCCTGCTCCAGCGCTCGACCACATGCAGCGCATCGCTGTGCGGGTCGCCGTTCTCGTCGGCCCACACCTGCGTGTCTTTGAATCCGATGGAATCGACCACCAGCGTGTCACCCTCCCAGCGCCCGATCTCTTCGCCGAAGAAGGACGGGTCGGGGTCGTCCGAGTGCTTGCGTCCATCCACCGGGATCAGCCGGTAGTACGTGTAGAAATAGAGAAACGCCACCAACTTCGGCGTCTGTAGCACCATGAACGGCAGCCCGCTGGCGTTGTGCCGCGGAATACCACCTGGAATGCAGAGGGCCTCCGGGTCGACGGTTGCGGTGACATTGTGTTTCCACGCCGCCTCGCCTTCCGGCGTGAACGGCAGTTTGAAACCGGGAAGATCTTTCCCGATGTTGCCGCCCGGTTTGGTGCTGCGGGTGCCTTTCCAAAACCCAGTGAAGTCGGGGTGACCGTCCGCCGCCCGCGGGGTGGGTTTCGAAGCGCCGGCGGGTTCCTTCCCGATTAAGTCGCCGAATGCCGCATCGGCAGGTTGCGCGGCCTGCGGTTTGGTCGGTGACGTTTGGGAGAATGCGGGGAAAGCGAACTGCAGCAGGGCCAGACCGGCCAGAACCCTGATCATTCGTGAGTGCATGCTGAATACTCTATCGCACAATATACTGTTTGTCTATCGATGTAATGGTATAATGCTGAAAATGAGCACTGACTCAGAAGGAGACCGCAGATGAAACTGACGACGTTTCTCGCGTTGGGGATGCTGGGACTCGCAGTAGGAGCGCCGGTTTTTGCCCATCATTCATTCGCCGCCGAGTTTGACGCCAGCAAGGCAATCCGGCTCACCGGCACGCTGACCAAGATCGAGTGGACCAATCCCCACTCGTACTTTTACCTGGACGTCAAGGACGAGAATGGGGCTGTTGCGAACTGGGGCTGTGAAGGCGCGGCGCCGGGGGCTCTGTCGCGCAGAGGTTTCAAGCGAGGCGACATCAAACTCGGCGATACCTTGATCGTCGATGGCTACCGGGCCAAAGATGGCTCCCGTCTGATCGACGCCCGGCGCGTGACCTTGCCCGACGGCCGCACCATCTACGGCGGCACTCCCGGCGATGGCGGCCCGGGGGATACCGGCGCGGACAAGTAGGGGAACCGGCCTAGCGGGGATTCTGGACCAGGCGCTTCTCCGGGTGAAGATCGTGGCATGACCTACACGTTGCCGCGAGATTGCCGTAGGCCTGAAGTGCCTGGTCGAAGCGCCCAGCCCTGGCAGCGGACTCAATCCGTTTCGACGCCGCACGGAACTGCCGCGCCAAACCAAGGGCGTCCTTTTGCCCGGCCCTCTTCCAATATGCCTCTTCCTGCTGGGCTGTGCCCGTCAACTTCGCGGCGCACTCGACTGCCTTCGGCGCAAGCTTCGCGTCCAGCGCGTCCTTCAAGTCGTCCTTGACGTCCTGAGCTCGGTCCATCCACTCTCTATGCCGCGCCGCATCGTCGGGCCCTCCGGCCAGACACGAAGCGGCGAGCAACGCCAGGGTCAGTGCGCGATTCATGATTTCCTCACAGAAACCCGATTGCGCGGCCGGCCAAACCCACCGCGAGCCAAAGCACCATCGATACCACCGCAGCCGCCTTGGCGCCCTTGGACGGTGGCGCATCGGAGGGTGTTCGCCCAGCGCGGCGATGAATCGCGAAGGTAAAGAACACGGCGAGAGCGAACAACAGCATCTTGACGCGGAATGCGGGATGGTAATAACACTTCAAGGGCTCAGCACCCACCAGCAGCACACCGGACACCACCATCGTGCCCAAACTGACGAGGAATAGCGGGGCAAGTTCGCGGGCCAGGCGTGGGGTCGATTGGCGCCGCAGGCCGATCCCGAGCGTGCCCAGGTTCACCACCAGTACGGTTCCGCCCAGAGCGGCGAGGGCGAGCAAGTGGACCATCTCGACGGTGGCGAATCCCCACTTGGAATCGCGCATGAGCGCGAACAGCGGCGCATGCGCAGCCCAGTGAAATAGAGGCAGCAGCGACATCTCAGTAATATGCGATCGCGCGTCCCGCCACGATAATGCCGCTCCACAGACTGAGCGACAGAAGCGCCGTCACGCGGGCGCGCCAAGGTGCGACTGGCGCATGGTCCCACTCACCAACGCTGCGGTAGATCGTGCGATGGAATATCAGCGGATTCAATCCGGCTGCGAGCAGGAGAAGCATCTTAAGCCGGAACACGGGATTGGCGTATGACTTGGCTGCCTCCGCCAGAAACAGAAGAGCGCCGCTCGTCATCATCACCGCGAATCCGGCCCAAGTCAACGGCAAGAGGCGCCCGGCGATCAGCGACACGCGCTCCCGCTTCAGAATCAGGCCGAGCAATCGCAGGTCGACGATGGCCACCGTGCCGGCCAGCAGCGTGATTGCCAAAACGTGTATCCCCTCAATTGCCGGAAAGACGGCGTCGGACTCGCGAATCGACGTCGCCAGGCGCGTGTCGTTCAGCCATTGGCAGACTTGGAACAGAGTCAAACGGGCCGCTCCACCGGTGCGACACCGTTGATCACTTCGGCGACGATTGCCCGCAGTGGCGTCCTTCGCCGGCGGCTGATGTTGCGCAAGTGCAGGTAGGCTTGCTCTTCGCTCCACCGGAAGCGAGTCTGGAGGAGCCCCTTGGCGCGTTCGAGCAGTTTCCGGTCGGCCAAGCGCCGGTTGAGGTCGTCGATCTCGCGCCGCAAATCGGCCTTGGCCGCTTCAGCGGCCACCAGCGCGGATACCGGAACGCTCAGGCTGAGCAGGAACGAAAGCGCACTGCCCTGCAGACCGGCCCGGCGCGAGCGGCAGACGTTCAAAAGCCCGATCACCGCGCCGGATTCGAGCAGAGGGATCGAAGCCACGCCTTCAAAACGATGTGCGGCAAACTCCGGCAGTCCGGCGAATCGCGCGTCCGCCCACGCCTGCTCGTGCACCACCAGCAGCGCGTTGCGATTCAGATGAGACTTGGCGACATCCTGCGGCGCTTCTACGGTATTCGGAGGGTCGCCGACAGGCAGACCTGCCCATGACACCAGTCGAGCTGTAGCGGCTGCCGGGTCGAACTTGTATACGTAAGCGCCTTGGGATTGCGTCTCGTCGACCGCCAGGCCCAACAGCGGCGCCATCGCGGGATTACTTTCCTCCAACCAGTCCGTCCGCGGCGACTGCTGGTTGGGCTTCTCGATAATATTGATTGCGGTTGCCATCTCTTCTTCTCCCTGGATGAATTTTCCCCAGGCCCTGGTCGGGGCCCAGGCATCAGTTTCACGGAACCAACATGCACGAGTGGCAACAACAGGATGAAGAAGTTCGCAAACGCGATAGAAGGGCGATCAAAGGCAGCGCGTTGCGACGGCTAGTCATGGATTTAACTATTGTCTATAGACATTATAGATTAATCGCAAGGATTGTCAAGAGGGCAAGCCAGGAAACAGCTATCGAGCCACCCATTTCCGCTGCCTGCGCAGCCGCCGGGAAACATCGGGGAGGAATGCCATCAACGGACGATGCGCTTCATCGCCAAACAGGTTGCTCAACAGAGACTCGCATTCGTCACCTTTGGTGAACCCGGTCTCGCGCAACCGGATGGTTTCTGGAGGAAGGAGCGGTCCCCGGTACGGAGTTACCCTGCGACGAGCTCTAGATCTCGTAATGCCCGAGTGCCGCGCTTTCCCGCGCCGTGCGGTTGCTTTCCACCTTGCGCAGTAAATCGGCCAGGGTCGTGCGGTCCAGCACGTCCGAAATGGCATCGCGCACTTCTCTCATGATGATGCGCGTCCCGCAGCCCTCGATGTCCTTGCACTCGGCGCACGGCCGGTAAGCTGTCTCGCTCGCGCACGGGATCGGCGCCAGCGGTCCCTCCATCATACGAATGATCGACCCCATCGTCACAGCCGAGGGCGGCCGGCTCAAGCGGTAGCCTCCCTTGCGCCCCAGTTTGCTCTCCAGAAGCCCGTGGCTCTTGAGATCCAGCAGAATCGCTTCCAGGAATTTCAGCGGGATCGACTCTTCCCGTGCGATGGAGCCGATCATCACCGGCCCCTCCTGGTAACGCCGGGCAAGAATCTGCATTGCCTTCAGGCCATACTGGGTCCGTTTTGAGATGGTCCGCATCGCTTCTATTCAGAGTACTCCGGAACCACGACGCCGGTACACAATCGCGATCAGGGCCTTGGTGCCTTATTCCGGTTGGGGGTAATGCCCGGTTCGCGCCGGCATTCACGATCGCAAGGTGGAGTTGAACCTCGATCATTATCTGACGTCCATTGAGAATTCGCATCGCGCCTGTAAATACCATTGACTCGCTAGACATAGTAGATTAATATCAGATCTTAAACCCCTGCAATTCGCCGAGTGGAGAGTTTCGATGATTCATGGTGCAAAGTGGTCGCGGAGAGAATGGTTCGCCGGATCGGCGGCAACCGCACTGGGATTGGCCTCGGCCAACTCGGCGGCGTTCGCCCAGAGTCCGCGCGCGGCCGGCCCAGGCGTCGAACGAGCGCCGGAACTCGATCAGTTCCAACTCGCCGGCGTCCCCGACGAAACGTACTGGCGCAAGATTCGAGCGCAGTTCAGCCTGCGCGACGATCTGGCGTTTCTCAATACGGGAACCTGCGGTCCGGTCTCGCGGCCCGTTCTGGACGTGCAGGATCACTACAGCCGTGAGTTGGCGCGCGATCCGAGCAACAACTTCCGCAGTTCCGAACTGAGTTCGGTGCGCAGGCGGCTGGCTGCGTTCGTTAACGCGTCGCCGGAGGAAATCGCGCTGACCCATAGCACCACGGAGGGTGTGAACCTGTTCGCCCATGGGCTCGACTGGAAGCCCGGCGACGAGGTTGTGCTCGGAACTCAGGAACACTTCAGCGTGCACGAAGCCTACCTGTGGGTCGAGAAACGCTATGGCGCCCGCATCGTCTGGGCGGACATTCCCGCGGCGGCGGAAAGCGTGGAACAAGTGGTGGCCATCTACGCCAAGGCCATCACACCACGGACCAAGGTGGTGGTGCTCAGCGAGGTAGCCTACACCTCCGGGTTGCGCCTGCCGCTCAAAGAACTTTCCGATCTTGCCCATAACAGGGGAGCGCTGGTTTCGGTCGATGGCGCGCAGTCCTTCGGTGTCGTGCCGCTTGATCTCAAGGCGATCGGCGTGGATCACTATGCCGCACCCGGACAGAAATGGCTGCTGGCTGGCACGGGCACCGGTTTTTCTTTCATCCGCAAGGACGTGCAGGAGCAGGTGTGGCCGCTCGCGGGATATGTCGATGCGAAAGGGTCGGGCGGCAAGGGCGCCCCTCCCGGCAATCGATTCGAACGCAGCGGGCAGGTGAACATACCGGCGACCACCGGCGTCGCAGCCGCTGTGGATTTTCAAAATGCGATTGGCAAAGACAACATCCACGCGCGTTCCCTGCAATTGACCGGTCAACTGCGCGACGGCCTGAAACGGATTGCCGGCGTGACGCAAGTGACATCGTCCGATCCGCGGCTATCGGCGGCCCTGACCGTGTTCTTCATTCACGGCGTCCCGGCGCAACCGGCGCTGAAGTGGCTTGCCGAGCACGAGCGCATCCAGATACGGGCCATCAAAGACGGCGGCGTGGACGCAATCCGCGCCTCGACTCACTTCTATAACACACCGCAGGAAGTCGACCGGCTGCTCTCCGGCGTGAGTTACCTGGCCGAGCACTCAGCCCAGTTCGCCAGCCCGGTGGCGTCGTGATCGGTTCCCGGCTGGTGCGTCTTCCCAATAGCCTCTCGCTGTCGCCGCTAGCCCGGCGTCGGACGTAGCGTGTTCATCTTTTATCCCCCAATCGCACTCATCGAAATCAAACTGTCCATGGTTCTCGGCGTGCGCTTGGCAGCCAGGTATTCCGACATCCCCGCCCAGGCCGAGCGGTCACCGCAATCCCGCCGGGCTTCGCCCAGATCGAACGGCAGTGGGTCCATCAGACAGCGACGCACCCGGCCGCGGGCGTCCAGGCGCACACGCTCGCAATCGGCGCAGAATGGGACCGAACGCGGCGCAATCCAGCCCACGATCAGCCAGGCGCCGCGCCATTCCAGGCGCCATCGGCGCGCCGGATCGCCGGCTGGCGTGGCCATTGCCACCATCGACGCGCGCTCGCCAATCCAGCGCTGCACCTCGCTCGCGGGAACGAACTCGGCATCCGCCCACGCTTGCCCGGTGCCCGTGCGCATCAGTTCGATGAATCGCACCTCCACGCCGCGGGCGGCTGCATAGTCCAGCAGCAAGGGCACGTCATCCTTCCAC
>CAZMHC010000127.1:0-8700 GCA_964565955.1 uncultured Occallatibacter sp.
ATAGCCTCATCAATACGGTCGCATCAGGAAAAGCACCGCCCATTTAGAACTGCTGATCGGACGCGTTATAGCTCGTCCCCCAGGAGTCGCTGCCGGTATAATTCGGAATGCCAGCGCCGCCGGAGGGCCAGGTTATCGTCTGAGCGCACAGGGCGCTCGTCATCAATGCCAATATGGCAACGAAAATTCGAGGTCTCATTTTCTATCTCCATGTGCAGTGTTGAATGTGGGAATCGACGACCGAGTTCCGGCTGTGCCGCTCAACCTCATCGTTTGCTGAGACAAAGCTAGCACGTATTTGTTCAGAACTCAGCTTTGCCGATTAATTTTAATGCCATTTTAATCGTATGTTATTGTTTCAAATTCCTTGACTCTAGAAGTTGGCTCTGGAACACTGTTAGTATAGGATGTGGCGTTGAATGCTTCAGATGGATTGTGAAACTCCAACCGATCAAGTTGCGGTTCCAGCATTGCAGCCTCCAATGGACAGTCCATCCGTTCATCTCGACGCCTTGCGTGGAATTGCAGCGTTTTTTGTCTTGCTTTTTCATTGGCGCAGCGCATTCTTCTTGAACTATTCCGATATTTCTCATTCCAATTCTCTTTTGAATGCCGTATATCTGGTCACTGGGATAGGCCATCAGTGGGTAATCGTCTTCTTTGTGATGAGCGGGTATCTGGTGGGCGGCAGCGTTCTTCGCTCGGTGAAGGGCGGATACTGGTCCTGGAGCGGCTATCTTGTGACGCGATTGACTCGGCTTTACGCCGTCCTGCTGCCGGCGCTCTTGCTGGGCGGAGTGGCGGACTGGAGCGGAATGCATCCGCTGGGCGCGACGAGCTTTTATAACGGCCATACGGGGATGGGTTCGCAACACTTTGATATTCACCAGACCCTTACGCTCCCTGTGCTGGCGGGCAACGCGTTCTTTTTGCAGACGATCAAATTACCTGGAATGAGCGGGAATCCACTGCCAACCTTTGGAACCAATGAGGCGCTATGGAGTTTGTCGAATGAGTTCTGGTATTATATCGCCTTTCCGATGCTGGTGCTGGCGATAACCAAGACGCAACGATGGCTGCTTCGCGCAGGATATATCACGGCGTTGACCGGACTGATATGGTTCGTTGGCTACCATATCACAGTGCTCGGCATACCCTGGCTGATGGGAGTATGGATACCGTATCTGCCGGCGATTCCATTCCGTGGAGCCTGGATGCGAGGAGCATTCATTACCGCTGCCCTGGCGATCTTCGCGGCGGGCATGATACTGGCACGCTTTCATGAAGGCTTGAGAAGCGATCTGCTGCTGGGAATGATTGTGACCTTGCTGATCTGGGTAATACTGCAGTGCGCAACGTCCCCGCTGCCGCGCAGTTATACATGGCTGGCGCAAAGATCGGCGCATAGCTCCTATACCTTGTATCTGACACATATTCCGGCGCTGATATTGATCAGAGCGGCAATGAATCTGCCGCAAGCGTATCCTGACAGTCATTCGCTGCTTATTGGCGTGGCGGCACTAGCGATAGTTATCGCATATTCGCAACTGGTGTATGAGTTGTTCGAAAAGAATACCGGCAAGTTGCGTAAATGGATCAAGATGCATGAAGCGGCGTGGATGCGGAGATGGAGTTCGACTCGCTGAGGAACGCGCGCAACGTTCGTTAGCGAACTTGGTTTCGTTGAACTGGTGAATGCGCAAAAGCAGCTCTCCGTCACCTACGATCGCGGCGAAGAGATGGCCAAGCATGAGCGATCGACGGCGCAAACCGGCGTCAAGGTTTGCTTCGCAGATCCGAACGCTCCCTGGCAGGCTGCGCCAACGAAAACACCGACGGTCCGATTCGCCAATATCTTCTCAAGGGAGAAGACCTGAGCCATTGCTCGCAAAAACGACTTGATCGGTTCGCCCAGCCGCTCAACTCAAGACGGCGCAAATCGCGGGCTAGAAATGCCAGCGGAACTCTCTCTACCCGACTTCGATTTCGGGGCATACCACTATCAGTTCTTTGCACATCGAACTTGAAACCGTCCGACCATCCGCTTGAGACCCTACACTATGCCCAATCCCGCCAGAGGGCGACGCCGCCGAGCAGGCCGGTTTCATTGGGGACGACGGTAACGTTTGGGGCTGGCGAGAAGTCGATCTTTTTGGTGTTGCCGCCGCCGAGGTATAGCCGGTCCCAGTTGAAGGTTGCGGCGGTTTGCATAATGGCAGCCTGTAGGAAGTCGTTCCAGCGTGCTTTGCCGAATCTGTCCAGGCCTCGGCGCCCAAGGTAGTCCTCGTAAGTCATGCCCTTCTTGCGCCAGGGGTGGTGGCCGAGTTCGAGGCCGGGACAGAGTCGGCCGTCAGTGAAGAGGGAGGAGCCGAGGCCGGTGCCGAGGGTGAGGGCGAGTTCGACACCCTTGCCTTGGATGGCGCCGTAGCCCTGCACGGCGGCATCGTTGGCAACGCGCACGGGCTTCCGCCAGCGTTTTTCAAGTTCGGCTTGAAGCGGGAACTCGATCCAAGCGGGGTGGAGGTTGGCTGCGGTAAAGGCGATTCCGCGCTTTATGACTCCTGGGAAGCCGATGGAGACACGGTCGAAGGCGGGCATGAGGGCGCGCAATTGGTCGAGACCTGCCAGTATGGCGTCCGGGGTGGGGACGGGAGGGGTGGGCACGCGCTGACGCTCGCTGACCGGATTGCCAGACGGGTCCAGCAGCATAGCTTTCAGTCCCGATCCTCCAATATCTATGGACATGGTGACGGGGGAAATCGCGGAAGACGAAGCGCTGGACGCTTGGACGGCGGCAGTGGAGAGATTTTCGGTCATCAGCACGAATTGTAGACCAAAGGCCTAGCAATGGCGATAGGGCTTTCAACGGCGAATAACGACAGGAGCGCATCGGCTCGGGCTTGCGTGGATCGGATATCAGGCTGGGCAGCGAACGGATGGGTTAGTTCGCTTTGATGGCGAAGTCATCGAATAGCGACGAATGGAGAGAAAATGCCGTCAGGAAAGTGCGGTAGGATAGGCTCATGCCAAGTCGCATACTGGAACCGGGAAAGACGGTAAGGCTGCGGCGTAAGTTACTGGCTTGGTATGCGCGCAACCGACGCGAACTGCCTTGGCGGCGCAGTTCCGACTCGTATTCGATCTGGGTCTCGGAGATCATGCTCCAGCAGACCCGCGTGGCGGCGGTGGTGGATCGCTACCAGACATTCATGGCGCGGTTTCCTACGCTGGTCTCGCTCGCACTGGCCGCGGAGGAGGAGGTGTTGGCGCTGTGGAGCGGTTTGGGCTACTATAGGCGAGCCCGGATGCTGCATAAGGCCGCACAGTTTGTGGCCCGGCGTTACCAGGGCAATTTGCCGGCAAGCAGCGCCGAATTGCGTCTTCTTCCCGGCATAGGCGTCTACACGGCGGCCGCCATCGCCAGCATCGCCCACGGCGAGCCGGTGGCCGCAGTCGACGGCAACGTGGAGCGGGTGCTCTGCCGGCTTCAGGGTTGGGATGCCGAGGGCAGCAGGGGCGGAGGCGCAGTGCGTCGAAAGGTGGAGGCGCTGGCCATTGAACTGCTGGACACCGCGCATCCAGGCGACTTCAATCAGGCACTGATGGAGTTGGGCGCGATTCTCTGCCTCCCTCGCAATCCGCTGTGTCCGGCCTGCCCGGTGGCGTCCGACTGCAGAACCCAGGGCGAACACAAACGACCCGCGCGGCCCGCGATGGAGCGCCGCGAAGTGGCCCACGCGCTTTCGATACGTCATGGCGCGTATCCGCAAGGTGGCGTTGGATCGAGGCAGCGCGAGGTGCTTCTGGAACAGCGGCCGAGGGGACTGACGGTGATGCCCGATTTGTGGGAGCTGCCCCGGGCGCGGGACGCGGTCGTTCCCGAACCGGAGTTGCTTATGACGGTGCGCCACACCGTCATGCAGGTCAACTACCGCGTGCGCATCCGGGCGGTTGTCGAGGACGAGATTGAAGGCATGGCGATCATTGGCGGCGCGCGACGGTGGGTTCCGCTGGGCGAGGCTGGCTCGATGGCGCTTACCGGTCTAACTCGCAAGGTGCTTAGCCGCGCCCGGCTGCTGCCTGCCACGCCTGACGATGCCATTGCCGCGCTCGACAAGGAAGCCGCGACTCGATAAGTTTGCCGTCCATTTTCATCTCAAGCGGCAACAGTATTCGTCTTGGTCCTGTTAACACCGCCTGAGGAGGGCGAATCCGTAGCGTTAACAGGCCATAGTGAGAGTCGGCGGGGAAGAAGATGCAAAGAAAAGGCGAGTTATCTCGTTTCGCGCGGATAGCCGACGACAGGTGAGCGAGCTATCGAGCGGGAGATGGGCATGAGAAAAGATTTTGTGCAGGTATCCGTTTCGGGAAGCAGCTGTTCCGATTGCGGAAACACGTCAAAGACCTGGAGGGGAGAAAACATGACTAACCTATTGATAACAAGAGAGAAGGGGCAGAGAAAAGGGGTGCAGATAATTCTGGGAGATTTGGTTAAGCTAAGAACATTCAAAGTGAGATGAAGAGACAGGGAAGAGTACAGGAGTCTTTTCTGATTTTTCGGACTACTTCCGCGGATTCGCAAGCGTGGGGAAGAAAGTGGGAATATCTTCAGGACGGTCTGGAGTATTGACCTGATGGCATGGCCGCGACTCATGCGGACCGAGGGTCAAAGGGCGACGTGGGCCAGACGACGGAAGAGCTTCGAGCGCATTCCGGATTGACGCGGAGCCGCGAGGAGCTATGCGGGCCGGCTTCCTCGCAAGGGAAGAAGTTGGGCTGCATTCGCGGCTCCCGAGACACCAATTCGGAGGAGAGTGGAGGGGATTCCGCAGAGGGTCGCCTCCATTTCCTTTTCTACGGAGCACACCGCCGTGGAATGGTGGGACGGGAATGGCGGGCAAATGGACGTGGCAAGACCGAAGCAGGCAGCGGCGAGAAAGCCGCGCGTGGGCGGGAGCAAGACGGGCCGGAGAAGCTCGAAGTTGAGCGAAGCGGCCGGCAAGGCTCTGGACGCAAAGGGCGAGATGATCGTGGATAAGCTGGTAGAAAGCGCTTTGAAGGGTCATACGGGGTGCGCTCAACTGCTGGTGAAGCTGGCGGGGGAACCGGACGACGGCGTGGAGAACGGAAAGAAGCGGCGCGTTCGGAGTTGGGCAAAGGCGCTTGCGGCGGAGCGGGAGTGGAACGGCGAGTCCAGTGAAGAGGACGCGGAAATAGGCTCTGGACGACGGGAGCCGGAAGAGTGATGGGATAGCCCGCGTTCTTTTTCGGCGGGAGATAGCGGACAGAGAATGCGGCGGTTGGGCGGCAATGGCTTCACGCGCTTTGGACAGGGATGGTCCGAGGGCGTGAAGCCAGCGCGCATGAAGGGCAGCGAGTCAGCTTCGCTCCGCGCGGGCGCAGCAAGTCAGCAGGTTGACGGCGAAACGGGAACGATCGCCGTGGACGGTCGGTCTTGGATATTGACTTAGCGGAGTTAGCGGCAGAAGGGCAGTTTGCCGCGGTCTTCGGAAGAAAGAAGAGACGGGATGAAGCTCACGAAAAACGAGTGGTTGCGCACCGGTAGATGGATGGAACTTCGTTCGATAGCGGCCGGGCTGATCGGCCTGATCGTCGTGGCGACGGGATGGGCGGCTCACGCACAGGCGGTGAGCACGACGACGGTTCAGGGGACGGTGTATCTGGCGAATGGACAGCCGGGAGCGGGGACACTGAACGTGAGTTGGCCTGCGTTTACGACGGTGAGCGGGCAGTCTGTGGTGGCTGGGCAGATGATGGTGACCATAGCCCCGGATGGCTTTTTGAGCGTAAATCTGGCGCCGAATCTGGGAGCAACGCCGGCAGGATTGTATTACACCGCCGTCTACCAGATGAGCGACGGCACGACCAGCACACAATACTGGGTGGTGCCGGCGGCGGCGCAGGCGAGTTTGGGATCGGTGCAGGCGCAACTTATGCCGGCGGCGCAGGCGGTGCAGGCGGTGAGCAAGGCGTATGTGGATCAGTCTATAGCCGAAATATCGGAGAGCGTTCTGACCGCAAACGGAGGATCGCTGAGCGGGCCGCTCTACTTGAATGGCGACCCCATACAACCCTTGCAAGCGGCGGACAAGCACTATGTGGATGCGACCTTCGCTCTTGCGGTTCCGCTAGCGGGCGGCAACATGACGGGCGCGCTGATCGCCCCGTCACTGAACGGGATCGAATCGCCGGCGGCAGGAAGTTCGCAGAGCACCTTGCAAGCGGCGTTGAGCGCGGCGGGAAGCAACGGAGCGGTGGAGATACCTCCGAGTTATGCGGGAACGGATGGGTTTACGAATCCGAACGGGGTCTATGTTACCGATCTTCGCACGGGCGGGTCGCAGCAGTACGAGCGGAGCGTGAAGGAGTTCGGGGCAAAGTGCGATGGTGCTACGGACGACACGAACGCGCTGCAAGCGGCGATCAATTATGCGCAGACGGCTGGGGTGGCGCTGACGATACCGGAGGGGACGTGCAAGACGCGCACGCTGAGCTGGCATGGAGAGTCGATCGGCGGATTGGGCAAGCAAGTCTCGGCGCTGATGGGGTTTCCTGGGCAGGATGTGCTGGCGACAGCGACGGACAGCGGGAATCTACTGTCTTATACGCGGCTTCACGATCTTACGCTCTATGTGGATCAGAGTATAGATATATCGTGCACGGCGTCCGAGGGGCGCGCGCCGGCGGGCAGCTGCGGAGCAGGCCGTCCGCTGGAGAGCAACTCGATTTTTTCGCCGGGAGGAAATGGGCTGAGCGGGACGGCGGGAACGGGCACGGCGTGGGCGGTGGGCAACTGCGCCATAGCGATGCCGGCGGCGACGGGTGCGGGCGGAAACGGCCTGCGCGTGGCGGCGATAGAGAACGTGGAGATAGCGGCGGCGGGCGTGGACCCGATGGCGGCTCAGTACCCAGGGGCGCACTCGACGCATACTTGCGGAATGTATCTGGCGCAGTGGCCGCAATGGAGCGAGTTTCGGAATATCGACATTCGCGGAGTGAACACGGGGATTGCGATTCCGGCGCTGCCGGTAATCGCGCCGGCTGGACTTACAGCGGACTCGAACCGGTGGCAGAATATCACGATACAGGCGACGCATGGATTCACGGCGGCGGCGGGATCGAACGACGTGCTGGACAATCTGATCGCGACAGTAGGCAACTCGTCCGCTACCGCGGAAACGCCGACGGGATTGGTGCTGGATTTGCCGAGTACGCAGCAGGGCTGGACAGTGCGGAATGCGGTGGTGGCGGCGACGTGGAACGCTGTGCAGCCGGCGCTGACCGTGACGGCCGCGGGCGGAGCCATAACGGCAGTTACGGTTGGAACGGAACATGGATTGGGATTCGATCCTTACGGGACGCAAGTTCCGATCGCTTTCAGCGGAAGTTGCACGGCGCAGGCTAAAGCAAGCGTGAACAGCAACGGGGCGATTGGAACTGTAACAGTCACTTCGGGCGGGGTGGGCTGCTCGGCAACGACGACGGCCAGCGTGAACGCGGCGGGGACATGGGA
Source organism: uncultured Occallatibacter sp. (assembly GCA_964565955.1). GTDB lineage: Bacteria > Acidobacteriota > Terriglobia > Terriglobales > Acidobacteriaceae > Telmatobacter. The sequence continues at coordinate 7,535 of CAZMHC010000127.1, forward strand.
CACGGCGGCGCCGGTGAACCTGATTGCGGGCGAGAACATGACGTTTTTCGGCGGCAACCTGCTGAAGAGCAACGGCGGTTACACGGTTTGGAACGCGGCCGGGTCGCAGAGTTACGGAACGCAGTTCGGCGGGGGCGGGACGTTGCCGGGCGGCGGGAGTTATGCGGCGCAGACGATCCACAACGGTCTGGGAACCGCATTGCCCGTGGACCAGTTTCCGGGGGCGGATTTTGGCGCCAAGTTACAGGCTTGCTTAGGCGCGATAAGCGCGAGTTATGGGGGCACGTGCGACGCGCGCAACTTTACGGGAAACCTGTCGATGGGGTCGAACCTGACGATTTCGACGGGGAACACGACGGTGCTGCTGCCTTGCGCGACGATCGTTACGGCCAATCAGGCGATTGTGACGGCGGGAACGAGAAATGTATCGCTGCGGGGCTGCGCTTTGCGGGGCGGGAGCGCGGCGAGCGGCAGCATGGGCGGGACAGCTTTCCAATACTCAGGGACGGGCGCGATGGTGCAGGTGGGAGATCCGACCTATGCGGCGGATACTCTTGGTTTTCATATCGACAACGCGGTTATCAATACGACAACGTCGAGCAGCGCGACGGCGCAGGGACTTATCGCTTATCGGGCCCAAGAGTTGTATCTGGAGAGCCTGTATTTCCTGGGCAACTCGAACCAGACGGGAATGACACTGGACGGGACGGGGAATTACGCGGGGGGAACTTTCTTCGACCTGGCCTTCAACGGATTCCAGACGGCGGTGAATGCGATCGGACACCAAGTCTCGAATGCGGCGACGACGGACTGGATGAACGCAAGCACGTTCGTGCGGCTGCACATCGACTGCCCGACCAGCGGGGGAAGCCCAATCGCGGGGACTTATGGGATCAACCTTCAACAAGGGGATGGAAACACCTTCACGGGTGGGGACGTAGAGGGATGCTCAACGGCGCTGCACTTGGGAGCGAACGCTCAAAACAATACGATCGTGGGGCTGCGCAACGAGAACTCGACCAATCAAGCGGTGGCGGATACGGGCAGCTCATACAACAATTGGATGACCGGCGGAACAATGTTTACAGGAGCTTTGACGGACAACGGCACGCGCAACAGCTTCCTCGATACATTTCACCGGAGTTTCAACGGACTGAATGGTGACT
>CAZMHC010000128.1:0-8629 GCA_964565955.1 uncultured Occallatibacter sp.
CCAGTCGAACTGATAGGCTTCCCCCGGCGCGAAGCTCATCGGCACATAGGCATGCACGGGAACTCGAGCGCGTTCCTCCCGCCAGGACTTCGTGAAGCGATGCACGCTGTCGTGGGCGCCGCCATATCCGCGGCCGCGCAGTTCCTCGAACAGCCGCTGCGTCGAGCGGCGCTCGCGCTTGGGCAGCGCGGACTCCGCCTCCAGAATCTCCGTCAACGCCTCGACCCAAACGCCCAGCTTCGGCGTCGGCTGAACGTCCCGCGCGTACTTGAACTCCGTCTGGCAGCCTCGGATGACTTTGCGAACCGTCGCGCGAGACACCGAAAGCGTCCGCACGATCTCCTTGATCGACCGCCCCTGCTCGAAATAGGCGCGTCGAATCTCGCCGATCTTGTCCACGCCAACCATCCCCATCAGCCCTTCCCGGCCGATCCGGGCCAAAGGGAAGGACGCTGACACACAACGTCAGAGGGGGTCGTTATTGGACGCGAAAACCGCCCCTCAGGGGGTCGTTATTGCAAGCGAGTTTGCAGCGCAGACGGCCCCGCGGAACGCCGCGTCGCGAATTTTGCGGTTGAGCAGGATGGCCTTGATCTGGCGTTCTTGCGATTCGGCGGGGCCGTGGAGCAGCCCAAAGGTCTCTTCGTCGCAATGGGCGCGGTCGAGTTCGAGCCGCGCCGCATTATTGCGGTCGAAGGTCTCGTGAAGGCCGGCGAGCGCGATTGCGGCGAAATCCTCGGCGCTGATTGGGCGAATTGATTTGCCTTGGATCACCGAGCCTCGCGCCGTCGCCGGCGCGGCGCGCAGAACGGCTTCAAACTGGCGGCCGTTTGTGTCCGCCTGCGGAACGTTACCGTCGAACGGCAGATACTGATCGACGCGAGCATAGGAGGAGCTTGGGCTGCGAGGATCAGGTTCGATCGCGATCAACCGTGCGACCGCAAAATACCCCGGCGGTCCGTCGCCGCGCCGAGGCTTGCGGTAAACGACCCAGTCGCCGATTCCGCCCTTGGCGGCAGCGAGGTAGCGATTGGGGAAGTGATAGCGATCACCAGGATAGTCGTCGTATCCGGAGTCGGGTTTGACGTCGAAAACTAGCGGCATGTGTAGGTCTCAACCGCTGAAGCCACGCGGCGGTTTGCTCTATCAAGTGGCGACGCGGTCGATAACGTCGCAAATCCGATCCAGATATTGCCTTTTTTGGGTGGGGTCGCAGCCTTCTCGAAGGTGCGCCGGAACCTGATCGAACCAGTCCTGTGGATCTGTGAATCCGACGTTCAGGAAGTGATCGATCATCTTATCGCGCAGAATGCACCTGTGTGGTTCGGCATTCGGCATTTCCGCTTCGATTACTCCGCGCAGCTCGACGAGCGCTTGCTGAGCTTGGGCGCGGGTCAATTTGCTCGAGCCCTGGAGGAGCGAGGGCGTAGTCGGCACGTCAGCGGTTGGCGTCGCCGGCGGCATCGCGAAGATGTCGAGTTGAGTCGCAGCCGTGGCTACGACTGAGGAAATGTCGCTCGGTGGAGTGGTTTTGTCGATCGGCGACGGCGCCGTTGGCGCCAACGTTTCGTCGTAGGGCTCGTGGCCTGGCTCCTCCGATGACCAGCCGCCAAAAACGACTTCGTCGACGTTGCGTAGCGGCTTGCGCTCCAGGATCTTGATTTGTTCAATCAACCGATTGGTGGCGGCGTCCGGATCGGCGAACCAATCGGTCGACCAGATTCGGACGATCTCCCAGCCCAGTCCGCGCAGCACTTCCTCGCGAAGTCGGTCTCGATCTCGTGCGCTCTTGCTTGAATGGTAAGTTGCGCCGTCGCATTCGATTCCGGCGACGTAGACCGAGGGATGCTCGCGGTGTTGAACCGCGAGGTCAATCCTGAACCCGGATACACCGACCTGAGCGTCGACCCGGAATCCCAGTGTGGTCAGTCGCTCGGCGACTTCGGCTTCGAACGAGCTGTCGTACGGCTTGCCGGTTACGCTGCCCGTGCCTGTGCGGCCGCGCTCCGCGTATTCAAGGTAGCTCTTAAGGATGTGCACGCCGCGCTTGCTCGTCTCGGACGGCCGGATGTCGCTCGAATGCATCGAGGTGAACAAGCCGATCCGCCGGCGGGCGCGCGAAAATAGGACGTTGAGACGGCGATGGCCCTGGCTCCGGTTGATCGGCCCGAATGTCTGGTTGACGGTCTTCTTTCCGGCCAATCGCCCGTATGTGAGCGAAATCATGATGAAGTCGCGCTCATCGCCTTGGATGTTTTCGAGGTTCTTGACGATGAACGGCTCGCCTTGATCGGCGGCGCGTTCCATGAAGCGCTCGACGGCGGCGTTGCCGGCCGACAAGCGGCGGAATTCCTCGAGGATTCGGTCACGCTGATCGGAGTTGACGGCGACGACTCCGATCGTTCCAAAGTCTTCTTTTGAGGCGTCAGCCAACTTGCCCATGAGGTCGATTGCCTCTTCGCAAATGCGTTGGGCTTCTGCCGCGTTTTGCTTCGCCTCGTAGATGCCGTCGACATTGACCAGATCGATCGAAAACGAGCCCGGCCGGGCCATCGGAAAGGTGATCAGGGTCTTGTAGAACTGCTCATTCGAGAAGGCGATCAGGCTTTCGCAGCGGCTACGATAGTGCCACTTGAGGTGACGCACCTTGTTGAACGACTTGCTGCACGCCTCGAGAATCGACTCATCCTTGATATCGTCGTCGTCCTCGTCGTCGTCGGAGTCGGAACCGTCGAGGGCGCGGTTGAAGAAGTCGGTTGGCGGCAACTGTTTTGGATCGCCGACCACGATGATCTGGTCTGTCCTCAACAACGCGCCAAGAGCGTCTTCGGGGCGCATTTGCGATGCCTCGTCGATGATGACGAGATCGAAGTGCATGTCTCTCGGCAGGAATTTCCCGACCGAGAGCGGCGACATCATGAAGCAAGGTTTCAGTGCGCGAATCGACGCCGGAGCCTGCCGGAGCAAGGTTCGCACGCTTGCGAAACGCTGCTCCTTCTTCATCTCGTTTTCGAGCAGCGCCATTTCGGTCCAATGCTTCTTGGGCCCATAGCTGCTGCCAGCTTGCGCCGTGCGGCGCATCAGGGCCGCCGAGGCGTCGGCGCGGTCCTTCGCGATCCTCAGTTTGTCTTGCTCTGCGAACTGTTTGCGACGCGCATTCAGGCGCGCGCCGGTCGCGTCGCTCAAGATTCGACTACCTTTTCTGGCTCGCTCTGCCCGACGCCGGGTCAATACATACGAAAGCACGTCGGCGTAGAGATTTGGCGATATCTGAGTGCGTTCGATCGCCTTCAGGAACGGCCCGAGACCAGCCCGTTCCAAAATGCGGCGCTCGTTTGCCTGATCGAGGAAGTCCGGCAGCTCATGCCGGTGACCAAGCAGTTCTTCTAGGAGGCGCTTTAGGCCTTCGGGAGAATCATTGGAGAGTTCCGTGCCGTATTCATCTGCGATGTGACGAGCCGTTAGACTCAGCTCGTCTCGCGCCGCGGAGGCGCGTGTCACCAAGGCTTTCACCTCAACGAGCGCGCGTGCGCCGGCCGGCGACACCAGGCGATCGTGGACCGTGGTGGGCAGGCAGGCGGCGCGGACCGTTTCAATCCAATGCGCGAGCGCGTGAACGTGGTCGGAGTCGCCGGGCCGATTAATCATGGCTTGCACGGTGGTGCCGGCCGGTATGGCGGCGATCTCGTCAACAAGTTTCTGACGTGCGTCCAGCCGATTCGAGTAAGCCAAGATCGCTTTGAGCGGAGCCTCGGTTTGGCCGAGCGTCGCGCCGGGATCGACGGAAAGCACGGCCTTCGCAGTGCGTCGGTCCTGTGCAGCTTTGATGAGCGTCTCGGCGATGCTGGCGCCAGCGGCAAAATTTGCGTCACCTGGAGTGATCGAGCGCTGCAGGGAGGCTCGGTCCTTCATCGCCGCCAACTCATCGAGGGCGGTCTTGTCCATCTGCAAGAGGATTTCGGCGACCTTGGCGCCCTCGGGCTGATCGGCAAATTTGTCCCTGATGACGCTTTGCGACTTCAGCGCCCAGTCCATTTTGGCGAAGTCGGTCTTCATGCCATTCCAGAGCGGACCGATAGCGTTCGCCGCTTCGCTATCCTGCTCGAACGACTTGATTGCCTCAAGGTGAGCGGCGAACGCCCTCAGGGTCGCCGCGGTGTCGCTCTTTGCTGACTCGACGCCAAGCGCGGCTGCGGCCGCTTTGGCTTGTTTCCATGAATCGCGGCCCCACGGTTTGAAGGCCGCGTAGGAATTGTCGATCAGGTCGGCCCATTGCCGCACTTGCGTGGGCTCCGGCGGATCGCCGGGATTGTAGCCGGACAGGTTGGTCGTCCAAGAATGGTCGTTCGTCGACAGTTGCGACCAACGCGTTTGGACGTTGCGATAGTTTTCGACATCCTTTGCGGGCTGCCATGACAGCCAGGGGCGTTTTTCAGTGGGCGCTGCCGCAGCGGCGAAGGTCGCCAGGAGTGCTGCGGTCATTCCGTCCACGGGGAAGTCGTCGCCGAGCTTCAAGCGATTGCGAATGTCCTTGGTGGCGTCGATGCGTCCCGTGATCTTGTCCGATCGCAGGATCATTTCGTTGGCTTGGCGAGAAACTTCGGCGAATGAAACTTCGAGCAGCGACGAATCCCATAGGGAGGCGGCGACACGGTGCGCCGCCGCGATCTTGACGCTGTCCAATCCATTGAGGGGGTCCGCCGCCAGTTGCTCCTCCTTTAGGCGCAAGTCGTCGCATGCATCGGCGGCCCGTCTCACGTGGTTGGGGTTCGCGGTTGCGATTATTTCGACGCCGGCGAGATCTGGGGGTTCTTTGAGTTCGCCAACATTCTCAGCGATCGCGAACACATCCTTGAGAGAGAGTCCCGCCGATGCTGCGTCCGCAGTAAGCTCAAGGAGATTTGAATTCGCGACGTCCAAGTCTTCGAGTGATTGGATGATTTCCTCGGACTGGCCGCGTTTGGCGTCGAAGGCGACACCCGCCCACGGAGAGTCTGCGGCGCTTCCGAATCCGGCGTTGAAGGCTTCGGCAAGCGAGCCGAACAGGCTCATTTCGTTTTCGAGGTATCGCTGTTCGTTGGGATCGCTCAAGACCGCGTCCGGAATTGGCGCGTTTCGTACGTTGTTTGGGAGGTCACTGTGCTTGCTGTCGGCGGCGATCGCCCGCCAGAACAATTCGAAGGCTGAATCGTCGTCGTTACGGCTGTGCAGCGCGGCAAGATATTGCGAAACGTCGGCGCGCGAGTCCCTCCAGGTTCGCACATCAAGGGACTGGGGCGCACGAGCGTTGCTATGAAAGTCGCATCGGTTCTTGAGGCTTTCGATGACCGTCTTGGGCGAACTTTTTTCAGAGTGGAGCTCGAGACAGAAGTGCCCCAAGTCGGCGCTGTCGAGGCGCCGCTTAACAACCTCCAACGCGGCCAGCTTTTCGGAGAGGAAGAGCACCGTGGTAGAACTATCCTTCGACAGGGCGTTGGCGATGATGTTGGCGATCGTCTGACTTTTGCCGGTTCCCGGAGGGCCTTCGATGACGAGGTTTTCGCCTTTCATCACGTCGACGATGGCGCTGTGTTGGGAAGCGTCAGCGTCATGGATGAGCAATGGCGCGAGGCATTCCACTTCGGGCGTGTCGATGTTGTAGTCCTCGGGGGCCCTGGGGAGCGCGTCCCCCTGATCGCGGGCGATAGCCTCGGTGCCGCGCAAGACGCTACCGACAAGACGGTGCGCCGCTGGCCCGCCTGGCCATTTTTCGGGATCGATATCCTGATACATCGCCAGGCGCCCGAACGCGAAGTGGCCCAATATTGCGAAGCGGCGCAGCTTCCAGCGCTGAACGCCGTCAATCGCTTTGGCGACCTGGCTGAAGTAGGTTTCCACGGGAGCGGATGAATCGTCGTCCGGCTCGAACTCGGGCCAACTCAAGTGAAGGTCTTCGACGTACTTGGCCAAGGTTACATTGACTTCCGGCGCCTCGGACGTGGCCTTGACGCGGTAGACCTTCTTGCCGCCTTCGGTTTGCGTTTGGAGGCTGACGGGCAGCAGCAGGAGGGGCGCGAAATTGGCCTTCTCGGAGTCCTCGGCCTGATACCATTCAAGGAATCCGAACGCGAGGAATAGGGTAGACAGACCCATTTCTTGCTCGGACAGGCGCGCCAAATCTTGAATCGTGTCGAGGCGCGCCTGCAGGTTTTCCGGCAGCAGCAAGGTTTGGAGCCGTCTGCGACGCACGCCGGCTCTTTCGCCGTCTTTGGGCAGTTCGATGGACGGATCTATTTTGTGCTGTCTTGCGTGTTCGGCGAGGTCGAGTTGTTTGCGTTGCGGACGTGGCTGTAGCCCAAGCTTGCTGCGGACGACGTCGCGCAGCGAACGGTCGAGTTTCGCGACCTCGAACTCGTTGTCGTAACCCCGCGAGACGAGCGCTGTGAGAGCGGTTAGATACTCGACGTCGGTCGACTTGAGGTAGGCGAGCTGCGACTCAAATTCGTCGTTGCGCTCGTCCTCAGGGATGTCCGAAGGCTCAGGAAGAGCGATGAGGTCGAGACCAAATGGGTCGGTGGTCACCCGTTTGAAGATGTCTTCGGGCGCATCGTCGACGATTTGCAGATGGCGGCGCGACCGCGATTGGGGTCGGTAGTTGAGCATCGGATTGCGAAGCGTCAGGTCGAGCAGCTTGCTCCGAAGCTTGTCAAAAAGGGTCGCGAGTCGGGCGTTCTCGGAGTCGTCGTTTGAGGCCGATTCAGCTCGGCCGATGGCGGCACGGTCAAAGTCGTCGCCGACAACGCGAAGTCTGGCAGCGCCGCCGTCAGGTCGGCGGGGAGGGACGTCTGGATGAATGCTTTGCCCGTCTGCCATTGGACCGCCTGTTCCAGCCGATCGGTTCTTGTTGATCGTTCTGGCTCGTCAAAGTGCGTGCGGTGCAGAGATTGTCCCTGCCCGGACGTGCCGCCGGGTCGGTGGTGCGAAGCAAGCACTTAGAAATCAGGTCGTCGAGGATCAGAAGACGGCCTGCACTATGATCGAAGAGCTATACGTGTCTGTCAAATGATCGGGATACCACTATTTATGGCTGCGCGCAGGCAAGGCCCAATACCGCACGTTGGCCGCCGTCGAGATTGTGACGGCGGCGGGTTGTAACGCATTTCACTGATCGCGGCCGGCGAACGCCTACCCACTGACAATGTTGGGTTGAATGCGGTCAACATGCGGCGTCGCTTCACACCCTTCCAACTCTGCGGGCGATCGAATAGACGGCGACCGCCTCGACAAGAAGCGTTTTCAGCACCACGCCTCGCTTCCATATGATGCACCGAATTTCGCCAAGAGAATTCTTGAGGCAAAATTCAGCTCGGTCCATCAAAGAATAGATTGCTGCCCAACAGCGCCAAAATCGCCATCACGCGGTTGCCGCTAGCAAGGGACTTAAGCATCGCGCCGCCACTCCACGCGGTGCGCGAAAATTGCCAAGATCAAATCTATCTTTATCCATCAATAATTTAACGTCGCGATTGTCACCGCTAGATGCTGGTAAATAGGCGCTATCAAGACGCGCAATGATTTCCCTGCTCGAAAACCGTCGCACCATATTCCGCCCCGCCATGATGCTAAAGACGCATATGCGGTAGTATATTTTACGAAAATCAGCGTATATACTATAAATAAGTCAATAAACGCGATCCAATAGAGATAATCTCCCGAGAAATTGGGCGAACCGCACGATTTCGAGGGGCCTCCATAGTCCTTCCGGCCGTTTCGCTCGAATTACACCTATCTATCCTTACTTCCGTAAGCATTCTCGCCAAGTCATTCCCGCGAGAAATTGACCGAATCCGGCAATTTCGAGCGGCCCCCAACGGTCCTTCCGGAGGCCTCCAGCGGATCTGCAGCCGCCCTTGCTCGGCCGCCCAGCGTCACCCACGCGCCTGTTGTGCAATGGGCTTTCCGTCGCTAAATGGCTAGTAAATACAACGGCGTAGCCGCCTTGCGCATTGCCATGCGGCGGCGGCAAACCCCGAAACCAGCCGCGTTAGGCCAAATCATCAAGGGATTCCAACGCGTTGCCGTACGTCTAGCTCTACGCCATCGGGCTTGTGGCTGGCAACCAAATTGACGGCCCTGCATCTCGACCAGAGGCGAGGGGCACCCCTGAAGGGGGACCAGAAGTGTAGGCTCAATTACACAAACCTGACGGGTCGTGCCGACCGGTCAGGTTTGTCCGCTGCAGGCCACCCAATTTCGTGCTGCCGCAGGCTTTCTATCCACTCCGCCCCAAATCACCCTCCGGGGCACGACCCTCATTCGGGCCGTGGTCGTGCTGCTTGGGCCCTATCCGGCCCGCTCCAAATCTATATTTCAGACTACCATCGCGCGCCGACAGCGACGGCGCGCCTAGCGTCCGGCCAATTTTACGGCCGCCAACCCCTTGCACCATCTCCCTTTCGGAACTCCGCGCAATCTGGGACAATATGCGCCGCACAGCGAGCGCAACCCAATCATGGCCACGCTATCGCCAGTCGCCTATGCCAGAAAGCACGCTCGGACCGGCGATCGCATCGCACGCCGGGCTGCTCGGCTACTGAACAAATCGGCATCGGCGCAGGGCTTCATCCCTTCGACAGGTCCAAGTCTGGCG
>CAZMHC010000129.1:0-8625 GCA_964565955.1 uncultured Occallatibacter sp.
TTTCGATCCGTCCATGACCGGCCTCGACTTCAGGCGCCATGGTGGTCTGTGGCGCATCAGGATCGTTGAGCAGCAGCGTCACATCGTCTTCGCCTCAGAGGTCTTGCTCCTCCCGCTTGTACCTACCTCCAAAGCATAAAACCCGAATCAAATGTGCGAAAAATATCGTACGTTATCCAACGCCCGCTCATCGCGATGAAACTGCGATGAACGGGGCACAGCTTCTCATAAGACATATGATTTTGATGACTGGGGCACCTGCCCACAGCTTCTCAAGAAGCAGAGACATCATCAGGGCCGATGACCGGGCCACCCGCCCACCCGCCATGGCACAAGTATAAAACGGAAACAGACCATTCAGACAATCCTGCTCAAGGTTATGGAATTCCCGGTCCCAAAAGCGGGACCTGGGGCACCCGCATTTTGAGGATGGAAGAGGTCATTGGGACCGTGGCCACCCGCCGTTGCTGGACTGGTCATATTTCAGGATCGAAAGCTACTCCCAGGTTGCTTGCTTAAGCAAATCGGCCATCTCCTTGGTCGTGTACTCATGCCGGTAGTTGTAGCTCTTGATGAGCTTGGCGAGGTCCAAGTACCTCAAGCCCCAGATACCCTGTGGAGATGTCTTCTTGGCGCTCGTTGGCTCAAAGGCGTCCACCAGATAAAAGCGATGCGGCTTCGCTTTCAGGTCATAATATGGCGTCTCCTCGATTGCACTTGTGATTCGCTGCCGATGTTCGTTAGTGAGATGCCCGACCTCCTCTGCAAAACCGATGACGCCTTTTTTGCATGATGCAACCGCGATGGCCTCGACGGCTCCAATGTACTCTACTGCCTTGCTGTTATAGACCCCGATGAAACGGTAGTTGCGCTTGCAGGGGCGGGACGGCGGCTCATAGTAGAGATTAAAGCGTGCATTTTCCTTGATCGAAACACCGCAGGGAAAGACAACGAGCCATCGGTTGCGGGCCTCAAGCAACGTCTGATTTGCAAGATAGTCTTCGTAGTCCTCAACAATCGATAGTAGTTCTCTCTCAAAATCAGCGCACTGTAGGCGAAGAGCTTCGACGATTTGAGTGAAAGTCACCGCCGCAAAGGTAATTCCGTATTTCGCGGCCTCGGTAGTAAGGGCTTTGCGGTCGCACTCGGCTATCTGCTCTTTGGTGAGGCCGATGAGAACCGCGTTCGTTTCGGTTCCCGACCCGACCTTCTTCGCAATGCTCTTGAGGTGACGGCGAATCTGATCGAGATCGAGTTCACCGCCTCTCTTCGTCTCGACATAAATGCTCAGCGGCTCCTGAGAGATGAGTGCATCAGGAATACAGGCATCACCTTTTACTTGCTGTTCAAAGGCGAGGCCGATAGAAAGATCGGTTTCGAGCAGAGAAGAAAGAACGCTTTGAATCTTGAATGGAGAGGACTGGTAGAAGTAGCGCAGCAGGAGTAGCGTGTTGTTGGTGGCGTGATTTTCAGGTTGCGAGAACCGTTGAAAATGGGAAACTCGTGACATGGCTTCGTTCCTTGGTGGCGGGCGGCATCGGTATCAGGCAGCGTTTTATCAAGTTGAGGGTGCCCCAGGTCTGGCTCTTCAGACCTGGGAAAGCGAAGGCTGGCTTACTACAATCCCAGGTCTCAAACGCGAGACCTGGGGCACCCGTGCGCCCACAAAAAAACTGACATCTACGAGCCGAAGGCGATTGGCCGCACCGCAGGTGCCCAGCGCCAGTCCTTGATCTCCGGCATATCGTCGCCGTTTTCCGCCACATACAGCTTATGCCTTTGGATAGCTTCGGAATACCATTGCTCGGCCGCGCCCACCTTCTCCGCCAGCTTCGGCACGCGCTTGATGGCGTCGAGCGCCAGTTGAAAGCGATCAATGTTATTGAGCACACACATATCGAAGGGCGTTGTTGTGGTGCCCTCTTCCTTGTAGCCGCGCACGTGGATGTGATGGTGGTTGTGGCGCCGGTAAGTCAGACGGTGAATGAGCCAGGGGTACCCGTGGAAGGCAAAGACGACCGGGGTTGCGGCGGGGAAGATGCGGTCGTAATCCTCGTCGGAAAGCCCGTGCGGATGCTCCGACGAAGGCTGCAAGGTCATCAGGTCCACCACATTGACCACGCGGATACGCAGATCGGGAACGCGGGCGCGCAGAATAGTGACGGCGGCCAGGGCTTCCAGGGTGGGCACGTCGCCGGAGCAGGCGATCACCAGATCGGGATCGCCTTCGTCGTTCGAGGCCCACTGCCAGACGCCCAGCCCGGTGGTGCAGTGGGCGATGGCCTCGTCGATGGTGAGCCACTGCGGGGCGGGCTGCTTGCCGGCCACGATCAGGTTGATGTAATGCTTGCTGCGCAGGCAATGGTCGCCCACCGAGAGCAGCGTGTTAGCGTCGGGCGGCAGATAGATGCGCACCACGTCGGCCTTCTTGTTGACCAAGTGATCGATGAAGCCGGGGTCTTGATGGCTGAAGCCGTTGTGATCCTGCCGCCAGACCAGCGACGAGAGCAGATAGTTGAGCGAGGCGATGGGCTTGCGCCAGGGAATCTCGCGGGTGGTCTTGAGCCATTTAGCATGCTGGTTGACCATAGAGTCGATGATATGGATGAAGGCCTCGTAGCAGGAGAAGAAGCCGTGGCGGCCGGTAAGCAAGTAGCCTTCCAGCCAGCCCTGGCAGCAATGCTCGCTGAGTATCTCCATAACTCGGCCGGTCTCGGATAAGTTCTCGTCCACCGGCAGAGTCTCGGCCATCCAGGCTTTGCCGGTGCCGGTGATGGCGTCGCCGATACGGTTGGAGGCGGTCTCGTCGGGGCCGAAGACGCGGAAGTTCTTGTTTTCCTTGTTGGCTTCCATCACCGCGTGGAGCAAACGACCGAGAACGCGCGTGGATTCCACATCTTGCTGGCCGCGGCCTTCGATCTTCACCGCGAAGTCGCGGAAGTTGGGCACTTTGAGCGGCTTCAGCAGCAGGCCGCCATTGGAGTGTTCGTTCATGCCCATGCGCAGCCGGCCCTTGGGCGCGATCTCCGCCAGATCGGCGCGGAAGTGGCCCTTCTCGTCGAAGAGTTCCTCGGGCTTGTAGCTGCGCATCCAGTCTTCCAGCATTCGCAAATGCTCCGGCTTCTCGAATATCTCCGAAAGCGGAACCTGATGGGCGCGCCAGGTATTCTCGACCGGCTTGCCGTCTACGAACTTCGGCCCTGTCCAGCCTTTGGGCGTGCGCAAGATCAGCATCGGCCAGGCCGGGCGGCGCTCCGCGCTTCCATCTTTTGGAGTGGATTCGCGCGCTGTCCGCTGAATGGCGGCGATGCGGTCGAGCATGGTATCGAAGACCGCGGCGGCCTGCTGGTGCATCACAGCCGGATCGTCGCCTTCCAGCGTGAAAGGCTCGTATCCGTAGCCGCGCATCAGATTCTCCAGTTCGGCATGAGGGATGCGCGCCAGGATGGTGGGGTTGGCAATCTTGTAGCCGTTCAAATGCAGAATGGGCAGCACCGCGCCGTCGGTCAAGGGGTTGAGGAACTTGTTGCCGTGCCAGCTTGTGGCCAGCGGGCCGGTCTCGGCCTCGCCGTCGCCCACCACGCAGGCCACGATCAGGTCGGGATTGTCGAAGGCCGCGCCGTAAGCATGAACCAGCGAGTAGCCGAGTTCGCCGCCCTCGTGGATCGATCCCGGCGTCTCCGGCGCTACGTGGCTGGGGATGCCGTAGGGCCAACTGAACTGGCGGAAGAGCCGCTTGATGCCGTCCTTGTTGCGCTCGATGTGCGGATAAATCTCGGAGTAGGAGCCTTCCAGGTAGGTGTTGGCCACCAGTCCCGGTCCGCCGTGGCCAGGGCCAATGATATAGAGCATATTGAGGTTGCGCTCACGGATCAGGCGGTTCCAGTGCACGTAGAGGAAGTTCAACCCCGGCGTGGTGCCCCAGTGGCCGAGCAGGCGCGGCTTCACGTCGTCAAGCGTGAGCGGGCGCTCTAGAAGCGGGTTGTCCTTCAGGTAAATCTGGCCGACGGAAAGATAATTGGCGGCGCGCCAGTAGGCGTCCATTTTGGCTAACAGTTCGGGGCTTAGGGGACCTGCGCTCGTTGCTTCGCTCATGGTTACCTCGTGTGGGAAATCAATTGCAGGATAAGCCTATCAGCCGCCGGTTAAAACCAGTGGTGATTGCAGGCGCAATTTTGTGGGACGATTTTTCAATTTGTGAGACAGTGCTTGATAGCCCTTCCCGTTTCCAGTTTCTTCGCCGGATAGTGAATAGATCGTCAAAAAAAGCGTTTGAGTTTGAGGATTTGCGACTCGAAGCCATACCAGAGCGCGGTGGCCGCCGCTGTGGATGCGGCCAGGCGCACGGCGCCTACGGCCAGGTTGCCGGGGATTCCGTAGTGGTTCATGCGCGCGTCGAACCAGCCGAAGTAGATGAAGACCGCGATGTGAATCATGTATAGGCCGTAGCTGATGCGGCCATAGAAGGCGAGCGGGCCGCGGCTCAAGAGGGCGTTCAGCGGATTGCGGGCACCGGTCGAGGCGATCGCCGCCAGCACCGCGCCGGCAAAGCCGAGGGCCAGGGCGGAGTCCAGAAAGGCAGTGCCGCCGGCGATAGTCGCTGCTGCCGCCATGCCCGCCGCGAAGGCTCCCAAGCCAAGCAGAAGCCAGATGCGGCGGCTGAGCGGGAGCGTGAAAAGCCCCAGCGCCACTAAGCTGCCCAGGGCTATCCCGTCCAGATGAATCAGCGTGTGCGTGGGTGTGAGCCATGGGTGGCGGCCGAGGCGCAGCAACGGCGAAGCGGCCAGAGTTGCCAAGAGAACGGCGGCGAGCATCCACGGCCGGCGCAGGAAGCGCACCAGGGGCGCCCAAAGAAAGTAATACTGCTCCTCGATGGCCAAGGACCAGGTCTGTCCGATGGCCGGCGGCAGGGCCAGATGGAAGAGATTTTGCACGAAGAAGATGTAAGCCAGCCACGGAGCGGCCTTGATCGCCTGCAGCGCCGGCGGGCCGATGAACCAGTCGGAATTCAGGTAAACCACCGCCAGCACCAGCACATAGACGGGCCAGATGCGCAGCGCCCTGCGCCCATAAAAGTTGCGGAAGAAGCGCGGCTTCTCTCTCGTCTCCAGCAGGATTGCGGTAATCAAGAAGCCGGAGAGCGCGAAGAAGAGATTGACCCCCGCCCATCCCCACAGCGAGGCATAGTAAATCCACGTGCCTTCAAGGCGCGGATGGCAGTGGTAGACCACCACGGCTAGAACCGCGAGGCCGCGCAAGCCCTGTAACTCAGGGATGTAAGCGGGGAGCCAGGCTGGGCGTTGGATGGACCGAAAGATGTTTATCGAGGAAGACTCATTCATACTTAATCTGAATGACCGATTAGGGATTCAGCCACTCCTTGTCGGGCCGAGTGATCAATCGCGCATTGAAGTAGGCTTGATCCATATCCAAAATCGTTTTAATGAGATAGCAACGATTTACGTCATCGCGTTCCACCAAAAAACACGAAATATCTGTGCCATTGGAGGAATGGAACGGAAGGAGTAGCTGCATTCGCTTTTCGCCAATGAAATAGACCGGAATTGCAGTCTTGTAATTGCGGCGAATCTTCGGAACAAGGTTTTCCAGCGCCCCTCGGAGATAGTTGCGAACTGACTCATCCGTCGCATCCGGCGGAAAACCAGATCGTTCCTTCGCGCGATCAAACATATGATCGAATATCTCGGTATCCAGAGCGTATTCCGTATTGAAAACGTAGTCTCTGCTATCGTTCGAATACCAAGCGAGCTTCGGAAGCTTCAGGCCGAAGTTCTGACGAAAAACTAGCGATCTAGCTGTTTCAGTCCCTTTGTATACCCAATCGGGGAAAGGGCGAGAACCTGGACCTGGAGTGCTTCGATTCCGCTCGAAAATGCAAAAAAGATCCGCAGAATGTTTATCTTGCAGTCCAGAGTTGAAGCATATCCATCTTTGGTCTGGACTCTCAATGAAATAGCTTTCAGACTCCTCTTCCTCTAAATCCTTGAGCCGGGCAAAAGTATAGGAAAGATAATTGCGAAGTTTAGGCGGCTTTGGCTTATGTCGATTTTCGAACTTAGGCTGCGTGAAATACCACGCGTCCTTGCCCTCAAGCGTCTTTTCCGCAATAGCAACAAATGCAGCGTCATAGTCCTCATTTCTATTCAGGTCTATCAAGGGAAAGAAATGAGCGAATGCTGTCTGCCGATCCTGCTCTTTGCGTGTGGTGTATAGCGATTCGTAGCGGCGTGGATTCATGAGGGTAAGAGGGTAAAATGTTTGCCCCCACCGCGGTGGGGGCCTCTGTTCTGACAGGAACCGTTATGTGTGAATGGTGAAACGCGAAGTTCTGTGTGACATCTGCCCAAAAGGCTTATGTACGACCCTCAAACCTTTATGGATAGATTTTACAAGTAGTGGCGAAAATTGGCAACAAATTTATTTGCCGCGGGGAAAAATCCTTTCTCTTATCCCGCCGCCAATTGTCTGGCCCGCTCGGTGGCGCGCATCACGGCTTTGATAAGGGTGACGCGCAGGCCGCCCGCTTCCAGTTCCAGGATGCCGTCCACAGTGCAGCCGGCGGGGGTGGTCACGGCGTCCTTGAGCAGCGCGGGGTGGTATCCGGTTTCCAGCACCATCTTGGCGGCGCCGAAGGCGGTTTGCGCGGCCAGTTGCGTGGCCACGTCGCGGGGCAGGCCGACCTTCACGCCCGCCTCGGCCAGCGCCTCGATGATGATGTAAATGTAGGCCGGGCCGGAGCCGGAGAGGCCGGTGACGGCGTCCATGTGCTTCTCTTCCACGGTCACCGTGCGGCCCACGGTCTCGAAGATGCGCTCGGCCAGCTCCATCTGCTGGGCGGAGACGAAGCGCCCGCGGCAGAGGGCGGCGGCTCCGGCGCCCAGCGCGGCGGGCGTGTTGGGCATGGCGCGAATTACGGCGATCTCCAGCCCCGCCGCCTCCTCAATGGCGCGCGTCTTGACTGAGGCCGCAAAGGAGATGAGGGTCTTCTTCGCGGTGAGCGCGGGACGAATCTCCGCGACCAACTCCGGCACCTGAAAGGGCTTTACGCCGAGCAGGATCAGGTCGGACTGGCTAGCCGCCTTCAAGTTGTCGGTGCTCACGTCCACGCCCCACTGGGTGCGCAGCGCCAGGGCGCGCTCGGCGTGGCCCACGGTGGCGTGAATCTGATCGGGAGCGAAAAGGTTCTGCTTCAGAAAGGCCTGCAACAGAATCCCGCCCATCTTGCCCGCGCCCAGAACGGCTACGCGGACGTGGGGCAACTGCGCGGGCGCTTCGGTGGACTCAACGGCTATCTCCGCCATGTTTTTCCTTGTCTTCGATGAAAGTGGCAACGCAACTCTACAGAATACTCGTGCTTCCGCGGAAAAGAAACGGAGGATGATCTCACTCAATCCGGCTTCTACAGCAGCCCCGGCAGACTCAGCGAGCAGAACACCGCCTGCAAGAGCACAATCGCCCCCGCAGCGGCGATTGCCAGCCGGCCTCGCGGTCCCTCGTAGGCGTCGGCGAAGACCCCGCTCACAAAGGTCAGCAAAAACGGCAGCGCCCACAGCCACGGAGCGGAGGCGTTGGCGCCGGTTGCGACAAGAGGAATCAGTACCGCGGCGCATATCAACGGCGCGGTATTGCCGAAGTAGCGCGACCGGCGCAGACCCAGATAGATAATCCCGGCGGCAAAGATGCCCACCGAGATTCCAGCATTCGGCAGCGCCTCTAAGAACCGCATGGCCGGGTCCAGCGAGACCGTCAGAAATCCCGCGCCGGAGCGGAACAGGTAACTGAATGCGTCCAGCGAAAAGCCGTAGCAGGAGAAGACCAGCGCCAGCGCCCCGGCGACTGCCCCCAGAACCACCGGCAGCACCTGGCTACGGCGCGTCTCGGCCACCCACAGCATCAGCGCCAGCCCCAGCAGCGCTCCCACGGCCAGCGCGGCGCTATGCGAGGCCGCCGCCACGCCGAAGGCCGCCGTCAGCAGCACGATGCGCGGCCTCAACTTGGCCACCGGGCCCTGCATGGCATGAGCCACGCCGACGCACGTGTAGATGCCGCCGTATACACCCAACGCCGCCAGTATTTCAGGATTGGGCGCGACGGAGGCCTTGAGCACGGCGGGCGAAAAGCAATAAAGCGCCAGCGCAGTATAGCCGCCCAGATTGCCGTAAAGCCGCCGCACAACCCACCACAGCGCCCCGCCCAGCAGACAACCGGCGGCCAGAAACGGCAGCCGCAACAGCAGCAGAATGTGCGTCAACTGATGGCGCAGTTCCCAGGTGCTTAAGTTTGAGTACGAAAGCCCGCCGCCGGTCACCACGCGCTCCTCTGGCCTGCGGAGCAGGTCCAGCCCGCGCTCGGCCAGCAGGTTAAGGGTCAGCGGCAACCCCGCCAGGCGATAGGCCAGAACGCCGTCGCGGATATTGCCGCAACTGGTAAAGTAGCCGCTCAGCGCCGATGGCCGCTCCCACATCTCGCGCCCGCAGCGGGCATATTGGTAGTCGCGGTCGGTCAGCGTCTGGCGGCTAGTGAGCCACAGCCCTTGCAGCAGAAACACCGCCAGCAGCCCCGCCGCAATGCGCTGCGGCAGATTGAAGCGAAAGCGGCGAATCC
>CAZMHC010000130.1:0-8474 GCA_964565955.1 uncultured Occallatibacter sp.
CAAATCAGATGCTCTACCAGCTGAGCTACGCCAGCCCATTCCACCCGGAAACCGTCCCCGGACCGCCGAAATTCCGCTCGAACGCACACTCCCGCTCCGCGCGGACAACGGCACAGAAATCAAGAGTAGCACACCGCTGCCGGCGGAGCAAACCGGGGACAACGAACTCACGCAGCCCTGGGCGAAACCCGCTTGAGCGCCGGACTCCGCACAGCCCGGCGCAGGTTGTACTCGTTCTGCAAATTCAGTCAGAACCGCGCCGGAAGCCCGAAATAAATCCCCAACCGCAACGCAGTATCGGCAGAGGTCGCCCGCTTTCCGCGCACGATATCCCCCACCAGCGGCGCGGGCACAGACAACTCCTTCGCCAGCCGGTAAGCCGTCAGTTCCAGAGGATCCATGAACTCCGACAAAAGAATCTCTCCAGGATGAATCAAGGCGGCGGTTGCGGACATATTTAGACCCTCAAGACTCAGAGTAATCGAATATGTATGCCGGAATCCGCCACCTCGAATTCGAAGCATCTCATATCGTCGGGGAAAGGCTAGTATCCTCCGCTACATATGCATGCACTGCCGTGCCTTTCTGAATCTTTGATTCCTTACCATGGTGCAGCATCCCACATACGAAGCAAATCATCATCAGGCCAACGGTCCCACCAACCGAATCCTTACCTCCAGCCGCCTTGGTCCCGCGAAGATGTATTTTTTCATTTCCAACTTTGAGGTATTCGAGCCGCATGCTCAATTCGCCTCCCTTGCCCATCATCTCTGATTTCTCTGCTGCGGTGACCTCTCCCACGGCCTTGGCGCCGGCCTTTGCAACAACCACATCGCCAACCTTGAGATCTTCGGTCAGAACAAGGGTCACCGGATCGCCGTCGTGCGAGGTCTTGGAGCTAATATCCTCATCCAATACAAGCATGACATCCGATCCCTCTGTCAGGATGAATTTGCCCGTCGCCGAGGCGGAACGGATACTTCACCGGGCGGATGCCATTCAGACCAGTCTCATTGCGATGGGCAAGCGCAGCCACACCATCCTTCATCGCTGGATGCTAGGCTCGAACTCGGAGCGGGTTCTCATATGCGCACTCTTTCCGGTCATGGTCGTGCATTGAGGGGAACTTCGGCTTTCAATACATGGAGGCATCGGCTTGCAGAAATACTCGCTGATTGCGCTGGGCGGAGCGCTGGGGTCCGTAGCCCGGTACTGGGTGGGCGTTACGGTCGCCAACCGCATGGGAACGAAGTTTCCCTACGGAACCTTTGTCGTCAATATCACGGCATGCGCCATTATCGGATTCTCTCTCACCTTCCTGGCCCGGCGCGTCGATCTGAACCCCGCCTGGAGGTTCCTGGTGCCGGTCGGTTTTATCGGCGCCTATAGCACCTTTTCAACTTATGAGTGGGAGACCCTCTCCGCGATGCGAACCGGCGCCTTCTTCCTGGCCGCGCTCTATGCCATCGGCAGCCTGGTTGTCGGGCTTGCCGCAGTGTGGGGCGGATCTTTTGTCGCGGAGATATTCGGCTGAGAGCGCGAACAAAACTCGTTTCGTCAGCGCTTCCCAGTGCGTTCGATCCGGGGCGGAAAGTGCAACTGGCCTTCCATTTCGCGGCGGCAATGGCGCCGGAAGCCCCGGAGATGCTAACGCCGGCAACAGCCGCGCGATGCCGCGGGACGACGAATCGCATGGAGATTCACGCGCCAGGATGCGGCTCGCAAGCTCTGCCGGCATTTTTTCACGCCGCGCGACTTCAGTCGCACTGCAAACACGGCCTAAATGGGCGAACTTCAGCCTCCGAGGAAACGTTTCGGGGAATTTGATGTGAACTTGAGCCGTTTGAAAATGACTCTATTTGCGGCGGCCTGCACTAGAACGCTTACGATACGGCGAACTGAACAACTCAAGTTAGAACAATCCCACTTGCCTTCCCGGCATGGCCATGCCGAAGTGCTCATAAGCCAGGCGCGTGGCGACGCGGCCGCGCGGAGTGCGGTCGAGGAATCCAATCTGGATGAGGAACGGCTCGTAGACCTCTTCGAGCGCGTCTTGCTCCTCGGCGAGGGTCGCGGACAGTGTGCTCAGGCCAACCGGCCCGCCGTCGTATTTCTGGATGATGGCCAATAGCAGCTTGCGGTCGATCTCGTCGAAGCCGTGCGCGTCCACTTCGAGCATGGTAAGGGCGGCGTTGGCGGTGGGGCGGTCAATGAGGCCGCTGCCGCGCACCTGGGCGTAGTCCCGCACCCTACGCAACAGGCGGTTGGCGATGCGCGGCGTGCCGCGGGAGCGCAGCGCGATCTCCGCCGCGCCGTCCTGGTCGATGGGCACTTGCATCACTTCGGCGGAACGCGAGACGATGAAGCGCAACTCCTCCTCGGTGTAGAACTCCAGCCGCAGCAGAATCCCGAAGCGGGAGCGCAGCGGCGAACTGAGCAGGCCGGGCCGCGTGGTGGCGCCGATGAACGTGAAGGGGCGAATCTCCATCACATGGGTGCGCGCCGCCGGTCCCTGGCCGATAATGATGTCGAGCTTGTAGTCTTCGAGGGCGGTGTAGAGCTTCTCTTCCAGCACCGGTTGCATTCGGTGGATTTCGTCCAGGAAGAGCACCTGGCGCTCGCGCAGGTTGGTGAGGATGGCGGTCAGGTCGCCCTGAATCTGGAGCGCCGGGCCGGAGGTCTGCTGAAAGCCCACATCCAACTCGTTGGCGATGATGGTGGCCAAGGTGGTCTTGCCCAAGCCAGGAGGGCCGAAGAGCAGCACGTGATCGAGGGCCTCGCCGCGGGATTTGGCGGCTTCCAGGGCGATGGCCAACTGCTCCTTGGCCTTGGTTTGGCCGATGAACTCGCGCAGCCACCGGGGGCGGAGTTTCAGCTCGAAGCCCTGTTCCTCGTCGGCGCGCGAGGCGCTCACCAGCCGTTCCAGAGTGTTGTCGCCCGCGATGGCCATGCTGAGGGAAGTCTATCGGGCCGGGGTGTCGGCTGCAACTTCCGCGCGCAACGCGCAAAAGGATCGAAACATCGTGGGTGTGCAAACAAGCGTACTCATCCGGCCCGGCTTGTCTACGGGAGATTACCATGCGCGCTGCGCCCGATTTGCATATGGCGGATTCTAACGGTAGTATGGTTTGTGCTGAAAACGGCCAGCCGCTTGCTTGCGGAATTGTGTGGAACTGCGGCTTGGCGGCGGGCGAGTGTCAGCCGGCCGGTTAGAAATTTTCAGGAGACCTGAATGTTCGATAATTTTTGCTTGAAGGCATTGCTGTTGGCCGGCATTGTTCTGCCGTTTACTGGTTGCGGAACTTCCTCTGGGCTGGATTCCATCACGGTGACTCCCCCTTCCGCTAGCGACTCTCTGACCGCCGGCGGTTCCACTTTGCAGTTGACGGCTACGGGCGTATTCGGCAACGGCTCTCATCCCAGCTTTGAGAATATTACCGACCAGGTAACCTGGACCTCTTCCAGCACAGGCGTGGCAACGGTTGGATCATCGACTGGACTCGTGACGCCCGTCGCCGCCGGCACGACGACTGTTACGGCCACCGCCGCGGGCTTTGGCGGTCCTGTTACGGGCAGCGTGACGGTCACGGTAACTCTGCCGGCGGGATCTTCGGCTGGCGCGGGAGCGGAGGGGTTGCTTTCGATCCAGATTATACCTAGCCTGATTACAGACCTCGATTTGTTCGGTAACGCGCAGTTTCTGGCATACGGAACCTTCTCGTCCCCTCCAACCGTGATGGACGTCACCAACGGGGTCAATCACAACGGCTTCGTCAGCCCGGTCACTTGGATATCCGACGCTCCCTATGATTTCCCGGTCGAAACAGGAGGAGCGCCGGGAGCCGTCGGCGGACTCGTGACCGCCTGGGGATCTGGAGGCGCCAACATCTATGCTACTGCTGCGAACCCGGATGGCACCCTAGTTCAAAGCACGATTTCGACCTTCAATTGTCCCTACGCTCCCCCTACCTACGCCACCGTCACCAATCCCATCACTGGGGTTTCCACCACCACCATGACCAATATCGGTACATGTAACGAATACACGATTGGGGACTCGCTCTTATCGACGCTGACCGTCTTTAACACAGGCCTGAACCAGACCAACTGGGAGATCACCGCTCCCTCCGCCACTGGAACGCCGGACAATGTAATTCATTGCGGCCCCAGTACGCTCGCTGGCGGCTCGGTCTGTGAGGCGGCGTATCCAATAGGATCCTCTATAACATTGACCGAAACGTCGACGCCTGCGAGTTCTTTTGGCGGCTGGTCGGCGAACTGTGGCTATACCGATCCGAATACAGGCTTTTTCACGCCGGAACCCTTGATACCAACCTGCACTATTACGCTCGGAGGCGGTTGCGCCGTCAACAAGAACACCGGTACTTCCGTTTGCGATAACTACTCCAACGTATCCGTCGGAGCGGTTTTCAACTAGTCCGCAACCAAGCCAGTGCCTGAAAGCCGCTCTTCGGGGCGGCTTTCAGGCTTTGCGTCGCGGCAAGGCAACAGATAAAATATCTTCGTAACCTCAAAGATTTCTTATTTTTAGCGAATCAGTAATGTGCTCTCCCGGGGTATTGTGTACGATGGCAACCAGCGCGCCGGAACGGTGCGCTGGAGGAGATTTTTCAATGATTCCATAGAACGCATTGCGGTGGGAGTTCGATACTTCCACAAAGGAATGGATCTGGGCGACGGGAAGTGACGTAGCTAATAATTCCGCGGAATATTCAGTTGCTTACAGAGAATTTGGCCCTGGAAACACACCGGGATGGGGCACACTCACTTCCGCGCCTTGGGCGGCAGGGATTGCCCGCGGTTATTGGCCGGGGGGGTGGTGACGGGCTTGCGCTCGCTATTGCTGGGCTTGAGAAACGGCTCGCAGAGCGGAGAATCCTGGCCGCGCGCCAGCAGCGGGACGGTGTTCGTCGCGCGGCAGATCCTTTGCTGCATGGTCTCGACGGCCTTACCGGTGAGCGTCTGAGTGCGCTCCAGGCCGCTGAAAGGGTCCAGATCGTACTGGTAGAGATAGTCATCGGGCGGCTTGAGCGGGCCGTATTCGAAGCGACTCCAGGTGGCCATGATCTGGCGGCCGTTCGGTTCGGTCAGCGAGGCGTAGGCCTGCGTGAGCGCAACGCCCGCGGGTGCGCTGGAACTCCACACCGGCACGGAGTGCCCGCCGCGCATCCAGCGCGCCGCCCAGCCGTGGTTGGCGAGATCGTAATGGAAGGCGGTGAAGAAGGTGCTTGCCGCGCAGGCGTTGCAGTCGTCGTAGAGAGCGGTCAATTCAGGCTGGGCATCGGGAACCAAGCGCATCCAGTCCAGCCAGCGCAGATTCACGCCGGTCAATAGCGGAGTCTCGGCATGGCTGGTCAGTGAGACGCTCCACACCACGAAAGTGTCCTCGTCGGGCAGCGACTGCTGGCCGGGCCGGAGCGTGGTGACAACCAGCGCCGCATCGTACTGTACGCCGATCTCGCGGATAGCGGTCCATTTCTTGCGGTCCAGCGAACCCTTCACCCAGGCGACGATGTCCTGGTCCTTCTGGGCGTGAAAGTCCATCCAGCGGAAGGGATCCTGCTGGGCGTGGAGGGGCGCGGCCGGAGCGGACGCGAAAACCGCGAGGAGAGCCCAAAGGGATAAACTGCGCATGGGTTTAGATATATCAGACAGATAAGGCGCGGACCCATAACGCCGGCAAATCCGGCGATGCCTCAACCATGCCGCGCCTTCCACAGCAGATACAGCCCCCAGGCCGAGAGGGTGCAGTTGTCGCGGATCGTGCCTTCCAGCATCATCCGCTCGAACTCCTCGACCGCAACCGGACGAACCGTCAAGTCATGCTCCTCGGCATCTGGATGCCGCTCGGACTGCGTCAGTCCAGTAGCAAGAAAGACGTGCTGCCGCTGCCGTGTGAAGCCGTAAGCAATCCATAGCTCTCCCAGGCGAGTCATCTGTGCGGCTACCAGGCCTGTTTCCTCGCGGAGTTCGCCGCGGGCCAGCTCTTCGGGGAATTCGACATCCATCTCCCAGCCGCCCTGGGGCAGTTCCAGCGCCCGCTCCTGAATGGTGTAGCGAAACTGCTCGACCAGCCAGATGTGCCCTTCGTCGATTGGCAGGATGATGGCCGAGTCGTCCTTCTCCACCACGCCATAGAGGCCCTTTTGGCCATTCGAGCGCAGAATCTCGTCCTCGCGCACCCGCATCCAGCGGTTGCGATAGACCTCGCGGCTGGCAAGGGTGGCGATGGAAGCAGCGATGCCGATTTGCATAGGGTTCATGGGTTTCCTCGCGCTCGTTCCGCCATGGCGCGGTTGCTGTCGCCTTCCGGCGGGGAAGTAAATCCCCGCCGCAGATTCCGGATTCAAACAAATTATGGACCAACCGGCGGCGCGCAATGATGAATATACGCTCAATCGTCGCGCAGCCGGAACTTGCGCAGGCATCCGATCAACGAAGCCAAGCTCACGCTAGCGAAAGTTGCGCGGTTCTTCAGCGGGTCGAACTCGATCTTCGCTTCCACGCCGCATCGTACATCTTTATCCGTTTACGCACCTTGACGTATTCTTTTCGAACAGCTCGTACACGAGTTGCATGGCATTGCCAATCGGTATGGAGTGTGCAGCCATCCTGGATGCGCCCTTCGTCGATCTTTACCACCGGCCCCTAACGGCGGCCTTGCCCCGCCGACTGTCTCAACTCCCGCTTCCATGGTTGGCTCCATCGCTCATGCCTCAGAGGTCTCGCTCCTCCTGCTTGTACCAACCTCCAAGCGTAAAACCAAAATCAAATGTGCGAAAAATATCGTACGTTATCTGTGACTTTCAATTACGACGATTCTCTTGAGCGAGAACTTAGGCGGTTCGGCAAATGGGACATTTCGCGTGGGTACGGATTTCCACTCCCTGCGATCTGACGCTCACTTTCCCTCGCGCATCTCTGCTACCATAAGGATGATCGCGGTTCGGCCGCCATCAGGCTCATTGCACCCCTCGCAGGTTCGAGCGCACCGGCGGCCGGAGTCAATCCAGAAGGAGAATTCTCTATGCCTCTAGTCTCCATGCGGCAGTTGCTCGACGAGGCCGCCAAGGGCGGTTACGGCGTCGGCGCATTCAACGTCAACGATATGGAACAGATTCAGGCCATCATGGCCGCGGCCAAGGAAACCAAGTCGCCGGTCATCGTCCAGGCCAGCCGCGGCGCACGCGCCTTTGCCGAAGACCTCTATCTCTTCAAGCTGATCCAGGCCGCGGCCGAACTCAATCCCGAGATTCCCATTGCCATGCACCAGGACCACGGCAACAGCTTCGAGACCTGCAAGAGCGCCATCGAGCTGGGCTATACCAGCGTCATGATGGACGGCTCCCTCAAGACCGACGGCAAGACCCCGGCCAGCTTTGAAGAGAACGTCGAAGTCACGCGCAAGGTCGTCGATTTCGCGCACGAGCGCGGCGTCACCGTCGAGGGCGAGATCGGCGTACTGGGCGGCATCGAGGACGGCCACGGCGCGGGCGGATCGGGCCTGGAGCACGTCACCGACCCCGATCAGGCCGTCGAGTTCGCCGAACTCACCGGCGTGGATGCACTGGCCATCGCCATCGGCACCAGTCACGGCGCTTACAAGTTCACCAAGAAGCCCGACGGCTCGGTGCTCAAGATGGACATTCTTCTTGCCATCCACAAGCGCCTGCCCAATACTCACCTGGTCATGCACGGCTCCTCTTCGGTTCCCAAGGACCTTCAGGACATCGTCAACAAATACGGCGGCAAGCTGAAAGAGACTTGGGGCGTGCCGGTCGAGGAGATTCAGCTCGGCATCCGCAACGGCGTCCGCAAAATCAATGTGGACACCGACAACCGCCTGGCCATTACCGGCGCCATCCGCAAGGTCTTCGCCGAGACCCCGGAGAAGTTCGATCCCCGCGATTACCTCAAGCCGGCCCGCGAAGCCATGCAGAAGGTCGTCGCCCAGCGCATGACCCAATTCGGCCAAGCCGGCCACGCCGGCGACTACAAGGCGCTACCCATTACAGAGATTGCCAAAGGCTACGCCAACGGCACTCTCGCCACCCGTCCGCTGGTCGCCGCCAAGTAACTCCGCCGCATTCAAGCAATCCACAAAGGGCCACTCCGCAAGCGGAGTGGCCCTTTTGCCGGATGCGCTCGCCTCCCAACCTCGCAAAGAGCGCGGCGACGGCCACGACCCAATCCCGATCTCAGAGCTTCATGATGTCCTTGCCGCGGACCCCCTCGGCGAACTCGGCCAATGACCCGGATGGAGCGTTCGGCCCCAGCCAGACGCAGGTGCTACCATCGAAACTGACAGATGCAAACGAAAAAACTGCAAATCATTCCCCTAGGCGGGTTGGGCGAGTTCGGCATGAACTGCATGGTCCTGCGCTGGGAAGACGACATCATCGTGATCGACGCCGGGCTGATGTTTCCCGAGTCGGAATTGCTGGGCGTGGATA
>CAZMHC010000131.1:0-8365 GCA_964565955.1 uncultured Occallatibacter sp.
AGCATGGCGGTGGTGATGGGCGGCCGGGTCAAGGAAGTGGCCACCATCCAGAGCGCCATCCGCGACTCCGGCGAGATTACCGGCAGTTTCACTCCGGAAGAGGTTGAAATCCTCTCCAAGATGCTGAGGACCGGCGCGTTGCCCGCGTCTCTGAATTATTTGGAGGACCGCACCGTGGGCGCATCGCTGGGCGCGGACTCGATCAACGAGGGCGTCCGCGCCGCTGTGGTGGGTGTGCTGGTGGTCATGGCCTTCATGCTCGTCTATTACCGCGGATCGGGGATCAACGCCGATCTGGCCTTGCTCTTGAACCTCATCATTCTGCTCGGCTTCCTGGGATTTACCGGGGCCACGCTTACTCTGCCGGGCATTGCCGGCGTGATTCTGACCATCGGCATGGGCGTGGACTCGAATGTGCTGATCTTCGAGCGCATACGCGAAGAGGTGAGGGCAGGGAAGGCCGCCGCCGCCGCCGTCGATCAGGGCTTTGCACACGCCTGGGTCACCATCATCGATACGCACGTGACCACCATCGTCTCGGCGGCCATCCTCTTCGTCTTCGGCAGCGGGCCGGTGCGGGGCTTTGCAACCACCCTCACCTTCGGCTTGCTGGCCAACCTATTCACGGCTGTCTTCGTCTCGCGGGTGATCTTCGACGCCCACTTGAACAAGATGAAGCCGGGGCAGTTGGTGTCGATCTGAACGACAGCTTGTAGCTGCTAGCCTCTAGCTTCTAGCCCTTCCGAGGAGAATCTAGGAACCAGGCCGGCGCGAGAAAAAGCTGGTAGCTAGAAGCTAGTAGCTGGAAGCTAGGAGAAAAAGCAGTGGAATTGTTTCGTGGCGTCAATATCGACTGGCTGAGGCTGAAGTGGTACTTCCTCGGCTTTTCCTTGATCTTCAGCGTAGCCGGTGTGGTCTCGATGAGTATGCGCTATGCGCAAACCGGCAGCCCGGTTCCGCTGGGCGTGGACTTTCGCGGCGGCACTCAGGTGCAGGCGCAGTTTCAGCAGACCCCGGACCTGAACAAGATTCGCGCCGCCACCGAGGCCGCCGGCATCAAGGATGCCAGCGTCGTCACCTACGACGATCCCGCCAAGAACGAGGCGCTCATCGGCCTGCCGGAGCAGATCAGCGAGACTTCGCTCGACACCGGACAGAAGCGTATCGTCGATGCCCTGCGCGCCAATTACGCCGCCAATCCCTTCACCGTCCGCAATGTGGAAGTGGTAGGCCCGACGGTGGGCAATCAGCTCAAGAAGCAGGCCGCGCTGGCGACCGTCTATTCGCTCGCCGGTATGCTGGTTTACCTCTGGTTCCGCTTCCAGTTCATCTACGGCGTGGCGGCGGTGATTGCCTGCTTTCACGACACGTTGATCACCGTCGGCTTCTTCTCGCTTTTGGGCAAGGAGATCAGCCTGACGGTGATTGCGGCCATTCTCACTCTGATCGGCTACTCGATGAACGATACCATCGTCGTCTTTGACCGTATCCGCGAGAATCTGCGCATGAGCCGCCGCGAGTCGCTGCCCGACGTGGTCAACCGCAGCATCAACCAGACATTGAGCCGGACCGTGCTGACCTCGGGACTGACCTTCCTGACCGTCCTGTCTCTGTACATTTTTGGCGGCCAGGTGCTCAACGGCTTCTCTTTTGCGCTGGTGGTGGGCATTCTCATCGGCACGTATTCGTCGATCGCCGTGGCCGCGCCCATGCTGGTGGCCTGGCAGCAGTGGCGCGTCCAGCAAGGCAAAGCCACCGCTCTGCCGGCGGCGAAACGGTCGAGAGCGTAAAGGAGATTCCAGAATCTGCCTGCTCGTCGCACTGGTTTTGCAGCACATTTTGCCGATGGGCAGGGAGTCTGTTAAGGTGATACCAATCTCAGACTCCCCTGTTTTGGCCCACGGGAACATTTTCCGCACCAATGGTGTCTAAGTTAGAAGTACCCAAACATCCGATTGAAGAGGCTGGCCATGTTTGAAGATTCCACATTCGCTTCCGGGAACAGGATCAAGAGCACGAGCGGTCCCTGGATGCTGGTAACGAGCGTCATTGAGGTTTCGCTGCTGGTTGTGGCGATCCTCATCCCGCTGATCTATCCCGAGGCGCTGCCCAGGGCCGCCATGCTGACGCAGTTGGTTGCGCCGCCGCCTCCGCCGCCCCCGCCGCCGCCTCCGCCCCCGCCCGAGGCGGTGCATATAGTCCATGTGCAATCGGAGATGATGAACAATCAGTTGACGGCGCCCACCAAGATTCCGCACAACATCATGGTTGCCACAGCGAGGGAAGCTCCGCCCTCGACCGGCGTGGCGGGCATGGAAGGCCTGGGCGGCAACTCGAACGGGGTCATGGGCGGCTTGTTCGGCGGCACGGGTAACGGGCCGGTGGTCAAGGTTGCGCCTCCCAAGAAGATCAACATCTCCGGCGGTGTGGCGGCCGGCAATCTGCTGGTGAAGACCCAGCCTATTTATCCCCCCATCGCCAAGGCCGCCCGCGTTCAGGGCACGGTGGTGCTGCAAGCCACCATCAGCAAGACGGGAACCATCGAGAATCTGCGTGTGCTGAACGGGCCGGCCATGCTGCAGGATGCCGCCATGCAGGCCGTGCGCACCTGGCGTTACAGACCCTATCTGCTGGACGGAGAGCCGGTGGAGGTGGAGACCACGGTGAATGTGATCTTCTCCCTGGGTGGATAAGTTATCTCCCATTGGCCCATTTTCGCGGTACGGGAAATGGGCTTCGCTTTTGACCCGAATGCGAATCCGCGAGGATGCGCGTTCCCAGCAACCGCAAGGCAGTCGCAACCCACAAGAAACTCCTTAGGAGGAAAGATTCAGTGATTCTCGCTCAACTCGCACACTTCGCTTCGCATTCCGCCGCCAATCTGGCATTCTTCTTCGATGGTGAGGAGCAGCAGGTCAGCTTCACTATCGGTGGCCTCTGGCACAACATGGGCATTCTGGCCAAAGGCGTGGCCGTCATCCTTTTCATCGAGTCGATCTGGTCTCTGGCCGTGATGATCGACCGTTACCTCTACTTCCGGGCCGCTCGCCAGCAGTCGCGCGAATTCGCTCCCAGGGTAGCCGGCGCGCTCAAGGACGGCAAACTGGAAGAGGCGATCAAGATATCCGATCGCAACAAGAAGTCGCACTTGGCCGAAGTCGTCACCGCCGGCTTGGCCGAGTTCCGTTCCTCGCAGAGCCTGCCTGCGGAACTGGCCATCGATAGCTGCCATCGCGCATTGGATCGCGCCGAAGCCATCGTTCACGCCAAGCTGAAGAGAGGCCTCGCGGTTCTGGCCACCATCGGCGCCACCGCGCCCTTCGTCGGACTCTTCGGCACCGTCGTCGGCATTCTGAACGCCTTCCAGCAGATCGCCACCGCCAAGTCTTCCGGTATCGCCACGGTTGCCGGCGGTATCTCGGAAGCGCTGGTCACCACCGCCTTCGGTCTGGTCGTGGCCATTCCGGCCGTTATGGCCTTCAACTACTTTACCGGTCGCGTGGAAGCCTTCGACGTGGAGATGGACAACTCCTCCAGCGAATTGACCGACTACTTTATCAAGCAGAACCAGTTGAGCCAAAAGCGCTAAGCGAAGCGGCTGGCGGCGAGAGCGGGAAACTTGCGGCGGGCGGCGGAGCCAGGACTCTCTTCCGCCCACCGGTTTCAACCTCGCGCCGAAGCGGGGCTTGTTACTCAAAAGCCGGGAAGCCATCCGGAATAAAAATTCTTTAGGCATGGAGCCAAACAATGGCGCAGGCAATTCGCAGCGAAGCCAAGAACATCAGTTCCAATATCAACGTCACGCCGATGGTGGACGTGATGCTGGTGCTTCTCATTATTTTCATGGTCATCACCCCCATGCTCCAGAACAAGGTGCAGATCGACATGGCCAAGGTGGACAACCCCGTCGCCATGCCGGATGCCGACAAGGAAGACGCCATCGTCGTGGCCATCACCAAGGACGGGAGCGTTTACCTGGGGCAGAATCACGTCGCTCTGGAGGAACTGGGCGGACAGGTGCGCGACAAGCTGGCCGACAAGCCGGGCAAGACCATCTTCGTGCGCGCCGATGCGCGGGCGCAATTCCTGGCGGTTGAAAATGCCATCGATGCCGTGCGAACAGCAGGCGTGGACGACGTGGGCTTGCTGACCCAGAAGCGCGAACCGGGCAACATCGGCGGCGAGTAACTGCGGCGAGTAACTAAGGTTGCGTCCGGTCCGTCGCAAACGATTTCGAGAAACGAGGAGTTATAAGACATGGCAATGACAATGGGGGGATCGAGTGGCTACTCGTCCGACATCAATGTAACGCCCATGATCGACGTTTTGCTGGTGCTGCTGATCATCTTCATGGTCATCGTTCCGGTAACGCCCAAGGGCCTGGATGCGCTGGTGCCTCAGCCGCCAAAAGATCCGCAGAAACAGCAGACTCCGTCTGACCGCACCATCGTGGTGCAGGTGCTGTATTCGGCTGGCCATCCGCCGCAGTACAAGATCAACGAGACGCCTTACAACAAGGCCGACTTGCTGCCCAAGCTGACCGAGATTTATGCCAACCGCGCCGAGCGGGTGATGTTCGTCAAGGGCGACGACGATGTGAAATTCGCCTCCATCGCCGAGGTCATCGATATCGGGCGTTCGGCGGGCGTGGATCACATCGGCATGATGACGCCGAAGATTATGGCCGGCCAGTAGCCGGCCCGGCTGGCGATGGGAAGGCTGGGGCGCTGAAATGCCCCCGCTCGATCCCGAAGTTGCCGCCCGCCCGGAGGCGGTCGATCCGCGCGGAACAGGATACAATTTATCTGTCTTGACTTTCGACACTGCGCTTCGGTTTCTCCCGTCCGCGGCCAGGTTTATGAGATTCCAGACGCGCCGAAGATAGGCGCGCTTGTAAGGAGAAGGATACGAAGATGAATGGACCCGCACGTATTACGGCGTTCGCGGCGGCCTTGGCCGGCATGGCGATTTCCCTGAGCGGGTGCGACAAACTCGCCGCCCGCGACCAGTTGAACAAGGGAGTGGAAGCGTACAAGGGCGCTCACTACGAAGAAGCGATCAACCACTTCCAGCAAGCCGCGAAGCTGGACCCCAGCCTGCCCACGGCCAAGAGCTATCTGGCTACCGCGCTGGCTCAGAACGTGGTGCCCGGCCTGGAAACCGCGGAGAACGTCCAAACCGCGGATCAGGCGATCGCCATCTTCCAGGAAGTTCTGGCCACGAATCCGAACGATGTGAACAGCATGAAGCAGATTGCCGGAATCGACTTCAGCATCAAGAGGCTGGACGAAGCCAAGAAGTGGCAGAAGCAGGTGCTGACCGTCGATCCCAAGGATGCCGAGGCTGCCTATACGGTCGGCGTGATCGACTGGACCCAGGCGCACCAGAATCTGCTCAAGGCCCTGCTCCCGGCTGGCGTAAGCGACGACGGCGAGGGCAACGTCAAGGCCCCCAAGCAGGTAATGGAGCCGATCAAGGCGGTGAACGGTCCGCTGGTGGACGACGGCTTGCAATATCTGAATCAGGCGGTGGCCGACCGGGACAACTACGACGATGCCATGACCTACCTCAACCTCATCTACCGCAGCAAGGCGGACGTGGACTGGGGCAACGAGGCGGCCCGCAAGGACGATATAGCCAAGGCCGACGATTGGCGATCCAAGGCCATGGGTACCCGCAAGGCCAACGAAGAGAAGAAGAACAAGGGGCCGGGCGGCATCACCATGGATTCGAGCGGCAACTTGAAGTAGGAAGAAGGCGTTCCCGCGCAAATCAAGACGGCCTCCGCAAAGCGCGGAGGCCGTTGTCATGTACAGCCTGGATTCTTGTCGGCCACGTTCAGGCACGGCGCTCCGCAAAACTCCCCGACTGTGCAAAGCGCAAAGCAAACTCGCCCGGAACGCTACGATAGTCTCTGATAAAGATGCCGCTGCTCGATCCAATTCCGTCGCCAGTTGAAGACGCGGACTATGCCGCTCTCGAGTGGGAGCCGCTGCTAGCGTTGGTGGCCGGCTTTGCCGCTTCGCCGGTCGGCCGCCAAGCGATTTTAGACCTCAAGCCTTCCACCGACGAAGCCTGGATCGCGCGCCAGCATCAACTCACCGCCGAAGTGCGTCTCGCTCTCGCCGAGCAGGTTTCCATCCCTCTCGGCGGCCTCTTCGATCCCACCCAACTCGCCGCCAAAGCTCAGATTCCCGGCGCTGCCATTGAAGCCGGCGAACTCCAGGCCGTCGCTCGCCTGGCCAACGACGTGGCCTCGTGGCAATCGCTGCTGCAATCGCCCCCGGCGCGTCTAGTGGGCAGGCTGCCCGGGCTTTCCGAGCTTTCCGTGGCGCTGGCGGGCAGCAGCCTGCGCCCGCTCGCCGAATCGATCGAGCGCACCATCCAGCCCGACGGTTCGCTGGCCGACAATGCCTCGCCCGAGCTGGCCCGCATCCGCCGCGACCAGGAGCGCCAGCAGCGCGTCATCGAAGAGAGCCTGCGCGCCGCCCTGCGCAAGCTCTCCAGCGACGGATCGACCCAGGAAGACCTCATCACCATCCGCGGAGACCGCTTCGTCATCCCCGTTCGCGCCGAACTCAAGCGGCGCATCTCCGGCGTCGTCCACGGCGCCAGTTCCTCCGGCCAAACCGTCTACGTCGAGCCGCTCGAAACCATCGAGCGGAACAACGAACTGGTCCGCCTGCTTGAAGAAGAGCAGGCCGAGATCCACCGCATCTTCATGGCCCTAACTCGTCAGGTAGGCGGCCATGCCGCCGCGCTGGTCGCCGGAGCGCGCGTACTCGCTCTAGTCGATAGCCTGCAAGCCCGCGCCCGCTACTCCCGCGACTACGACTGCGTGGCCCCAACCGTAGCCCCCGATCTGCTCCGCCTCGAAACCGCCCGCCATCCGCTGCTGGAAAAGCGCCTTCGCTCCACCGGCGGCAAAGTTATCCCACTGACTCTGGAGCTAACTTCCCGAGCGCGCCAACTTATCGTCAGCGGACCCAACACCGGCGGCAAAACCGTCACCCTCAAAACCGCCGCTCTGCTGGCCATGATGGCCCAAGCCGGCCTGCCCATCCCCGCCGCCGCCGCCAGCTTCCCCGTCTTCACCGCTTTTCTCGCCGACATCGGCGACGCCCAGTCCATCGAAGCCGCGCTCTCCACTTTCTCCGCGCACATCGCCAATCTCGACCGTCTCTCGCGCCTTGCCGGACCGCACTCGCTGGTCCTGCTAGACGAACTCGGTTCCTCCACTGACCCCGAAGAAGGCTCCGCGCTCGCTGTTGCCATAGCCCGCCACTTTCTCGATGCCGGCGCATGGTCGCTCATCTCCACCCATCACACCTCGCTCAAGGTCTACGCCGCCAATACCCCCGGCGTCCTCAACGCGGCGGCAGGCGTGGATGAACTCACGCTCGCGCCCAACTACCAACTGCGCCTCGGCGTCCCCGGCGCCTCGGCCGGCATCCAGACCGCCGAGCGCCTCGGCCTCAACGCCGGCATCGTCGCCGCCGCCCGTCAGCGCCTCGGCACACAGCAGGTCGATCTGACCCGCTTCCTCGATAAACTGCACAACGAACTCACCCAACTCGAAGCCGAGCGCAAGGCCGCACGCGAACAGCAGTACGCCCTGAATCAGGAAAGAGCTAAACTCGCCCGCGAAGGCGACATCGAGTTGCGCAACCGCACCCGCGAACTAGAGAACAAACTCGCATCGCTGCTCAAGGACTTCGAGTTTCAGATGCGCGAGACCGTCCGCGCCATCGAAGACCGCGTTGGCCAGCAAAAGCTCTCCAAAGAAGCCGAACGCCGCATCCTCCGCCTGCGCCGCGAGTTTCAGGAGAGCTTCAACCAGACCGTCGTTGCCCACCGCACCGGGGCTGACCAGGGCGACGCCAATGCCCAGCCCCACATCCTCAAGCACATCGCCGCCGGCGATCAGGTCCGCCTCAAGTCCCTGAACAAGATCGCCGTTGTGCAGCGCGAGGTCGAGAAAGATGTTTTTGAAGTCGCCCTCGGCCCCATCAAGATGCGCGTCAAGCGCGACGAGTGTTGCGCACCTTCGCCAAACTCGGATATGGAGCAGCGCCCCGATCCATTAGCCGCCGCCCGCCGCCAAAAGAATGTCCACGTCACCGTCACCAGCGCCAACAGCGACGATATGCGCACGGAGATCAACCTGATTGGACGCACGGTGGACGAAGCCACGCAAGAGTTGGAGAAGTATCTCGACCGCGCTTTCCTGGCTGGCCTGCCCCGTGTCCGTGTCATCCACGGTCACGGCGCCGGCATCCTCCGTCGCGGCGTCCGCGAGTTCCTGAAAGGCCATCCCCACGTAGCCACCATCGCCGAAGCCCCGCAAAACGAAGGCGGCCAGGGC
>CAZMHC010000132.1:0-6768 GCA_964565955.1 uncultured Occallatibacter sp.
GTCCAAGCCTTGTTGCGGGCGTGGAATTCCTTCTCGATATGGCTCCGCAAGGCCACAGCGACGGGGGCTCGTTTTTCACGGAGTTCTTTGAGCAACATGGGTAATCCTTTACGGAGCGCTGAAAATCTAGGGGAAACGACAAAACGCATGGGCGGCGGCCGGACGCATTCAGAGGGGAACTCGGCCCACAATCGTCCTGGCAACGCAAGGCAGGGCAACTCAGGCCCCGCAAGAAACGTGCCGCAAGCGTAGCTTTAGGGGAGGTTAGCAGATTCCCCGGCGGATGTCAAGGGCAGAGTAGGGCCTGCGGCCGGAATTTTTTCCCTCCGTTCCCAGGGCCGGTAGCGGATGACCTTCAAGCGGCCTGCTCGGCTGCGGACGTAGACCGCCTGGCGGCGCTGGACTTGGGCCGCCAGGCGGGTCGTGTCGATGCTAGGCGATTTGTTTGTTGCTGGCATGGACCAGGATTCCCACAAGCTGTTTTCCATCCTCGGCCGGATGCCAGGGCGGAAACTCGACAATATCCTGGATCATCAACTGTTCGCGGGGCATGTCGGCATGATGGGGCACGCGCAGCACGCACACAAATTGATCGTCTTCAAACCGATCCAGCAGTTTCACAATTTCGCGTTTGGTCACGGTCGATCTCCTGGCGGCGGATGGGGATTTCCTGGGGGGCCTCGATGCCAAGCATGAATCCCCCGCGGCGGTTCTTCAAGAGCGTGACTTTCACGTTCTCGCCAATGACAATGCTCTCGCCCAATTCCCTCGACAAACACAACATGATAGGCTTCCTTGCGTGAATGGTGACAGGTTGAAAACGGCCGGAGAATATCCGTTTCTCTCGGCCGGGTCAACGCCAATTCTTTAGGAAAATCTGCCTCCCTGACACCGATCGGCCGGGCGGGGAGGCTGCGCCCGAAAATCAGCGGCAGTAGGTGAGGTTTACGAGCGATCATGCCGCGCCCGGCCGCCTATCCGCTTTCGCCGCTTCCTGCGGCAGTCGGTCAGTGTCAAGCCGACTCCCTTTTCCGCATCCTGCGGTTCTTCGCTAAAGTCTCGTCGCGTTCCTTGCGGCCGTCCTCTTCCACGCGCTCCAAAAGCTCCGCCTCGGGGATGGCCATGATGCTTGCCAAAAAGGGCGAGATGCCGCAATGCTCGGAAATGGCCTCGGGCGAGTTGCCGACTGCGGCAAAGACCCGCGCCCGCTCGATCCGCCGCAAGCGCTCTTCGCGGCTGAGCAAGTTCCATCCCTGATGGGCGAGCATGGCAAGTCACCCTCCCCGCACTCCTACAGGTCCGACATCAGGGCATCGCTCGTGCAGCGCATGAGGGCCACGCGAACCTCTACGTCGTCGGCGTCGGTAAGGCTCCGCTTGGCCTGCCGCCAGGCGGCAAGCTCGGCCTGCACGTCCTCGACCTCCTTGGAGCGCTTGCCGGCCGTGGTGGCATCGTAGGCCGGAAAGAGCACGGGGCCAAGTTCGTAGAGCGTGCAATCGGTGAGATAGCGGTAGGCAATCCAGCGCTCGCCTTGCTTCTCCTCTTCCCAGCGGCGGCCGGTAAGATCGAAGCGGAAGGAACTGCCGCGATAGTTGCCGTTGTCGAGGTTCTTAATCAAGTCGTTGCCCACCGTGGTATCGGGAATTTCCGCCGAATACCAAAGCCCCTTCTTGTCCGCCCGCAATTCCAGCGTGCCGGCGTCCAGGCAGGCTAGGATCATATTCGGGTCGTGATTGATGCACGAGCGAACCGGGTGCTTCTCGGCCAGGGCACGGTTGAAGCAGGTCGGATCGATGCGTTCAATGCAATCGTCCCAAAGCTGATACTCGGTGCCCGCATCGGCCGGGTCGTAGAACACGGCCCCGTAGCCTTCCACGCGGGGGCGGCCTCCGCCTTCGGAGCGCTTCAACGTGGGGCGGGTCAAGCGCTGGGCGCGAACTTGGTATTGCATGGCGAATCCTTTCGGGAATGGACGACAGAAAAATAGGGGACAGAAAAATCAATTCAAGGATGATTGTAGAAACTCGGTCAACTTCTTTTCGCAAACGGCATGGCCGATCACGCGAACATCGAGCACGGGAACCGGATCGTCGGGCATAAGCTCGGCGTAGGCGGAGGAATAGAGCACGATGCCCAGGAGCATGTGCTGACGGTGGCAAACAAACTGCACGATCCGGCAGTCGCCGGGCAAGGGCGCGCCGATGCTTTCGTAGATTGTCTTTTCCGTGGCCTGCAAAATGTACATGAGCGTGATGGAAAGCAACTCCATCGTGATATAGAACATCGCGTACCGCGGGCGCAAGGGCTCCGGCGGCTTGACCTGGCAGCACTTCAAGGCCATGAAGTTATCGGCGGCCGGCGGCGGCGCGACGGCCTTGGCCAAAAGCTCGTCGCGCTCGGCAATTACTTCCTCAAGCAGTTTGCAGCCCGGGCATTCGCCAAGCGGATTGCAACCCTCGGCCAGCGGGTCGGGGCAATCGTGCGGATCGTCTTCCACGCCGATGAAGCGGACAATGGCCGCCTTGACTCTTTCCAGGATCGTCATTGCATCAACTCCAAAACGGTTTCCACGGTGAACTTGCTCGGATCGCCGCAAGAACGCAACCAGGCGTCGATGATGGCGGCGGCCGGCTCGGGGTTCTTAATCTCAGCGGCGGGAATCAGGGCGCGAAGATTGAGCGCCGCGCGGACGATGCTGGCAACCGGCTCGGCGTGCCGCGGGGCGTCGTTTGTCCGCCACTGGCCAAAGTCCTCGGGATGGCGGGCGGCGGCGGCCATGGCTTTTGTCAAGCGGGCATAGACCCGCTCGGCGGCGTCGCGCAAGACGGCTTGGATCGGGGCGCAATCAAAGGGCGGCGATAGCGGCGTATCGTCGCGGCTCTTTTTGTCGGCCGGCTTGGGCGTGCCGGCGGGACTGGGCATGTTGCCCTGTTTCTGCGGGATGCCGCTGATCTCCACGGCGGGCTTCTTGCCGGCGGCGTGGAGGATGGCGATATTTACCGGGCAACGCTTGATGCTGCCGATGCCGTCCTCATAGGCCGGCAGTCCGTCGCGGGCGCGAAGCTCGTCGGCCGTGCGCAAGCCGTTGTTGCAAAGCTGGGCGTCGGCCGTGGCCTTCTGCGCCAGGGTCGTGTGAATCAAGGCGTTGCGGTCGAAATCCGTAAAATGCGTGTAGCCCCGCTTCTCTTCCTCGGTCAAGAGCTTGGCATCACACTCCTCAGTCCACATCGAGAACCACGGCTCCAGGCAGTCGTTGAGCATGGCATACTCCTCAAGCTCCAGGCTGTTGTAGCTCGTGCGCGACGAGTCGCCCAATTTATGCGGCGGCAGTTTATGCCAATTCGCAATCTCCCGCGCCGACATTTGCCGGTTGGCCACAAGCTGGGCCTGCTCGGCGCTGGTAGGGAAGGGCGAGATTTTCGCGCCGTTGGTAAGGATCGCCGTGCGGTGCGCGTTGTTCACGCTACTGTGCATGGTGTTGAATTCGCGGACGAACTCTTGCCGCTCGGGGATGGTCCAAATCTGGCCTACGGGCATCTCGACCACTACCCGCGGCTCGGCATTGTTGGCGAAATATTTGCTGCCATACTGCCGCGTGGCCAGGGCCTGCCCCAAGGTCTCCGCGCCCAGGTCGAAGGTGATATAGCCCATCATGCAGTCGTAGCCCAAACCCTTCAAGTGGAACACGTCCTCGGGGCGGAGGATGACCATCGTTTCATGGGCGGTCTGGCCGCCGCCGTCCGGGCGGCCGTCCGATCCGCCGATGTAGTCCTGGGCAACGTGACTGACGTAGTATTTTTTCCCATTGACGCGGATTGGGTAGGTCCGATCGGGCGCAAGCGGGATAAGCTGGCGGGGGCGGGCGGTGCGCGGATCGCGGTCGATGAAGCTGTAGCCGTTGCCGTGATTGCTGGCATGGGCCTGCATCGTCTTTTTCCAGTACCGCGCTCCCAGGAACTCCGTGCCCTTCTCGCCGGTATCCATCCGCGCCGCCTGAACGAGCAAGCGGTAGGCCGGGTGTTTCACGTCGGGCAGGGAGTTATCGGCGGAGATCCACTTGCGGACTTTCAAGGGGCAGCGGGAAACGTAGTCGCTCACCAGGTCCACGGCCCGATACCAGGTATCGAGGGTCATGGCCGTGCGACGGTCCACGCGGATGCCGGCGGAACTGGGCATCCCGATCCCCATGGCCTCGAACGTGGAGGGGTCTTGCAGGGAGAACATGGGGTTCTCCAGGGAGCGGGCTTCGGGGAGGGTCGCGCCGGAGAAGTCGGCGGTAGAAATCGTGGTGAAAAGATCGCGGATAGCGGCTAGGGCTTCCATGCTCGGTTCCATTCAATTTGAGAAAGGAAGATGGTAGAAAGGAAAATGAGCGGTCGAGGTCTCCATTTGTTCCCGGCCAGGGGAGACTCCACGACATGGCCGGCCAGATGTCTCCTTGCAACCGCTCCGGGAGACCAGCGTATCAAACTATTTTCCTTTCTGCCATGTTCCTTTCTTACAGAAACATCAATTCACTCTTATAAAACCGCTCGGCCTTGGCCATGGCGTCAAGGGCCATGAGCACACTGGCCGGGCCGGCTACCGTCTTGCGGTCGCCGCGCTCGGGCTCGACCAGGTAGGCCCCGCCCAAACGGTCGGGCTTGACCTCGGCATGGCCGATCTCCCAATCCAAGGCGGCATTCTCCCGATGCTTCAACTTTCCGCCGCGTAACAGTCTTTCGACCAGGGCGACTGAAAAGGCCCACCGTTGATGAGCCTGGCGGGGGAACTCGAAACATCTTTGCAGCGGGTAGTGGCCCGCCTCGCATACCGCGCCCAACAGCACGCCGGCCGTTCCCGGATCGTAGGCCAGGGCCTGCACGTCGCATGTTGCCAGGATGCGGATAATATCCCGCGCGATGCGGTCCATGTCAAGCCCAACGCCCGGCAACACCGTGCAACAGCGGGCCTCTTCCCAGGCCGCATAGGGGAAGGCGTGGCCGAAGTTTTCCACGGCCCCGCGGGGGAGCCAATACCAGGTACGGCAACGGATCTTCTGATCGAGCGCCCGGAGCAAGATCGGGCCAGGCCGATCGCTGCCCACCTGGCCGGCAAGTTTCCCTACCCGCTCCGCACTGCGGGCGCGGTCGATCTTCACCGTGTCGTTGGGCCAAACCAGAGTCAAGGCGGCCGGCTCGTCAACGTAGCCCAGGTAGATCGCGCCCCAGGCGGGTTCGGTGGCCTTCGCTTTCCTGAACCGCTTGACCAGGGAATTGGCCCATAGATCGGAGGGAAGCCACTGGTTATCCGTGCCGCCCCAGATATTCAAGCGATAACGATAGAACTCGCGTTTCTGCTGTTCGGTCTGCAAGCTGCCTGCGTAGTCGTCGCGGACTTCCTCCAGGCGGACGGTGTGGCCCAGGGCTGGGTTGGCGGCGCGAATGCAATCGTCGAGGTTGTTGGCAATCTCGGCGTCCGAGGCCGTCTGCTTGGCCTCGTAGGAACAAAACAAGTGCCGCAAGTCCGTGCCGCTCTTATTGTTCTTCGTGCCGAAATCCCATTGCTCGTAGCCCCAACTGTCCTGGCCGCTGCCGGCCGTGGAGAAGCCGCCGAACAATGGTTCTTTCCGGCTGATGCCCATGCGCTTGATCTTCTCGACATAGGCACTGTCCACAACGTGGCATTCATCGACGAACCCCGATCCGTTGCGGCCCTCGTTGGCCATTTGCGCGCGGACGTTGCCGGAGTAGAGCGGCTGCAAGATGCTCTGCGTGGGCGTATAGTAGACGATGCCCTTGGACTCGTCGATGCGGCAGACTTTGCAGAGGGCGGGGCTTTGGCGGATCATCTCCAGGGCGTGCTTGCCGGCAATCTGCTTGGCCTGGTCGCCCGTGCTGGCGCAGAGATAGACCTTTTGCCCGGCCTCGCCCTCGGCGGCCAGGGAGTAGATCGCATTGGCGGCCAGCATCGGCGATTTTTTGTTCTTCTTAGCTGTGAAAACGATGAAGCGCTGAAAGCGGCGAATCCATTCTTTCCAAAAGTTATCGTAGCATACCCACCCGTACAATCGGCACGTCACCTCAAGCGGCCAGTCGCACGATTCCCCGCCGGCCCGCGCCTCCATGTAATCGCGGATGTACTGCACGGTTTCCTTCTTGCCGATCGCGCCCGCTTCCTTCCACGGCTCTTGCGATGCGAAGAGGGGCTGGGAGTGCGCCCCGCGAAGAATCAACGGCTCTCCGGCATGGCTGCCTTCGTAGAGGCGAAGATAGCGGCCCATGAACCACACTGCATAGGCGGCGCGGTGCATATCGAAACGCATCCCCGCGGCGACGGCCTTTTCATCGGCCGGGTTGCGAATCCATGATTTGCTGAGAACATCAATCGACATACTCGAACTCGATTCGGCTGACGTTGCCCCATTCCGTGCATCCATTGAGGCGGCAATACATGCGCACGAATTCGCGCGGTGAATGGTTGGGGAAACCCTCTTTGATGCAATCGCGTTTCGTAATTCGATCAAGGCCAACTCGCCGATTGGACTTGATGCGTATGGGGCCGCCGATCTTCACAACCCGCTCGCCTTTTTTCAGGCCCTGGGCTTTGACCACGGGCTGAACGATGTCGCCGCGATTGAGAAACAACCACCCTTGCCGGCGCGTGACTGTTTTCGTGCGGTTGCGTACTTGCTCGGTCGTGGCGCTGAAGCTCATGTATCGCATGGGTCTATCCGGCGTTCAAGTCGATGGCCTTCTCGATCGCGGCCATAAGCTCGGCGGCGTCCTC
>CAZMHC010000132.1:6868-8290 GCA_964565955.1 uncultured Occallatibacter sp.
CGGCGTTCAAGTCGATGGCCTTCTCGATCGCGGCCATAAGCTCGGCGGCGTCCTCCTCGGCCTCGTGGGAATTGTCGGCTAAAAACATATAGCAACGCTCCAAGAGCGAAACCAACTCGCCCTTGTCGGCGGCCGTGGCCTTGACGGCGAAGTCGCTAGGTTGGGGCGGCGTGCCGAATCCCATTTGCTGCATGGCGGAATTCCAAGAGGGGTCGAACATGATAGGGTTCCTTGATAGGTGTCAACAAAATCCGGGGCGGGGCGGTCCCTCGCCCGGCCCCGGTCCAAAGGCGCGTCCTGCGCCGACTGGCTCCGTCCGCCTTACTCCTGATCCTCCGTGTCGTCCAGGCTCTCGGGCAGGGCTCCGCCCGGCCCGCGGGGTTCCAGGGCCTCCAAGCGCTCGCCGGTGGGCGGCGCGCCGATGGCGTGCCGCTGGCTGGGCGTCATGCCCAAACAAATCATGAGCTTGTACACCCGATCGTACCATTTGCACACGTTGACATCGCTGGCCCGCTCCCCGCGGCCTGCCTTCTCCTCGCCTTTAAGACCCTTGTAGAGCGCACAGTATTGCTCCCAGGCGTGACACAACATCGTGAGGGCCAGGCGGTCGGCTCCCTCGAAATTGTAGGTCTTGGTGGCCCAGGCCCACATTCTGGCGCTCTCGCTGTCGTCGGGCATCTGCGGACGGGTGAGGCGCTTGTGTTCCTTGGCCAGGGTGACTGCTTTCTTTGCCATGATCGGACCTTCTTTCTGAAAGGGCCGCCCGCGCGAACCTGGTCATTGGTCCGATCAAAGAGAATGCCAGGACGCGGGGCGGCTTTTTCAAGTGTTCTGGGGTTTGATCGGACCTGAACTTTCCTGATTGTAGCATCGGCTCTTGATGCGTCAAGGTGCGAATGAAAATAATTACTGCGGTTGCGGGGCGGCGTGGACCCGCAGCCTCACGCTGGCCTCGGGGATGGCGGTGCGCGTGCCGCCGGTAATATCCCAGGCGAACAAGAGGAAGTCGCCGGCCGTCTGGCTATTCGTGTTGTCGGCGTTGATCTGAATGACATTCGAGTTGGCCCCTACGATCGTCAAGGCGTCGTTCGTGGTCCACTTCCAAAGGATGTTCTGATGATTGGCGGGGCTGGTGGCCAGGATCTCGACCGTCCGCCCGGCCAGGCTGATAGGATTGCCCCTGCAATCGGTGACGCCGATCTGTTGCGGGAGGCCCGCGCCGGGCTGCACGAAAGCCCCGTACTGGAAGACTTTCATTTCGCCGGGTACGATGGGCGGCGTCTGACTGATGATCGATCCGCCCGTAGGGGCCTTGGCCAAAGCCACAGCCGTCCATTGCAATGGCCCGCCAGTACCGGACACGTACTGGGCCAGGCCCGCGGCAATGAGCATGCTCACCACTCCCGACGGGATGTTGGCCGC
>CAZMHC010000133.1:0-8074 GCA_964565955.1 uncultured Occallatibacter sp.
TCACAGAAACACAGAATCACAGAAACTGTGAAACTGTGGACCCTATGCTAACTTATCTACAATCAACAACTTTCAATGGCAACCTCCACAGGAACACAGAAACTGTGTTCCTGTGCCCGCATCCCCCACCCATCCACCGCCGATGAACCCGGCCGGCGCCGTCCCAGCGCGGTAATCTGGAATGCAGCGTGACCAGAGAAGAAAATCAACCCGAAGCTGAATCCGCCCCTCCGCTCTCCGCCCCGGAAACGGCTGACGGCGAGTTGACGCCGTTCATGCGCCAGTGGACCGCGGCCAAGCGCGAGAACCCTGATGCGCTGCTGTTTTTTCGCATGGGCGACTTTTACGAGCTCTTCTACGACGATGCCGTAACCGTCAGCCGGGAGTTGCAGTTGACCCTGACGGCGCGGGACCGGGAGCGATCGCAGCCCATGTGCGGGGTTCCCTATCACGCCGTCGAGAGCTATCTGACGCGCCTCTTGCGCATGGGATACAGGATCGCCATCTGCGACCAGATGGAAGACCCCAAGCTCACCAAGAAGATCGTGCGGCGCGAGGTGACGCGGGTGCTCTCGCCGGGGACGG
The DNA here is from genome assembly GCA_964565955.1 of uncultured Occallatibacter sp. Taxonomy (GTDB): domain Bacteria; phylum Acidobacteriota; class Terriglobia; order Terriglobales; family Acidobacteriaceae; genus Telmatobacter. The sequence goes on from CAZMHC010000133.1 coordinate 586, forward strand.
CGCTGGACGCTGCGCTGGGGCAAGAGCGGAACAATTTCCTGGCGGCGCTCCACGAAGCTGGAGATGAAAGGAACCGGGTCTGCGCGGTGGCTTTGCTGGACGTTTCCACAGGGGAATTTCGCGCGGCGGAGTTTCAAGGGCCGGCGGCGCGGCAGCAGGCGGTGGACGAGATTTTGTCGGCTCAGGCCAGCGAGGTGCTGCTGGCCGTGAGCGCCGAGTTGCCTACGCAGTTGGAGCGGATTGCGGCGCGGACGCGGATCGAGGATTGGGTTTGGAGCCAAGATTTTGCCCCGTCCCTGGTGGCCCGGCAACTGAATGTGCAATCGCTCGAAGGATTCGGTTTGAGCGGACATCCGGCAGCGGCCGTCGCGGCCGGGGCGGTGCTGCACTATGTGCGCACGACCCAGAAGAACGATGCTCTGCACATCGATTCGCTGCGGTTTCAAGAGCACTCGACCGCGCTCGAACTGGACCAGGTGACGGTGCGCAATCTGGAACTTGTGGAGCCGCTGTTTGCCGAGCAGGACAGCAAAGCGACGCTCTTTCACACCCTGGATGCGTGCCGGACGCCGATGGGCAAGCGGATGCTGCGGGCTACGATTCTACGCCCGCTCTTCGATGCGGCTGCGCTCGAAGCTCGCTATGAAGCGGTGAGCGAGGCGCATGCGGACTTGGTGAAGCGGGAGGAGATTCGGCGCGGCTTTGCCGGAATTCAGGATTTGGAGCGGCTGTTGGCGCGGCTTTCCTTGGATTCGGCGGGGCCGCGCGAGGTGCGGGCGCTGGCCGCAAGCTTGAGCAAGCTGCCGGGATTGAAGATCGCGCTCTATGACATGCTGGCGCCCAAGTGGCGCGAGTTGGCCGCGCGGCTGGATACGCTGGAGGACGTGACGGCGCGGATCGAGAGGACGCTGGTCGCCGAGCCGCCGTTAACCCTGGTGGATGGGGGCGCGATTGCGCCGGACGTGGATGCGGAGTTGGACGAGTTGCGGTCGATTTCGACGACGGGACGGCAGTCGATCGCCGCTATCGAAGAGCGCGAGCGGGAGCGAACCGGAATATCTTCGCTGAAGGTGCGCTATAATTCCGTCTTCGGCTATTACATCGAGATCACCAAGGCCAACTTGGCGCTGGCTCCCGGCGACTACGAACGCAAACAGACGCTGGTAAACGCCGAGCGATTCACCACGCCGGAACTGAAGGAGTACGAGCGCAAGATACTTACTGCGCACGAGCGGTCGATCGAAATCGAGAAGCGTATCTTCGTCGAGTTGCGCGCGGCGGTCTTGGAAACGGCTGGGCGGATACGGCGCAGTTCGGCGGCGGTGGCCGAGGCCGACTTATTGGCGAATTTCGCGCATCTGGCCGCATCGCGCCGTTACGTCCGTCCCACGCTGGTTGTGGAACCGGTTATCGAGGCCGTGGCGGCGCGTCATCCGGTTATCGAGCAATGGATGGAGGAGACGCGCGAGGGACGGTTCATCGCCAACGACCTTTATCTGAATGCGGGCGGCGATGGGCCGAGTCTGCTGCTCATCACCGGACCTAACATGGGCGGCAAAAGCACCTATCTGCGCCAGGCGGCGATGTTAGTGCTGCTGGCGCAGATGGGCAGCTTCGTTCCAGCGCAGAGTTTGCGCTTCGGACTGGTGGACCGCATCTATACGCGCATCGGAGCCAGCGACAACGTAGCGCGCGGACGCTCGACTTTCATGGTCGAGATGACGGAGACAGCGACGATTCTGAATACGGCGACGAATAAGTCGCTGATTCTTCTCGATGAGATGGGGCGGGGCACGGCGACCTTCGACGGCCTGTCGCTGGCCTGGGCTACGGTCGAGTATCTGCACGCCGAAACTCGCGCAAGGACGCTCTTTGCCACGCACTACCATGAGTTGACCATGCTGGCCGAGAAGCTGCCGCGGGTCCGCAATCTGCGCGTGGGGGTGAAGGAATCGCCAAGGGGAATCGTGTTTTTACATAACATCGAGCCCGGCGCGGCCAGCAAGAGTTACGGCATTGAAGTGGCGCGGCTGGCGGGGCTGCCCGCGGCGGTGATCGAGCGAGCGCGGCGAGTTCTGCGCCAGCATGAGAAGCAGGAGCGGCAGAGTGTGCAGGTGGAGACGGCCGCGCCGGTGCAATTGACCATCTTCACGCCGCTTTCGCAGCGGATTGTGGATCGAATTGAAGCTACGGATGTAAACTCGCTGACGCCGTTGCAGGCGCTGAATCTGCTGGAGGAGTTACAGAGCGAATTGAGGGAGAAGGCATGAAAGATAATCCGCGCCGCGCGGCGGGAAGCCTGCTGGTGGTGGGGCTCGGAGGCGCGGAGTTATCCGGTCTCGAACGCGCTTGGCTCAAGGTGGTGCGGCCCGCCGGCGCGATTCTCTTCCGGCGCAACATAGAAGACGCCAAGCAGACGCGGGCGCTGCTGGATGCTGCGACCGAGTTATGCGTTCCCAATAGCTTTCGCTGCGTGGACGCGGAGGGCGGTACCGTGGACCGGCTGCGCGAGGCGCTGGCGCCGATGCCCTCAGCTCAGGCTGTGGCGCTGGCCGCTCGGCGCATGGGGAAGATTGGGCTGGTTCGGGAGCAAGGAGAGTTAGTGGCGCGGGCGGTGAAGGCTTTCGGTTTCAATACGACGCTGGCGCCTGTTTTGGACTTGGCTCTGCCTGCCTCAGCCGCGGTGCTGGGGGCGCGCGCGGCCGCATCGACAACAGAGGGCGTGGTAAGTTATGCGCGCAGTTTTCTCGCCGGCTTGGTGGCCCACGGAGTGGTGGGCTGCGGCAAGCATTTTCCCGGTCTCGGCGGCGGCGCGCTGGATTCGCATCAGGAAACTCCGGAGATTCATCGAACCATGCGCGAACTCAACGGCATGGACCTGGTTCCCTATCGCGAGCTACGCGATGAGTTGCCCATGATTATGGTGAATCATGCGTCTTATCCAGATACGCCGGGCAAGAACTGCCCCGCCAGCGCATCGAGTTATTGGATTGCAACTGTTCTGCGCAAGCGACTTGGCTATCGCGGCATCATTTTCTCGGACGATCTGGAGATGGGCGGGATTCTCAAGTATCTGCCCATCGAAGCGGCGGCCATCGCTGCCATTCGCGCGGGGATGGACTTATTGGAAATCTGTCACAGTCCCGAGTTGATTTTGCGGGCCTACGAGGCGCTGATTGCCGAAGCGGAGCGCTCGGCTGCGTTTCGCGCTCTGCTGATGGAACGCGCGCGGCGGACGGCGCCGCAAAGAAGAAAGCTGTTTGCGGCCGGAACCTCCGAGGCGCTCTCGGCCAAACAGTTCGAGGCGTTGCGGCAGAGGGTTTTGCGCTTCGGCGAAACCATCGGGAAGGCCCAGGAGACCCAGCCAGCATGAGCGCGAAGACCATGATCGTGGCCGGCATCATGAGCGGCACTTCGGGTGATGGGATAGACGTGGCGCTGACGCGGATCGCGCCCGGGAGAGAGCGGCCCAAACTCATGCTACTGGCGCATGAGGGCTTCGCGTTTCCTGCCGTTCTGCGGCGCGCTGCGCTTTCGGCAATGAACGCGGCCTCAACTTCCACAGCGGAGTTGGCGCGGCTCAACTGGCGATTGGGGCTGGCATACTCAGAGGCAGTCGTTGAGACGATGAAGCGGCATTCGTTGAAGTTGGACCTCATCGGCTGCCACGGCCAGACTCTCTATCATCAGCCGCGCGCGGCGAGTTACGCGGGACGCCGCTTTGCCTGCACGTGGCAGGCGGGCGAGGCAGCGGTGGTCGCCGCCGCTCTTGGCATTCCCGTGGTCTCCAACTTTCGTCCCGCCGATATGCTTGCCGGCGGGCAGGGCGCGCCGCTGGTTCCGCTGCTGGACTACACGCTCTTCGCAGATGCCAAGCGCGGGCGGATATTGCAGAACATCGGCGGAATCGCCAACCTGACGGCGATTCCCGCCGGAGCCGCGCCCTCGGCGGTTATTGCCTTCGACAGCGGCCCCGGCAATATGGTCATCGATGCGCTCGCGCAGTTACTCTTCGGTAAACCCTTCGACCGCAATGGAGCGATTGCCGCGGAGGGAACGGCGCTTGCGCCTGTGCTGACGGCGGCGCTGCGCAATCCGTACTTTCGGCTTTCGCCGCCGCGCACGGCGGGGCGCGAGCAGTTTGGCCGCGAGTATGCGGCGAAGTTTCTTGCGGCCTGCCAACGGCATAGCGACAAGCCGGAGGATGCGCTGGCCACGGCAACCGCGCTGACCGCCGAAGCTATCGCGCTGAGTTACAAAGGATTCGTGCGGAGCAAGATGAAAAGCGGTACGGTGGATTATATCGTCTCCGGCGGCGGGGCGCGCAATGGAACGCTCATGGCCATGCTGGCGCAGAGTCTTGCGCCGTTGGGCTGCGAGTTAGCCGCAAGCGAGGTCTTCGGCCTGCCCGCCGAGGCCAAGGAGGCCGCGGCGTTTGCGTTGCTGGCGTGGCACACCTGGCATCGTCTGCCCGGCAATGTGCCCGCGGCTACCGGTGCCGCGAGGCCGGCGATTCTCGGCCAGGTGACCTATGCGTAGATTGCTTGCATGGATCGCGCTCACGGCGCTTGCGGGCTGCCACTCCGCGCCGAGAGACCCGCGCACCGTGGTCTTTCTCATTGAGAGCAGTCCGGCGAATCTCGATCCGCGCATCGGAACGGACGCTCAATCGCAGCGCATCGACGCGCTTCTCTTTGACGGTCTGGTCACCCACGATGCCAGCTTCCAGTTCGTTCCGGCTCTGGCCGAGAGCTGGGAGCAGCCCAGCCCGCTTACGCTCGTCTTTCATCTTCGCAAGGACGCTCGCTTCCATGACGGCCGTACGCTGACCGCGCGCGACGTGGCGTGGACTATCGACTCCATGCGCACCGGAGCGGTGATCTCTCCCAAGGCCAACTCCTTCGCATCGGTAGACACAATCGAGGCGATCGACGAATGCACGGTCGTTTTTCATCTGAAGCGCGCCGACAATTTTCTGCTCAACAATCTTTCCACCGGCGCCATCGGCATCGTTCCCGCCGGCAGCGGGCGCGATTTCTGGCAGCACCCCGTGGGCACCGGGCCGTTTCGTTTCGTAAGTCAGCAGATCGACCAGGATGTGGTCATCGAGCGCAATCCGCTCAGTTGGTCGGCGATCCCCAAGATTGATCGCGTACGCTTTGCCGTGGTTCCCGATACTATCACCGAGTCGCTCGAAATGGAAAAAGGATCAGGTGACGTGGCCGTCAATTCTCTTCCTTTGGATGCGTTGCCTTCGCTTGCCCGAAGCCCCAATCTGCAAGTGGAAGAGACCGGAGGCACAGAAATACAGTACCTCGGCTTCAACCTGCGCGATCCGCTGCTCAAGGACGCGCGCATACGTCAGGCGATTGCCTGCGCCATCGACCGCGACCTGATTATTGAAACGCTGCTGCGCGGCCACGCCCAGCCCGCGCTCAGTCTCTTGCCCACTAGCCATTGGGCCTACACTCGAGACGTTGCCCGCTACGACTTCGATCCGGCGCGCGCCGCGCGTCTGCTCGATGAAGCCGGCCGCAAACCCGGCGGCGACGGTGTCCGCTTCCACCTGACCATGAAGACAAGCAATGTAGAAGAGTCGCGCCTTTTGGCCGCGGTGCTCCAGCAAGAACTTGCCGGAGTGGGCATCGCGCTAGACCTGCGCAGCTACGAGTTTGCAACCTTCTACTCCGACGTGACGCGCGGCGCCTTTCAAATTTATTCGCTGCGCTGGGTCGGCATCGAGCAGCCGGATATTTTCAGCTTCGCTTTCTCAACGGCAAACTTCTCTCCCCACGGCTTCAATCGCAGCCACTATTCGAATGCCCGTCTCGACGCACTGCTTGAGGATGCCGCGCAAAGCGCGGATTTGGCTCGCCGGCGCGCGGAATACGCCGAAGCGCAAAAGATTCTGACCCGCGATCTGCCCGCCATCAATCTTTGGCGCAGGGATACGATTGTAGTCCACAACCGCCGGCTAACCGGCGTGGTTGCCTCGCCTTCGGGAAGTTACAGCTTTCTGGAGACGGCGGAAGTGGAGGATTGAGGCAACTTTGGCCTTCCCAACTGCTCCATTGTCCGCAAACGGCAGAAGCATGAACCGGAATTCCGAAATTGAGCTTCGTATTTGATCTGACATAGCTCGACTTTGTATGCCGCAAATGGACTTATCCGCTAGCGTTCGTGCTTCTGCCAGTGAAGCATATGATGATCGTCCACGACGATCTTCGCGGGCAGGGTCAGGCCGCAGGTCTTGCAGATCAACACTTCCTTGCCGATCTCCCAGTGGGTACAGTCCTTGCACTTGCAAACCAGTAGATCGATCGTATTTTTGTCGCTCATTTACAGCCTCCTGAATTCCTCTTTGACTTCGCGCACGAAATCTGTGAAGCGGGCGGTAGTGATGATGCCCGGCTGCCAGCACAAATCCCGATCGATTAAATTGTACTGCTTAACGATTCGGGAGCCTGGAAGCGTGTTTCCGTCCTCGCCGGGCGCATGGCCCATGAGCCAGAGATGGTCGGCGACCGAGCAGGCGGCGGTAACATCGTGAGTTACCACGATTATGGTGTTCAGATCGTCCATATTGGAGACCTTTGCAATCAACTCGCAGGTTTTCTCCAGCATAATCAGGTCGAGGCCGGAAAACGGCTCGTCCATCAGCAGGAAGTGCTCGCTGCACAGTATCTGCTGAATGATGGCGCATCGCTGACGCTGGCCTCCCGATAACTGCGCGGGATACAAGTTGAACTTGTCTTCCAGGCCGAACTCCCGCAGAAACCCCATGACTTTTTCACGGGCGGCGCGCGCGTCCTTCTCTTTCCTCCTGGCGCCTAGCATCAAATTCCCGAGTACGGTGCGATGCTCGAAGAGCGGATAACTCTGGGCGACGACGCCGACCTCGCCGGCCCGCACTGGGCGATCGAACCCGTTCACCGATACCCGGCCGGATGTTGGAGCGTGCAATCCGGCGATGATGCGAAAGAGCGTGGTCTTGCCGCAACCGGAGGGGCCGAGAATGCCCACCACCTGTCCTTGCACCCTGCCCGGCACGATAATGTCGCGCACCTCCGCGGTAACTCCGCTCAACACGGGACGACCGTCGAAATCGAGAGACACGTTGTCGATCTTCAACAGGGTATTGCCGAGGCTATACGTGGGGGCTGCCATCAGTTCCGCTCCAGCGTCAAGGACGCATATGGGCAAAGCAGGTTCTTGATAACTCCGATGCTGTAATCCTGAAACAAGCCCAATAACAAGATGGTCAGCTGAATGGCAAAGACCGCGGAAAGCCGAAAGTGGTGGTTCTGATCGAGCAGGACGGTTCCTACGCCGCCCTCGGAGCGGACAATGCCTTCCACCATCGTGAGCATCATCCAACCCATCGCGGCATTCTGGCGGAGAACGTCGAAGACCTGGTCTATCCGACCAAGGACAATCACTTCCCAAACCACGCGCCATTCGCCCATGCGCAGTGTGCGCGCCAGGTCGA
>CAZMHC010000134.1:0-8010 GCA_964565955.1 uncultured Occallatibacter sp.
TGCGGCTGGTCGGAGTTTTCCATCCCGCGTTCCTGGCTCGCTGCGGGATGGTTGGGCGCGATGCGGCCGCAGGCCGTGTCAACCGCCCCTTCCGTCAAGTCCGCGAAAGTGGCTATGATCTCCTGAGCAAGTTCTTTGCGCGAAGCCGCGACTCGATTCATCGACAAACTCCGCAAGGCTGTGCGGTCGCTGAGGCTTGCCGGTTTCCATTCGCGCTGGATCGCCGTTCGCGGGAAACGCCGCCTCGGGAACCTCCGATCAGACCCTGATATTTTCAGCGTTGAGGTTGTCGGCTGTTTTTATGGAGCGATTGCGCATCCCAGCGTCGATTTCATGGATAAATGTGTTTTGCACTTCCGCGTTTTGCGTCTCCAGAGGCCGCTTTCCGGCCTTCGGAGACACTACGCCCCCAGCGGAGCAACCCGCATCGCCCCAGACCTTCTTCTCCTCGCCATGCAATAAGTCCGGCAGCATATGCTTGTTATGCACCGAGGCCGCCGACGTGCAGACCGAATGCGCCACGCCTTCTTTGCTATCCACGCCGATATGCGCCTTGGCGCCGAAGTGCCACTGATTGCCCTTCTTGGTCCGATGCACCTCCGGGTCGCGCTCGCCGGTCGAGTTATCGGTCGAACTCGGCGCATCGACGATCGTGCCGGTAGTTATGCGAATGCCTTTGCTGTCCAGATACCAATTCACCGTATCCAGTATCTTTCCGCATAACTTGTGCCGCTCAAGCAGGTGACGGAAGTTGAGAATGGTCGTCTCGTCCGGAGCCGGGGCACGGACCAGATCGATGCCGGCAAAGCTGCGCAGCACAGGCGACTCGTTGAGCGCATCTTCAGCTCCAGGGTCCGACAGATTGAACCAGTGCTGCAGAAAGTAAGTCCGCAGCATAATTCCGAGCCCAACAGGCTGACGCCCTTTGCCCGCTTTGGGATAGTGCGGCTCGATCAGCGCGAATAACTCGGCCCTGGGCATCACGGCGTCCATTTCTTCGAGAAACCGCTCCCGTCGCGTCTTCTTCGAGTAACGTTGAAACTCCGCCCGCCGGGCCAAAGTAAGCTGCTTCATCCGCGATCCACCCTGAATCTATTCTCCCGCAAGATTCATAAGGATCAAAGCGTTGTCCAGAGGTTCCATATAGTTATTGCAACATTTCCGAGTCCCGACGAGCACCCCGATGCAGAACGATTCTTGCGGGAGGGAGAATGGCGCTTGGGTAACTTGCGCAGCCGATGCACTGGAACGCGCTCCATTGGCTGCTTCCGAAGAGCCACTCCCGCCCGGGCGTTCTGCCTGGAATGCCGACAGAGACGAAACTCCGCACCATATCCATCGAGCCGTACAGGCAATGCCTGTACGGAGTTTTGGAGCCACTGCGCCAAAGCAATCAGTACTTGACAATAGCCGTGAAGGAATCCGGCTTGAGGCTGGCGCCCCCCACCAGGGCCCCGTCGATCTCTTCCTCCCCGATCAGCGCCGTGGCGTTGTCCGGCTTCACACTGCCTCCGTAGAGGATGCGGATATTGGCCGCGACCTCCGCCCCCAGCAGCCTGGCCACTTCGGCGCGGATGATCTTGTGCGCCTCGACGGCAATCTCCGGCGTGGCCGTCTTCCCAGTCCCGATGGCCCATACCGGCTCGTAGGCGATCGCGATGGGCGCGGCGGCCTGGGACGAAATGCCGGCAAAAGCGCCGGAGATTTGCGTCTTCAGCACGTCGGCGGTCTTGCCCGCCTCGCGCTCCGCCAGCACCTCGCCGACGCAGACCACCGGGATCAGCCCGTGCTTGAGCGCGGTGTGCAGCTTCTTGTTGACGATCTCGTCGGTCTCCGCAAAATACTGGCGGCGCTCCGAGTGGCCAATCAGCGTATGCGTTCCGCCCACTGCTTTGAGCTGGCCCACCGAGGTCTCTCCGGTGTAAGCGCCCTCCTCGGCAAAGTGGATATTCTGCGCGCCCACCAAAACATGGCTCCCCTTGACGGCTGCAATCGCCGTCGGCAACAGAACGGGCGAGGGAAACAGGGCGATCTCGTCGCGCGTGTGGCCGGCAACGAGCGGCAAAAAGGCATCGACGAAGGCTTTGGCTTCGGCTGGAGTCTTGTACATCTTCCAATTAGCGGCAATCAGTGCTTTACGGGACATTCTTTCCATTCTCCTCCCCCCGATTCTAACGGATGGAATTCAGCGACCAGGTGACGAATCGCACAGCGAGCGCGAACCGAATGCCACCGAAGCGCCTCAATGCGCCCCCGGCGGCGGGGCAACGTTCTTGGCCGGCTTCTTGAACAGCCACACCGCCCCGGCGCAGAAGAACGCCAGGAGCGCCGTCCAGCGAAAGACGTCCACATACGCCATCAGCGCCGATTGCTGTTCCATCAACCCATAAATCAGTCCAAAGGAGCCGGGACGGGCCTGGGCGCGGCCAATGTGGCGCGCCAGATATCCGGCGATGGCCGCCGACTTCTGTTGCATCACAGCGCTTGACGCGCCCAAGTTCGCCCCGATCTCCGTCTGGTGCAGCGCCGCGCGGCGAACGATCGCCGTCGTCGCCATCGCGATCCCGATCGACCCGCCGATATTGCGCAGCATATTGAACAAGCCCGTGGCGTTGCCCAGTTCTTCGCGGTTGAGCGTCGAGGTGCTCAGCGTGGCCAGCGGAACGAAGACAAAGCTCAGCGCAAAGCCGGTTATCGCGATCGGAATCAGCAGCGTCGTCGGCCCAATGTCCAGGTTCACCGTGCCGAAGATCAGCGAGCAGACGCCGAAGCCGATGAATCCCCCGCAGAGCAGCTTGCGCGGGTCGACGCGTGTGCCCAGAAAGCCCACCATCGGCGAGCCGAGAAACGATCCGATCCCGCGCGGCCCCACCACCAACCCGGCGGCAAAGGCCGTATAGCCTAGAACTTCCTGATAGTAGAGCGGCAGGATGGCGATGGTGATGTAGATGCACATTCCCAGCATGGCGATCAGGAAGCATCCGGTCCTGAAGTTGCGGTCTCTCAAAATGTGCAGGTCCACCAGCCCCTTTGGGTTGGTCCATGAGCGCCACACCCAGCCCACCAGCGCCACAATCAGCGCCGCCACCGCCCAGCGCACCCATGCCGCCGCGAACCAGTCGTCCTCTTGCCCCTTGTCCAGCACCACTTGCAGGCAGCCGGTCCAGACGATCAGCATTCCGAAGCCCAAATTGTCGAATGGCCCCACTTTGGCGTTCTTGATGAAGGGCGGATCGTGAACGAAGCGGCTGATAAGGATGACCGCCAGAACCCCCACAGGAATGTTGATATAAAAGGCGTAGCGCCAACTAAACGTATCCGTGAGCCAGCCGCCCAGCGTCGGCCCCAGAACCGGAGCCACCACGATCCCTAGCCCGTAAGCGGCCATGGCCATGGATCGCTTCTGCACGGGAAAACTTTCCAGCAGAATCGACTGCGAGAGCGGCTGCAAAGCGCCGCCGCCCGCCCCTTGCAGCACACGAGCCAGCAGAATCACCGCCAGCGAGGGCGCGGCTCCGCAGAAGAACGAGGCGATGGTGAAGATAATCACGCAACTAAGCAAGAAACGCTTGCGCCCGAAGCGCCGCGCAAACCAGTTCGATGCCGGAAGAATCACCGCGTTGGCCACCAGATAGCTGGTCAGCACCCAGGTCGCCTCGGAGTTGGTCGCCGAGAGGCTCCCGGCAATGTACGGCAGCGCCACGGATGCAATGGCGGTGTCCAGAACCTCCATGAAGGTGGGCAGCATCACCGAGACCGTTACCAGCCACGGGTTCACCCCCTGAGTCAATGGATAGCGAGATTGAGCGGCGGCGGTGGTCATCGGGAAGGGACGATCTGAGATTAAACGATCGGGGTGGATGCTTGGGCGGGTTGCCCGTACCCGATCTCCACTTCCACGCAATTCTCCGCCAGTAACATCTTCGCCGGAATGAAGTTGGATTCCAACAGTTTTCCGTTGAGTACGAGGGTTCTCACGCCTTTTTGCGCCCCGGACGGGTTCTTGACTTCCACATTCACTTTCTTTCCCCGAAAGACGCGAGTTATCTTGAATCCTTTCCAAACGGAAGGAATGCAGGGATCGATTCGTAGGCCGCCGTACTCCGGCTGAATCCCCAGAATGTATTGGGTGGCGGCAAAGAACGACCAGGCGGCCGAGCCGCTCAGCCAGGGAACGCGCGAGGCGCCGAAGCGTGGACTGTATCCGCTATGGGTGAATTGGCAGTAAACGTAAGGCTCAATCTGCCTAACTTCCGCTCGCGTGTTGTAAGCCGCCGGCAGATAGGCTCTGAAGTAATTGTATGCAAGATCGCCGTGGCCCAGTATCGTCTCTGCCATCACCGCCCAGGCTTGGGTGTGGGTGAAGATGCCGCCGTTCTCCTTCAAGCCCGCGTTGAACAGCGCGGCCCGCATAACATGAAAGTCCGTATCGACATAAGGAGGGTCGCAGATCGCCAGGCCGTACTCCGACGCGAGGCGCTCGCCCGCCGATTGCATCGCCCGCGCGGCACGTTCGGGATCGGCGTGTCCGCTGAGCAACGCCCAGGATTGCGGGTTCAAAAATATCTTGCCCTCGCCGCTGTCCTTCGAGCCGAACTTGAAGCCGTCGGCGCGATACGCTCGCAAGTACCATTCTCCGTCCCACGCATCCAGCTTCAGCCGAGCGTCCAAATCGGCTAACTCTTCCCAGGCCCACTTCTCTTCCTCTTGAGCGGTGAAGAATTGGCATATCTCCAGATAGACAGCCAGGGCGTAGCGCAATTGAAACGCCACGAAGATCGATTCCCCTCCTTGTCCCAGACGGATGCAATCGTTCCAGTCGGCGGACAGGCCGCAAGGCAGTCCATGCGCGCCGGAACGCTCCAGATTGAACAAGATCGCGCGCTTCAAATGGCCCAGGACCGTATCTTCTCCCTTGTCGGCATACGGCAAAACCTTGTTATAAAAAAGTAAGTCGCCGGTCTCCTTCACGTAAGCCGGAATCGCATTGAAAAGCCACAGGCAGTCGTCGGAGCGGTACTCTTCTTCGCGCGGAGCTATTTCGCTCCCGGGGCGATGATCGAACTGGCGCACCACGGGCATGGCGCCGCCTGTCGCAACTTGCCCGGCAATCATCAATTCCAGCCTTTGGCCGGCTTCTTCGGGAATGGCGTGCATGACGCCCAGCATATCCTGGACCGTGTCGCGATAACCCAATCCATCGCGCTCGCCGGCGTAAATCAAGCTTGCCGCGCGCGACCAGGCATAAGTTATCAGGCAATTGAATGACCCCCACATATTCAGTGTGCTGTTTAGTTCGGCGTCCGGCGTTTCCACGGCGAGTCCGGCAATGCGTCCGTGCCAGTAACTCTTCAACTTGGCGAGTTCCTCGCGGACCTTTGCCATGCCGCCGAACTCCGCCGCCGCGACCTTGCCTTCGTCGCGGCCCCGGCCGATGCCCATCAGGACGAGAAATTCCTTCGCTTCTCCGGGCGCAAGAGTTATCTGGGCCTGCAACGTTCCGCAGGCGTTGTCGCCAACGGCAAGCGAGCCTGTGCATCGCCCTTGCTCGACGACGAGGGGATTGCGATAGCTTCGATAGCTACCGATAAAGGCGGCGCGGTCGGTGTCGTAGCCAATCGCCTCGGCGCCCACCAAGGCCAGGAAAGTATGGCGTCCCTGATCTTTTTCGGAAAAGTTATCCGGCATGGATGGAATGTTTACGTTTGTCCCGTGGTCGACGATATTGCCCTCGACCTCCATCTTTACGGTGTGCTGGGTGTATTGCAGATTGATTTGATCGTCCGCGGCATCCCAGTTGCTCGCGTATTCCACATAAGTGAAAACGCTCAGATCGCGAGGCTTGCCGCTCAGATTGGTCAGCTTCACGTGCCAGCACTCGAAGTTCTTGCCGAGCGGCACAAAGTAAGTGGTCTCGGATCGTATGCCGGCATACTCCGAGGAAATTATAGTATAGGCGCTGCCGTGACGGCACTCCGACTTGTAACTGTCGAGCGGCTTTCCCACCGGCTGCCACGACGCCGACCAGTAATCTTTGCTGTCGTGGTCGTGGAGATAAATGTAGCGGCCGGGCTGATCCATGGGGACCGCGTTGAAGCGCAGCCGCATGAAACGTCCGCGGGCAGCCGACTTGTAAAAGCTGTACCCGCCCGCGTTGTTGGTGACGATGGCGCCGTATTCCGTCGAGCCGAGATAGTTGCTCCACGAACGCGGCGTATCGGGACGATCTATCACGTACTCCTTGTTCGCATCGTCGAAATGCCCGAATTGCATACGATGGCTTCCTCCCCCGATCTTGAAACTTGTCTATAACAAGAGAGGCGATAAGAGGAGACGCCTTGTATCCGCGTCTTTTCGATCCGCTCGGTCTTGTCTATCGTCGCAACTCAAGGAAGCGCCACGGCTTCGGCCTTCGCTTGTCTTTCCCGCAGCTCGCCCTGTATCTTCTTCATCCGGGCTTCGTTGAGCGGATAGAAGAGCAGTCCGACTCCGGTAAGCAGGAAGCCGGCAGCGGGAATGATGGCAAACAGCAGCAAAATGGCATGGAGAGCCTGCGGGGTTTGCGCCACGCTGGCTTGGTATCCGAATTGGGCAAGCAGCCACACAGCCACCGGCCCGCCGATGGCCCAGCCGAGCTTGTTCGACATACCCGCCGCCGAAAAGACCAGCCCGGTGGCCCGGCGACCGGTGCGCCACTCGGAGTAATCGGCGGAATCGGCGAACATGGCCCATAGCACCGCCGAGGTCGGCCCCGTCGTCGCGCTGTAAAGAACCTGAAAAGCGAACATCAGCGCCACCTGCTCCGGCCTGACCCAGTAAGAAAGGACAAGGAAGATCGTAGCCAGCAGGACGCAGCCGATGTAGGTGGCCTTCCTCCCCGCAACTCGCGTGACGTATTGAATGAAGACCGTTCCCAGCAGCGACAGCAGTGTGCCGGCAACCATGAACGATGCCGCCAGTTTCTCGTTGCCCACATAGTACTGGAAGTAATAGAGAATGGCTCCGCTGCGGATGGCGACCGAGCAAACCGTCACGGTTCCCATGACAAAGAGTATAAGCCAGGGAGCGTTGGTCGTCAGATCCTTCAAGTCTTGCCGCAGCGAACTCTTCTCCTGAATCGGCTGCACCCGTTCGCGGGTGAGCGCAAAGGTCAAGAAGAACAGCGCCACGGCCGCGATGGCATAGATGCCCATGGTTAGCTGATAGCCGTGAGCTTTGGCCGCGGCCAGAAGCATCCCGCCCATCTCCGGCTTCACTCTTCCGAAGTAGTCCACAAGATAGAGCGTCGAGTATTGAACCACCAGGCCCGCCGAAAACGCAAAGGCAAACCGGTACGACGAGACGCTGGTTCGTTCCTGCGAATCTGCCGAGATCACGCCCATCAGAGCGGAATATGGGATGTTGATCGCCGAGTAGACCATCATCATCAGACATAGAGTTATGTAAGCGTAGATCAGCTTTCCGTTCGGGCTGAAGGAGGGCGTGGTGAAGGTCAGCACGCTGATTATGCCGAAGGGAACGGCGAACCATAGCAGGTAGGGACGAAACTTGCCCCATCGCGTCCTGGTCCGGTCGCCCAGCACGCCCATGAACAGGTCGAAGCCCATGTCGAAAACGCGCGTCAGCAGCAGAAGAACCGCGAGTTTCTGCAGCAGCGTTCGTTCCAGCGCGGCGTCGGGAGTGTAGAAGAAGACATCGGTATAGAACTTGCTTTGAAAATAGATGAAAGTCATCCAAAACAGATTGGACGCCGCATCGCCGAACGCATAGCCCGTCTTCTCGGCAAACGTCAGCTTTTGTGTTCCCGGTTTCATCGATGGCATTCCTCTCTCATTGCGGCGTTCATCGCCAAACGGAGGCGGCGCCCGCCGCCTCATTGCCGCTGAAGCGGCATCGCGCAGCGTTGCAAGTATACATGAACGGGGACAAGGCAAGAGGGGATGCGGAAGCTCTCTCCAGGGCAATCGCATGAACGTCATTTGAGTCCGAGCAGTTCAGCGCGGTAGGAAT
>CAZMHC010000135.1:0-8001 GCA_964565955.1 uncultured Occallatibacter sp.
CACTGGGCAGGCCGGATACGGAAAGAGTTACGCTGCCGGTAAATCCGTCCACGTCGGTTACCGTAACGGCGTCAGTGCCGCTGGCACCGGGATTTACCGTCAGAGTGGAAGCCGAGGGAGCGAGCGTGAAGCTCGGCGTACTCTTGGTGTTGGACGGGATGACAATGCCTATCGCCGAGGAAGCGGGAACGGTGACTGTGAACGTGTTTCCCAATCCGGAGATCGAACTGGACGTTGCCTCACCATATGGGTTGAGTGTGTACTGCGTCCCGGAGGACGATACTGTGGCGCCGCTGATCGAAACGCTGACTTTATCGCTGTTGTTGGAGTCCTCGTTGAGCAGCAGGACCGCAACCGAGCCATCGGTACGCACGACGGCGTGCGATCTCAGCAGGCTATTGTTTGAACTGGTGGCCACGAGACTGTCTCCAACCCTGGCAATCGTGCTGGAGAATTGTACGGCATAGTACGGGTCATTTGGCGCGGTTGGCGAAGACAGGAATCCGCCCGAGTCGTAGAGTTCCCAGTAGTCGACATTCACCGCCCCGTTCTCAAACCAGGTAAGATAGTTATCCACATTCCATACAGCATCGAGTGCAGCAGACAAGGTATTGTCGTCGTTGGTTTCGGTGATCGCGAAGGGTATATTCCGGTTCCCGCCGGCCGCGGCCATCTGATTCCGGATGGTGGCGACATCGGGTCCAATTTTCGCCGTCGCCGAGATGGCTGCGCCACCCGGGTACCAGTGAACGATCAGAAAGTCGAGCTTTGAGGCCAGAATGTTGAACAATCGGGGGTTGTTGTTTAACGTATCCGGGCACCAGACGCCGACACCGATCTGGATGGTCGGGTCCACGGCCTTCATGGCGCTGATGTATGCCAGAGTGTTGGTAGCGTATGCCTCTGGAGACAGAGCCGGCTGGCCCGCGCGATCGCCGTTGTAGGGATAGTGCAAGTCGTACTCCCAGCCCGGGTCGCCGAAATACCCATTGCCCCCGATTTCGTTGCCTATCTCCCAATACTTGACGCCCCAGTTGTTGGTTACGTTGGCATATTGGACCCAGGCCGCGGCTTCGCTGGGTTCGCCGCCGCCGGTTCCGGCAATATTCGACCCATAGTTGACCGTGACAACCGCGTGGGCGCCGGCTGGGTTCACATCGGTGGTCATAAAGTTGTAGAACGTGGAGCCGGGAACGATGTAAATTTCGCATCCGGGATAGCCTGTTCCCGCGGCGGGAGTGCCCGCGTTGGCCTGCCAGTGGAAACAATCGGAGTAGGAGCCGCCCGGGTAGCGCAGGGCGCTGACGTTGCCCGCCCTGAGGGTGGCAGGCAGGGAGCTCGATATCACGTCGGCATCATATACGGCCGCAGCCACCGCATAACCTTCGGGAGCCACGGTGGCGCTAACCGAGGCGGCGTTGACGGAGACGGTTGCGGTGGTTTGGCTCCAGGCGGCGGAGCCAATCAGGCAAAAGGCAGCTGTCGCAACAATAGCCTTGAATTGCCATTTCTTAAGCGGGTGAATCTGGGAATTCATAATCAGGTTCCTTTCCTGGAGAGGGCTTCCTCGAGCAACCGGCGGCTCTCAGGGAAAGCGGTTTGACGTTACGGCGGTTACCCGGTTTCTAAATAGTCATGTGCCTGGCTCTTGCCGCCACGTATCGGTCGGGACGGTTTCGAGCATTATGCAACCGCACACATTTAGCGGAACGAATACTACCACCCACTGGAGATCGCTGTAAACACAATTTCTTTGGGGAGGCGACGGTGGCCGAGATAGTAACGGACGATCCGTTCGAGGGAATCGCGGTTGGGGGAGATTGCCGGGGAAATGGCCTTTTGAAGCAGCTTACGAAGGCGATATTGGCATCGACATGAAGGGCGGCAAAGAGGTTCCATGCGTGTGGAGATAGGCCAATTCAGCCCCCCGCACTCCGCTTGGATAAAACGACGATCTGAAGAGCGTCTTCGCAATCATTAAGTTACGCTGCCGGGGCTTGAGGAAGAACCATGAATGGCTTTGCGCGTCCTACGCGCTAATGAACCCGTACCGACACCGCAACCGGCTGGCGCCGCCAGGGGCGCAGTGTCTCTGGAGGCTGGAAAATGACCTCCAGAGACCAATCAGCCATGCGGGGCGACTCCTTTCCGCAGCGATTCTGGATCGAAAACCAGAGAGATTATCCGCGTCTGCCGGGTTGTTGAGAAGTCGGGCAGCCGCGCAGAGACTCGCTAGACGCCAGTTACATCGCTCTCTCGGATTCGGGCTTGAAGATACTGGGAGTTATTGCTGTTTTCGGCTTCTCGGTCAAGCCGCGCGCGCTTGGGAACTTCCGTCAGGTCCTGGTCGTGCGCGGTCCGTCGCACTTCATCCTGGGCTGGTTTCAGTTTTTCGGCGATGGTTTGCATTTCGAGTTTCTCCTTTGCGATCGTTGAAGGGGACGAACTTGAATCCGTCCCACGTTTTTCCATGTTTCAAGGGGGGAGTTCGCTAAAAGCCTGCCTCGTCCGCTTGCAGTTCCGCCTGCGCCACCTGTGCGCGAGCAAGTTCGACCGGCTCGCCGTAGTGATCGGCCACGATCTCGGCGGCCTTGCGTTCATCCATGTAGGGCCGTGCCTCAGCCAGCTTGATGGGGGATCGATCGGCCATCCGCGCCAAGGCAACCTTGCTGGTGATCGACTGCACCAGGGCGAAGATCGCGGTCACAATGGACGCCACATCCTGAATCGCCGCCTGGGCGTGCTGTTGGCTGGCGGGATTCGATATCTTGGCCGCTTGCAGCAGCGATCCGTTTACCTGCTGCTGAAAGGCCACCACCTGGTTCTGCAACTGCGCCAGCACGGCTGGAGTGGGATTGGCGAGATACGCCTTCGCCTGGGCAACCAGCAGATTGGATGCCGCGTCGAAGCCCACCGTGGCGGCGATAAAGATCGGTCCATCCACGGGCGCAAACAAGGCCGCGGTCGAGTCCACCGTGGCCACCGCGCTTTGCAGGGCCGGCGTCCAGTTCACGATGTCCTGCGCCACGCTGGTGGCCGAGCAGCCGCTGGCAAAAGGCAACGGCAGCAGCAGAGCGATGAGCGCCCAAGCGCCCAGCTTGGCCGTGGAGACGGTCGCAGAAGATGCGCTCCCAGGATCTCTCGCCAGAAGCCCCAGCAGGGCGGTGGCGAGGGCGCTTACCAGGCCGATGACGGTGCCCGACCCGGCGTTCCCCAGCGTAATGCCCTGGTGCAGGAATACCGAGGCTACGGTGACGATTGCGATCAGCAGCCCAGCCACGGATGTTTTGGGGTGATTCCAGATATTTGCAATGCTGTTCATGGTGCTCCTTCCAAAGCAAAAAGGCGGCCTCGGCCGCCCTGGTTGACGTGCAATTCGGCTGACACAGTTCATCCCGCGGCATCCGCGCAACAAGCCGGAATCACGATCCAGAGCGCTCCATAACTGGATTGAGATTCCGGCAATCCTGCTCGAGCAAGCGCCGAGATCGCGTATTTTCAGATTGCGGCAAGGGCACTGCCCAGCGCGATTTCTCCGCTTCGCGACGGCGGCCGGCTCCGTTTGGGCGGATGCCGGCTTCGGTTTGTCGCGGCTCTTCGGATCGAGCGCCACCGTGGTTTCGGACGGAACCCACTGCGAAGAGCCGCGACAAGTTCAGATGCGAGACGGTCCCGCGCCCCGGAACCATCCGCTTGGGGGAGGGTGAACCCATTCTCCGGGCGCGGAACGTCCGTCTCTCGTCTGGTTACCTATCAGGCTAGGCGTTCTAGCTTAAATCTTCGGCAAGGCTGAAAAACACTTGAATTACTTAAGTATCAATGGCTTGCATGGCGAAAAAGACATCGACCGCTTGACGGCAAAGCGAAGACTCTTCGGAAAGGCGCTCGATCGGGGCGTTACTGGCCGGTGAGCGCTATCTCCAAGAGCGCGCTCAATCCCTTCATATCCTTCACCGCGATTCGGCGCGCATCCACCTCCAAAAGTCCTTCGGCCTGCAGGCGCATCAGATTGCGCGAGATCAATTCGCGCACGGTTCCCAACTGGCTGGCAAGTTCCTGGTGGGTCGCGGGCAAAAGGAACTCGATGCCTTGTTCGGTAGGTGTGCCTTCGCTCCGCGCCAGTTGCACCAGCAGGGAAACAAGGCGGTGACGCACGGTGGTGAACGCGAGTTCTTCGATGATGCCGACCAGACGCCTGAGCCGCCCACCCACCACCGCCAGCATCTTCAGCGCAACCTGAGGATATTCGAGACAAAAGCTGTGAAAGTCGCTTTGCGAGATCATCGCGATCTGGGTATCCTCAATTGCCATCGCCGAAGCCGGGTAGACTCCTCCGTCGAAGACCGGCAGCTCTGCGACGGACTCGCCGGCCTGATTCACAGCGAGCACCTGCTCGCGTCCCTGGGCCGAACTCTTGAAGATGCGCACCCTGCCCCGCGCGATGATGAGCAATCCGGAGCAGGGGTCGCCTTCCGAGAAGAGCAGTTCGCCAGCTCTGAATCGCCTGCGGACGGTTCTCTCCGCCAGGCTGCGAAGTTCTTCCGGGGAAAGTCCGGAGAGCAAAGCCGTGCTCTCTAAAGCGGCCACGATGTGGAAGCTCTCAGTACCCACCCGTGAATTTTACCAGTTGCCGAAATCGCGCCCTCCCGGAGAATTTCGTCATCTCCGGTAGGGCGTGTCGGCTTCGGGAATCTGTCTCACGTCCTCAGGCAAGCATGGCGGCAAGGTCTTTCTCGGCCGTCGTAATCGCCATGAGGTTGAACTTCTCATGCAGCAGCGCGAGAACTTCGGGCGATAGGAATGCGGGCAAGGTGGGACCGATGCGCATATTGCGCACTCCCAGGTGCAGCAGCGTGAGCAGAACCGCAACCGCTTTTTGCTCGTACCACGACAGCACCAGCGAGAGCGGCAAATCGTTGACCCCGCACTCGAAAGCTCCGGCCAGCGCCAGCGCAATCTGCAAAGCCGAATAGGTATCGTTGCACTGGCCCACATCGAGCAGCCGCGGCAGACCGCCAATTTCACCGAAATCCAGCTTATTGAAGCGAAACTTGCCGCAGGCCAGTGTGAGAATCAGGCAGTCTTTGGGGATCGACTCGGCCAGTTCCGTGTAATAACTGCGTCCGGAGCGCGCGCCGTCGCAGCCACCGATGAGAAAGAAGTGGCGAATGGCGCCGGCTTTCACGGCCTCGATCACCTTGCCGGCAACGCCGAGCACGGCATGATGCCCGAAGCCTACGGTGATCTCTTCGCGGCCGCCCGCCTCGGCGTAACCGGACGCATTAAATCCGGGAGCCTCGAGCGCGGCCGCGATCACCGGGCTGAAGTCTTGGTCCGCAATGTGGCGCACACCCGGCCACGCCACCATGCCGGAGGTAAAGATGCGCTGCTTGTAGGCGGCCTTCGGCTCCTGAATGCAATTGGAGGTCATCAGAATCGCCCCCGGAAAGTCATCGAACTCCGCGGCCTGATCCGTCCATGCGCCGCCGTAATTGCCGGCCAGGTGCGCATAAGCCTTGAGCTGGGGATAACCGTGCGCGGGCAGCATTTCGCCATGCGTGTAGACCTGAATGCCGAGTCCTTCGGTCTGCTTCAGCAGCGCATGAAGGTCGTGCAGGTCGTGGCCGGAGACCAGAATCGCCTTGCCCGGGCGCGCTCCCAACCGGACTTTTGCAGGCACTGGATTTCCAAAGGCCGCGGTGTGCGCCTTGTCCAGAATCTCCATCACGCGATAGTTCAATTCCCCGACGGCAAGCGCCGCGGCAAGCAGTTGCTCGGCTGTAGTCGCCGGATGCGTCAGGAATTCAAGCGTCTCGTGGATTTTTGCGAATGCGAGCGGGTCGCTCGCGCCCAGCGCCAGCGCATGGGCGGCATAGGCGGCAACGCCCTTGATGCCGTAGAGAACCAATTCCTGGAGATTGGCAATCTCCTTGCTCTCCGCCAAAAAGCGAACCGGCAAGAGCGCGTGGCGGCTTTGGTCGAGCAATCCTTCCAGCGTCGCGGCGGGAATCCAGGCAGCGGGACCGCCAACCTCCACGGGCACAATTCCAGCCTGAACGCTGGCCCGCTCATAGAGCGCTCGCGCCGCGTCGCGCGTCTGAATCGCCCGATGAATCAGCGCGACCAGCCGCTCCGGGTCGAAGTTGACGTTGGTCAGCGTGGCAAAGATCGCCTGGATGGTGAAGGCATCGATCTCCGCGTCGATCGCTCCCAACTGCCGCGCGCGATGCGCATAGCTCGAAATGCCCTTGATGGCATGAATCAGCAGATCCTGCAAAGCCGCGGTCGTTTCGTCCTTACCGCAAACGCCGATCGTCTGGCAGCCTTCACCCTTTGAAGTCTGCTCGCATTGATAGCAAAACATAAGCAACCTTTCCGTCCGGTTTTGACTTGCAGATTGACCATAGGCGATCCGAACGGCGTTCACAGCGACTAAAGTCACTGCGGCGTGAAATAGTTGCAAAAGGATATGCAATCGGCGAAAGACTGTCGCTCTGAACGCGCCCAATCCAATCAGCCTAAAGGGGATGTTCCCGGATTGCGCGAAGTTCCTTGCGGGTTCCGCTTCACAAACCGCCGGCCGCGCAGCTCGTACTCCCCGCTCACCACGCAGGCAATGGCCTCGGTGTAAGCCAAATGCTCCTCGGCCAGAATCCGCTCGGCGAGCGAGTGCGCGTCGTCGGTCTCCAGCACCGCAATCGCCCGCTGCAAGATGATCGCGCCGTGGTCCAGATGCTCGTCGGTAAAATGCACCGTGCAGCCGGCCACCTTCACGCCATAGTCGAAGGCCTGCCGCTGCGCATCCAGGCCGGGAAAGGCCGGCAGCAGCGAAGGATGAATGTTCAGAATGCGATTGGGAAAGGCCGCCACAAACTCCGGCGAGAGCAGCCGCAGATAACCGGCCAAACAGATGAGATCGACCCGATGCTCCCGCAGGCAGGCGATCAGATCGGCTTCGTGCTCGGCGCGGCTGCGGCCTTTGGAGACAAAAGCCGCTGTCGGCAATCCCAGTTCTCGCGCCGCCTCGATGCCGCCCGCCTCGGCCACATTCGAGACGACGACGGCAATCTCCACGCCCTTCAGCCGTCCGGCGCGAATCGATTCCGCAATGGCCAGAAAGTTCGAGCCGCGGCCGGAGAGCAGAATGCCGAGCTTCAATGGCGCCGCCGCGCCGGAGTTGGTGTGCATCGTCCGCCTGCCCGGAATGGATTGCAAAAATCTCCCCGCCGCGCCCGCTTCCGCCGCCGGAAAACCCTCACATACTGCTGATTATACATTGGATAATCAACCCCGAATCGCCCCCCAGACCCCAGTTTCACAGCGGACGCCCGTCTTCCCGCCCTGTGATGTGCTGCCGCTTCGCGCCAGTCTTGTTTGGCCCACCCGACGGGCTTGAAATGCATTGATTTGGATTTGCCCAAGTTCTCAATCTGATGCTAAGAAGACCAAAGATTCCGCCAGTTCGATCGATTTACTCCAATTCATACTTCGGCACACTGGATTACGCTACCTATCGGGGACCAATGCGATGAAAGTATCAAGCTGGAGAGATTTCCTGCTTGCATAAAGTATTGCACTGACATCTTTCGATACTTCGCCAACAAGTGACTCGTCAGAGGCTCTCTCTGCAAACTTTGCTGAATCAATTCGTGTCGCGACAAGGGACAATACAGCCTCAACTACAGGTGTCCAGGCCGCCACGAGTGCAAGCAAACTATTGCTCTTGCATTCCTCTGTCTTGAACGCAATCGTTTCTGGATCAACTTTACGGCCTAAGATAGACTCCAAGCATGCAGCCATGGATGCGATAAAAAAACTCTTAAATCGCAGGCTTCTAAACAGTGATAATTGTTGCTCCTCCATCGTTATGATTGAACCGTCATTCGACTTCTTTTTAAGTTCCAGTCGGCGTTCGTCAATGGCTCTTGCAAGGGTATATACGAACACACTGCTGTCCGGCTATTTTTCGGGAAAATCTCCTAACCTGTTGCACGACAGCAT
>CAZMHC010000136.1:0-7980 GCA_964565955.1 uncultured Occallatibacter sp.
TATTGCTTGGCACCGAAACTGCCGAACGTCTGATCTGACTGGACAATCCATAGACTTCCTCGCGTGGAAAACCCTGGGTTAGACGGTAGATTGCCACCGTCAATTGGATTGCTCTTTGCCATACTTGCAAATCACGAAATGCTTGCCCCATTAAGTCACTTCACAACACAAAACTGACAACTGACAACTGAAAACTGTCTCCCTACTCCCGCCGCAGCGCCTCGATCGGGTCCAGCGCCGCCGCTTTGCCGGCCGGGTAAAGCCCGGCGGCCACACCGCTCAACACCAGCGAACCCAGGGCCAGCGCCGCCGACCACGGGACCAGACGCGGCGGGTCCCAGCCCGGCATCTTGCCGGTGAGCGCCTGTTGCAACAGCCACATGAATCCCGCCGAAGCGGCGATGCCGATCAGGCCGCTGATGCCGGTCAGCAGCAGGCCCTCCCAAAAAAATTGGGCCAGGATGCTGCCCTTGGTGGCGCCGATGGCCTTGAGCAGTCCAATCTCCCTGGTCCGCTCGGAGACAGAAACCAGCATGATGTTGATGATGCCCACCGCGCCCAGTCCCAGCGTGACGATGCCCACCCCGCCCAGAAAAATGTCCATGGCGTTGAAGATGGCCGAGATCATCTTCTCTTCCTCGATGGTGTCCCACTCCATGAAGGCGTCCTTCAGCGCGGGATCGAAGCCGTGCCGCTGGGCGATGACGCGATGCACCGCGGCCACGGCGGCCAGGACGTTGCCCCTGTCAGTGGGCTGATACTGGATGGAAGTTATCGCGTCGCGGGGAATGTTTTCTCCCTTCAGCGCGAAGAGCTCCAGCATGGTGGTAATGGGAACGTAAACCTTCTGGTCGTCGAAGTCGTTGTTGCCGCGGACGATCTTCTGCACCGTGCCGATGACGGTAAACTCCGTCCCATTGATGGCGATGACCTCGCCCAGCAAGGGCCTGCCGGGAAACAACAGCGTGGCGGCCTTCGCGCCCAGCACCGCGACGCGGCGGCGTTCGGTCAGGTCGGCCTCGTCCAGAAAGCGGCCCTGATCCATGGGGATGAAGCGCACCGCGGTGTAGTTTGGCTCCGTCCCCAACACGTGGCTGGAGGTGTTGCTCCACTGGCTCACTTCATAGAGATCGTTGCGGATCAGCTCGTCGGTCACGGCGCGCAACTCCGGCAGTCGGCGCACCGCATCCTCGTCGCCCAGCGTCAGCTCGTAAGGGCGCATTCCTGTGTGCTGGTTGGCCAGTGCGGGGATGGTGCCGTTCCACATCATCACCAGATCGTTGCCGAAGGTGGCCAACTGCTTATGCTGCCCGCTGCGAAAGCCCTCGCCCAGGCCCACAAGAACCAGCAGCGAACCGACTCCCCAGGCGATTCCAAACATGGTCAGGAAGCTGCGCAGCTTGTTGGCCAGGATGGCGCGAAAGACCTGCCCGATCGTGTCGGAAAAATTCTGCATGAGATTTGGACGCGGCGCTGGGCGCTCTGGGTGTGATACGCGGCGTGTGGGGTTCCGGTTCCCGCGCCGGCGTCTGTTCGAGGCTGATAAAATCGGAGAAGTACCGTCGAGAGAGAGTATCACGTGTCCATTTCCGCAATTGCATCCCCTCCCAAACCGGCAGCGCTCACCTTTCAGGAGCTTTTGTTCCGCTTGCAGGGCTTTTGGGCGGAGCGTGGCTGCGTCCTCCAGCAGCCCTACGACGTGGAAGTGGGCGCGGGCACCATGGCCCCAGAGACTTTTCTGCGCGTACAGGGTCCGAAGCCCTATCGCGTCGGCTATGCGCAGCCTTCGCGCCGGCCGGCAGACGGCCGCTACGGCGAAAATCCCAACCGGCTCTTCCGGCATACGCAGTTCCAGTTGATCCTGAAGCCGCCCCCAGAGAACGTCCAGGAGCTATATCTCCAGTCGCTCCAAGCCATCGGCATCGACCTCCGCAAGCACGATCTGAAGTTCGAGGAGGATAACTGGGAAGGGCCGACCGTCGGCGCCTGGGGCGTGGGCTGGCAAGTGATGATGGACGGAATGGAGATTACCCAGTTCACTTACTTCCAGCAGTGCGGCGGGCTCGATCTGGACCCTATCTGCGCCGAATTGACTTATGGGCTGGAGCGCCTCTGCGCTTTCATGCAGGATGTGGACTCGGTCTACGACATTGTATGGGCGCGCGACCCCGAAACCGGCGCGGCGGTGACTTATGGCGACGTGCGGCTGACCGAGGAGCTGCAATACTCGGTCTATAACTTCGAATGCGCCGACGTGGAGAAGCTATGGACCCATTTCAACCTTTACGAGGCCGAGGCGCAGGCGTTGCTGACTCAAGCCAATGCGCTGCTGGCCAGGGAAGACGCGAGCGCGACGGAGAAGCGCCGCTTCCCTCTGATCTCCACTTATGAACTGGCGCTCAAGTGCTCGAATCTTTTCAACATTCTGGACGCGCGCGGCGCCATCAGCGTCACCGAGCGCGTCGGCATGATTGGCCGCATTCGCACACTGGCCGTCGGCGCGGCCAAAGTCTATGCGGCGCAGCAGGTTTCCTGAAACGCTGTCATCCTGAGCGGAGCGTAGCGGAGTCGAAGGACCTGCGGTTGCTTTTTGCTCCTTTCGGCTCTACAAAGTAACGCGGAAAGAACCTAGCAATGTCGGATTTTCTATTGGAAATTGGGCTGGATGAGATTCCCGCCCGCATGATCGCCGGAGCCGAGGCTGAACTGGGCCGCCGGGTGAAGGAACTGCTGGCGCGCGAGCGCCTGCTTGGCGCCGAAGCCAAAGTTACCACTTACTCGACCCCGCGTCGTTTGGCCGTTCTAGTCGAGGACGTGCTCGCCAGCCAAGCTGACATCGAAGAGCAATTGACCGGCCCATCGTGGAAGGTAGCCTTCAAGGACGGCGCTCCAACTGCCGCGGCCGTGGCCTTTGCCAAGAAGGCCGGCGTGGCCGTTTCCTCGCTCGAAAAGGTCGCAAACGCCAAGGGCGAATATGTGGGCGCGACGGTCAAGAAGCAAGGCAGCACAACGGCGGAGTTACTCAAGGAAGAACTGCCCAGGGAAGTTTTAAGTCTTTATTGGGCCAAGAATATGTACTGGCGCGCGGGCAAGCCGGAGCGCTTTGTCCGTCCCATTCGCTGGATCGTCGCGCTGCTTGACTCGGCTGTGGTTCGGCTCGAGATAGCGGGCATTCGGGCCGGAAAAGAAAGCCGTGGCCATCGTGTGCTGCATGGTTCCGCGCCGGTCATGATCGATCAGCCGAAAGATTACTCGGAAGCGTTGCGCAAGGCTTATGTTGTGGTGGATGCAGCCGAGCGGAGGCAGTCGATTCGCAAGGGGCTGGATGCGGCCACGCGCACAGTTGAAGGAGCGCGCTGGCGCGAGGATGAGCCGCTGGTGGAAACGGTCGTTCATCTTACCGAGTGGCCGACGGTTGTGCTGGGTAACTTCGAGCCGGAGTATCTGGACCTGCCGGAAGAGGTTCTAGTTACTGTGATGCGCGACCACCAGAAATACTTCGCATTGGAAGGTCGGACGAAAGAATTGAATCCGGCTTTGGCTCCGAAATATACCAACCTTCTGCCGCATTTTCTTGCAGTGCTGAATACCGAAGTGAACGCCGAGGGAGAAGCCATCATCCGCCACGGCAATGCCCGTGTCTTGCGGGCGCGATTCAAGGATGCGCGCTTCTTCTGGGACTTCGACCAGAAGACGCCGCTGACCGAGCGCGTGGAGAGCTTGAAGAATGTTACTTTTCACAGGGACTTGGGCAGCTACCATTGGAAGTCCGAACAAAATCTTGCCGTCGTCGAAGCGCTGCTCGGAAGTCTTCCGAAAGATCGAGGTTCGCGAGTTACCGGGGATGGCGGAATTGTGGACGAGGAGTCTCTGCGCATTGCCGCGAGGCTTGCCAAGACCGATTTAACCACCGAGTTAGTGAAGGAATTCACCGAACTGCAAGGTATCATCGGCGCCAACTACGCGCTTGCCCAGGGAATGAATGGGGTGGTGGCGGAAGCCATCCATGACCAATACAAGCCCGCATCCGTTGAAGATGCGATCCCTGAGAGAGCGGAGAGCCAACTCCTCGGCCTTACGGATCGCATCCAAACGATCGTCGCGATGTTCGGCATCGGCAACGCGCCGACCGGATCGAAAGATCCCTTCGCGCTGCGTCGCGCTGCGAATGCAATCGTAAAGATTCTCGCTGAGTCGCAGTTGCCGCTCAAACGGAGCGATGTGTTGAGTGCAAGCGGCGCGGAAGGTGCAAACAAAGAACAAGTAGAGGCCTTCCTGCGCGAGCGCCTGAACTTCTATCTGAAGGATGTACGCGGTTTTGCTTATGACGTAGTCAACGCCGTGCTAGCCGCCGACGCCGACGATGTGCGCGACGCGATCGCCCGCGCCGAGGCCCTGACGGAGGCCCGCGAGTCCGACGATTTCGCGGCCATCTCCGCTGCCTTCAAGCGCATCAAGAATATTCTTCGCCAGGCCGAGGAAAAGGGCTTTGCCCTCGGCTCTCCGAAGGACGCGGCGCTTGCGCCGGAGGCAAAGCAACTCGCCGATGCGGCTGCCTTGCTTGCGCCGGAAGTGGCGGCGCTGCGCAAGCTGCGCTTCTACGGGCAGGCGCTGGAAGCCATCGCCACACTGCGCCCAGTCGTCGATGCCTTCTTCGACAAAGTGATGGTGCTCGATCCCGACCCGGCAATTCGCGGCGCGAATCTGGCGCTGATTCAAGAGGTGCTCAATGGCTTCTCCGGCATCGCCGATTTCAGCGAGATAGTGACCGCATAATCGTAAATCGAACTTACTTCGTCGCCGTCTGTGTGCTCTTGATGAAAGCGGCCACGCGGTCGTGCAGTTGTTTGAGGCTCTCCTCGCGCACGTAGACCATGTGCCCGGACTCGTACCATGCGTACTCGATGTTCTTGGCCAACGACTGCGGAATCGGCAGGTGCTTCTCCTCGTAGATGGCGGCAAAGAAGGGCGTGGCCAGGTCGTAGTAGCCGCCGTTGACCATGATCTTCAAGCGGGGGTTGGTCTTGAGCGCTTCGGCAAGATCGGGCGCGACGTTGAGGCTGACCGGATTGCCGCGATGCACCAGATCCCATTGCGTGGCGCCGAAGAGCGCGAAGGGCTGATAGGTCTGCCCCTCCCCGTACTTCAAGTCGCGGCGCGCGTAGTCGTTGAAGAGCGAAACGTATGCCGAGGAGATGGCCGCGCTTTGCGGATCGTACTCAGCCTGTTCGCTCAAGGGGTTGAGGTTGGGGCCGGAGAAGCGCGTATCGAGCCGCCCCGTGGTCAGGTCCTCGTCATCTTGCAAAGTCTTCTCGAACTCGCCGCCGTTCACTCTCAAGTTAGCCTTGATCAGATAGGCCGTCGCCAGCCCGGTGTACTCGTGCAGCTTCTCGGCGGCCTGCCGCTTCTCCTCGTCGGAAAGGTCCGTGCCCAGCGCCAGCGCGTGCGAGTAAGGCCCCATGGCGAACTCTTCCACATCCTTCAAAAACGGCTCCAGGGCCGCCGGCTGCTGAGGCAGCTTCTTGTGATACCAGGCCGTGGCCGCATAGGTGGGCAGCGCCAGCATATAGGGAAGGTCCACGCCGGGGTTGCCGTTGGGAATGTCGATGTCGGTGGTGAAGTTGAATATCTGCGAAAGCAGGATCACGCCGTTCAGGTCGATGGCTTTCTGGTTTTCCAGGATGTCGGCCAGCACCGCCGAACGGGTGGTGCCGTAACTCTCGCCGAAGATGTACTTGGGCGAGTTCCAGCGGTTGTACTTGCCGATAAAGCGGGCGATGAAGCGGGCGAAGGCGTTGGCATCCTCGTCCACGCCCCAGAAGGCCTTCTCCGCGTCCTTGCCGATAAGCCGGCCGAAGCCGGTGCCCGGCATATCGATGAAGACCAGGTCGCTGGCGTCGAGCAGCGAATAGGCATTGTCCACCAGCTTGTAGGGTGCGGCGGGCAGGTGCTGGTCGCCTTCGGTGACCACGTGCTTGGGCCCCAGCGAACCCATATGCAGCCACACTGTCGAGCTGCCCGGACCGCCATTGAAAAAGAAGGTGACAGGCCGCTCCTCGGCCTTGGCGTCCTTCTTGAAATAGGCCACGTAAAAGATGCGCGCCACGGGCGTCGCGTCCTTGGGTTCCTTGGACTCGGTGAGCGCAAGCTGGCTCCCCGGCTGCGGCTTGCCGTCCAGACCCAATTGCCCATCCTGCACATCGGTCGAGCCGACCGTCAGCGTTCCCGCGATGGCGGTGTAAACGATATGCTGGCCGCCAACGTCCACCGCGCCTTGCGTTGATACATCGGCGGGCGGCGCGGCGTCAGCCGGTTTGTCTTTCTCCTTGTCGGCGGCCGCGGCGGGCTTGGCGGCAGGCTCCGCGTCCTCGGTGCCCGCAAGCAACGGCAAAACTAAGAGTGAAGCCGCAAACGCAGCGGCAAACAGACGGCGCGCGAATCGCATCGGGAACCTCCAGGGGACAGGTTGGGGCAAAATGTCAGTATAGAACCTGCTGTGTGAATCCGCGAGATGAATCGGGCCGTGCCGAAAATCCATGAGTGAATGTCCCCCCGCGGCCGGGCTTTCGCCCCACCTACCTTCGATACCTCTATCTACAACCGGCCATAACGATTCCAAGCGAAAATCGACCTATCGCTGGATGCAAAAGCGCTCGTTCAAGCGATGAATTCAGCGATGCGCGATTTCCCGCGGTTGCATCCGCACAGAATCGCTCACCGGCAAAAGGCAACGTCCAGATATATGTTTGCCGTCGTCGATGCCGAGGCGATGCGGAACTCGTTGCATGGCGGGGAAGCCGCGATGCAACGGTTATCGCGCGATCTTGTCGAGATCCAAATTGAGGGCCAGGACGTTGACGCGGGCTTCGCCGAGGAGGCCGAATTGGCGGCCGGTTATGTGGCGCTGAACCAAGGCGTGCAGTGTTTCCTCGCTCAGCTTGCGGGCGGCGGCGACGCGCGAAACTTGATAGAAGGCGGCATCGGGGGTGATGTCGGGGTCCAGGCCGGAGGCGGACGCGGTGACCAGGTCGATGGGCACCGGCTTGCCGGGGTTTTGAGCGACCAGCTTGTCGATGTCGCCCTGGATTCGGGTTACCAGAGTCTTGCTGGACTGGGCCAGGTTCGATCCGCCGGAAGCGGTGGCGTCATAGCCGTTGCCGGCGGCCGAGGGGCGGGGATGGAAGTACTTGACGCTGGTGAAGCTCTGCGCCAGCAGCTCCGAGCCGATGACCGTGCCGTCCTTGAGGATGAGGCTACCGGCGGCTTTGTGCGGGAAGATAGCGGCGGCGATGCCGGTGACCACGAGGGGGTAGCCCAGGCCCAATAGGACCGCGGTAACGATGGTGAAGCGAATAGAAGTCTTCCAGACGGAGTGCATACTCGTGCTCCTTGAAACCTTGCCTCAGGGCTAAAGCCCGCGATCTTTTGTTGCTGTTGCGGCGCGACTGAAGTCGCGCCCTTTCAAAACTGCGGCATACAACAGGTTCACTTATTCCATGTGCGACAACTTGCGTTAGGCCAGCTTCAGCGCCACCAGAATCACATCTATGATCTTGATGCCGATAAAGGGGACGACGATGCCGCCCACGCCATAGACCAGCAGGTTGTTGCGCAGCAGAATGTCGGCGGCCTTTGGCTCGTATTTCACGCCCTTGAGGGCCAGCGGGATGAGGGCCACGATGATGATGGCGTTGAAGATGACCGCCGATAGAATGGCCGATTCCGGCGAGTGCAGGAACATGATATTGAGCGCGCCCAGCACCGGGAAGACGCCGGCGAACATGGCGGGGATGATGGCGAAGTATTTGGCCACGTCGTTGGCAATGGAGAAGGTGGTCAGCGCGCCGCGGGTCATCAACAACTGCTTGCCTATCTCGACGATCTCGATGAGCTTGGTGGGGTTGGAGTCGAGATCGACCATGTTTCCGGCTTCCTTGGCCGCCTGGGTGCCGGAGTTCATGGCCACGCCCACGTCGGCCT
>CAZMHC010000137.1:0-7960 GCA_964565955.1 uncultured Occallatibacter sp.
TCAGAGCTCCACGGTGCTGATTTCGGCGGGCGGAGCGGACCTGGTGTACCGCTCGGTGGAAGAAGTGCCCGGCCCGCTGCGAACCAAGCTAATCGAGTCGACCAATGGAGGCAATTCCGCCACCATCCTGATCGCCGACCGGCGCGGGCGCCGCGAAATCACCAAGGCCATGCGCGCCCTGCCGGGTTCGACGCCGCGCCGGCTGCTCGATTCGGCGCTCGGGCGGGGCGAGCCGGCGGATTCCTGGTTGACGTTCGTGCGTGGGCGCATCCTCCTGGCGCTGCTAGTGCTGGTCGCATTGACCGCGCTGGCGCTGGCATACGCGCATCGCTGGCATTAAGACTCAATTCGGAGATCCTCCTATGACCCCACGAGCGGTGGTGTTCGGCGCGGCCGGCCAATTGGGAGTCGAACTAATGCGCGAACTCGAATCGCGCCGCTACGCGACGCTCGGCTTCGACCGTGGAGACGTCGACATCACGGATGGCGCGGCGGTGGAAAGCGCGGTGGCGGCACATGATGCCGGCGTGGTATTCAATTGCGCCGCCTACAACCAGGTCGACGTGGCCGAACGCGAGCCGGAAGCGGCATTCCAAATCAACGCGCTGGCCGTGCGGCACATGGCGCTGGCGTGCCGCCAGGCCGACGCGCGGCTGGTGCAGTTTTCGACCGACTACGTTTTTGACGGCTTCGCGCACCATCCTTATGCCGAAGACGACCATCCGCACCCACTGAGCGCTTACGCGGTTTCGAAGCTCGGCGGAGAATTGTATGCACGGGCTTACCTGGACGACGCGTTGATCGTCCGCACCTCGGGCGTGTATGGGCCCGCCGGCTGCCACACGGCGCGCGGAAATTTCGTCGAACTGATGCTGCGCTTGGCGTCGTCCCGGCACCCGATCAAGGTCGTGCAAGACCATGTGGCATCACCCACCTTCGCACCGCTGCTGGCCGCGCGCGCGGTCGACCTGGTCGAGCGCGGCCAGACCGGCGTGTTCCACATCGGCGGCGGAGCGCCCATCAGTTGGTTCCAGTTCGCGCGGTTGATCTTTCAGACGGCCGGCCTTGACCCGCTGGTGCTGGCCACCAACCAGCGCGAGTATCGCGCCGTGGCGCGCCGCCCGCAGTATTCCGCGCTATCCAACGCCAAGATGGAGCGCCTCGGCCTTGAGCCCATGCCGCCCATCGCGACCGCGCTAGTGGAGTACTTCGCCCAACGCCCCGCCAGCGCCGCCACCCAGGCTCGGTAGCGGAACACCGCTGGCCGCGCCGTTCCGCATGTTAGTCTGGCCGAATGGATGTCTCGGCGATTCCGTTCAATCGGTTCCTCGGCTTGCGGACGGGTGGGGCCACCCTCGTGCTGCCCGCGGATTCGAAGTATCACAACCACCTTGGGACCGTCCACGCCAGTGCGCAATTTTCGCTCGCCGAGGCGGCTAGCGGGCAATGGCTGCTCGACCGCTTCGGCGAAGCGGCAGCCAACTATGCGGCGGTGGTCCGCCACGCCGACGTCAAATTCCGCCGGCCGGCTTCGGGCGAGTTGACCACGCAGGCGAGCGCTCCCCCCGAGGAAGCGGAACGTTTCCTGGAGACGTTAACCCGAAGGGGGCGTGCCACCATCGAAGTGCGCGTGCAGGTGCTCGATGCGGACGGAAACGTCACGATGGAATCGGCCTTCGAGTGGTTCGCCCAGCGGGTTCACGCGTAGGATAGACGATCGCCTTTTGTCGTCTGTCAACGCCGCGAATCGATCCAGGCGCGACAGAGTCGAAAAACCGCCCCGGAGCTCCGGGAATCCCGGCAGGTCACCGGCGGCAAGACCGCCGGCGTTACCGGAGTTTTTCATGGAACTTCGCGGGCCGGCGGCCCATCCCAACAGACCACAAAAGGCGATGGTCTGTCCTACCTTGCTTCCGGTTTGACGGCGTAATAGCCTTTGCGCACCTGGGCCTTCAGGTTCTTGTCCTTCATGCGGACTTCCAGCTTGCGATAGGTGCCGTCCCGTTTGTCGTTGGTCGAGGTGAAGCCGATCGAGTACTGGCTGCGCATTTCTTCCTGCAACTCGCGGAACACTTCCTCCAGCGGGTGGTTTCGGCCCACCACGTACACGTGGCCGCCGGTCGCGTCGGACATCTTGCGCAGGTAGCCCTCGCCGGCGCCGCCGCCGATTCCGAAAGAGCCAAAGCCACCGTAAGCTCGGGGATCGGAGTAATCGATGCTGTAGATGACAGCATCGGCCTTCTGGGCGGCCTCGATGGCAGCGTCAATCGTCTTCTGGCTGCCCTCGTCCACACCATCGGTAATGAGTACGATTACCTTGCGGCCGACTTCCGTGCGCAGCTTTTCGTCGGCGGCCAGATAAACCGCGTCGTAGAGCACCGTGCCGCGCGGGCCGCCAGCCGTTGGCACCGGCCCGGGACCGAAGCCGCCCACGCCGGAGCTGATCCGCAATCCGTCCATCCCCCGCGTGAGCAGGCGGGCGGAACCGGTGTAATCCTGCAGCAACTCGCATTCCTCCCCGAAACTGATGAGAAACGCTTCGTCCTTCTTGCGCAAGACCTGGCTGAAAAACTGCGATGCCGCGCTCCGTTCGATATCGAGCAGGTTGCGCTGGCTGCCGCTCACGTCGATCTCCAGGCCGATCGTCAGCGGGAGATCGGTTTCGCGCGCGAAGTATTTGACTTCCTGTGGCTTGCCATCCTCGAAGATGTTGAAATCGCCGCGATCCAGGTTGGCCACCAGGCCGCCTCGCTTGTCGCGAACGCTGGCCAGCACGTTGACCACGTTGACGTCCACCTGGATCGTTGCGGGCGCCTCCTCGGCGGAGGGAGGAGGATTCTGCGGCGTCTGCGCGCACAGCGCGCCAGCTAGGGTCAAGACTAAGAGGATTCGCATGCCGGTACAATAAGGGTGACGTGTCCCGGCCCCCAAGTGTTTCATGATGCAGAAAGCCATTCGCCACCTCCGAAAGTCGGACCCTGTGTTGGCCGGGATTATCGACCGGGTCGGAGACTATCGTATCGAATTCCGCGACCCGGATTTTGAGACGCTAGTGAAATCCATCGTATACCAGCAGTTGAGCGGGCGAGTGGCGCACGTGATTTTCGGCCGGTTGGGCCAAGCCGCGGGGGGCAAGATCACGCCGGAAAGCATCCTCAAGCTGCGCCCGGCGCGGATGCGGGCAGTGGGGCTATCCGGCCAGAAGACCGAGTATATCCGCGACCTGGCGCGACACGCGCGCGACGGCCGAATCCGATTCGAGGAATTGCCGGACCTGGCCGACGAGGAAGTGATGGCGCGGCTGACCGCTGTAAAGGGGATCGGCGTTTGGACCGTCCACATGTTTCTGATCTTCGCCCTGCGCCGGCACGATGTGCTGCCCACCGGCGATTTGGGCATCCGCAACGCCATCCGCCAGGCATACGGTCTGGAGGCGCCGCCGCTGCCCGGCGAAATCGAGGCGATGGCAAAGCGGTGGCGCCCCTTCTGCACGGTGGCGAGCTGGTACCTTTGGCGGAGCCTGGAGCCAAACGCCAACCTCTGATTGCGCGATTTCCCCCAACAATGCGCTTTTTTTAATACGAAATATCGCTGTTTTTAACCACATTCAGGTTATAGTATTTGAGGATATTCGGACTTCGGGATGCTGCTTCACCGGGTTCGATCCAGTGATTCCTTAAGGAGAGATACCATGCGCGTATTGAAACTGGCGGTCTCGGCCGCGATCGTTCTGGCAGGTCTGGTAGTGACCACCGTGCCCACCCAGGCCACCCCGGTATTTGCCAAAGCCACGGGAAAGGCTTGCACCACCTGCCACGTCAAGGTTGGTGCCATGGCCGACATGAAGAAGGACCCGAACCTGAACGCGACGGGAAAGTGCTTTAAGGCCCAAACCGATAAAGCGGCCCTGTCCGACGCCTGCAAGAACGCGAAGTAATTGGCGGATCCGCGTTTCGGCCCCTCGAAGCTGAATTGAACATGCGAAACTCTGATATTGTGGATGCGACTCGGGCCGCGGCGTCTGCCGGCGGCCCTTGAGGAGAGCATCGATGGACCGAAAAGAGTTCCTGGGCGCTTGTGCTAGGGGAGTATGCGCCTGCGCGGCCGGAGTATTGGTTCCCATCTCCGGCCTTTCTGCCGGCGAGCCGGCCAATCCCGAGGACTGGCGCCTGCGATTCGTGAAGCAGCGCTATGCCAAACTGGTGCAGATCCTCGCGGAGCGGATGAGCAAAGCGGACCTGGACGAGACGTTGCTGGAACTGGGCACATACTGCTCCTCGCTCTGGGATCAGACTGTGATCGAGCATCGCGGCGATTTCGAGGGTCTCTGCAAGTTGATCAAACTGGGGTCATCCGGTGACGACGTGACTTGGGATCGCGAGAAGGGCGTCATTACGATGACCTCGCCGGAGCGCTCCGACTGCTACTGCCCCCTGATCAGCCGTCTTCAGAACACTCCTCCGGTGGTCTGCAATTGCTCCCTGGGTTGGCAGAAACACACCTGGGAGACTCTCCTGCAGCAACCCGTGCGTGTGGAGTTGAAGGAATCGGTTTTGCGCGGTGGCAAACGCTGCATCTTCGAAATCCACCTTCAACGAGCCTGACTGCGAAGCACGAGGCTTTCCTGCCGTCCTAGTGGATTGGGCGGGAATAGGCGGCGCGGTCGGAGTCTGAGCTGCGACCGCGATAAAATGAACTGTATGCGCGTGCTGGCGTTATGTGCTTCTATTCCCTGTCTCCTGGTTGCGCAGAACGCACCGGATGCGCGTGAGATCGTTCGGCGCTCGATCGAACTGGACAACCGGAACGAAGCGGTCGCGCGCAGTTACACGTTTCTCGAACGGGATGAGACGCGAATGCTCGACCGGTCGGGGAAACTCAAGAAGGCGCCCGAGAGCCGCACGTTCGACGTGACTCTGCTCGAGGGCTCTCCTTATCGCCGGCTGGTCGAGCGCAACGACCATCCGCTGCCGTCAGCCGAGGAGCGGAAGGAACAGGAGAAGCTGCGCAAGAGCATCGACGAGCGCCGCAAGGAGACGCCTACCGAGCGCGATCGCCGCATCGCCGAATGGGACCGCAAACAGAAGCGGCAGCGCGCTCCCTTCCACGAGATACCGGACGCGTTCGATTTGAGGATGGCGGGTGAAGAGACGCTGAACGGCCGGGATGCCTACGTGATCGCCGCCACGCCAAAGCCCGGATACCAGCCGAAATCCGCCGCGACCGCTTACTTTCCCAAAATCAAAGCCAAATTGTGGATCGATAAGCGGGACAGCCAGTGGGTGAAGCTGGAAGCCGAGACGCTGGACACGATTTCGTACGGGGGGATACTGGTGCGGCTCGCCAAGGGAAGTCACCTTACGTTCGAGGAAACCCGCGTCAACGATGAAGTCTGGCTGCCGAAGCGGATCGCGGTGAGCGCATCGGCGCGATTGATGCTGGTCGCCGCGGCCAGGGCGGAACTCGAGATCGGGTTCAGCAACTTCCGCAAATTTCAGGCCGAGTCGCGGTTGCTGCCCGCGCAGCCATAAGCCGGTTCGCGCCGCCTCTCAGCCATGGTGCGCGGCAACGAAGAGCAGGCCGAAGACGACGGCCGGAAGCAGTGCCAGCATCGCGTAGGCGAGCGCACTGCGCTTCCTCGGCGACCGGCGCGCCCGCCAGTCGCGAAGCTCCGGCCTTTCGCGCACCGTCACCTGTTCCGGATGCGCCAGGTCACTGGCGAACTCGCGAGCATTGGCGTAACGCCTGGCAGGCTCCCGCTCCAACGCGCGGTAGATGATCTCCTGGATCTGCGGCGGAATCTCCGGATCGATTTCACGGGGCGGCACCGGATGGTTGACCACGCGGTCGTTCATCACCTGAAACGGGTTGGAGCCGGTGAACGGCGGCCGGCCGGTGACCATTTCATAAAGCATCACACCGAGCGCATAAACATCGCTCCGTGCATCGCCGCGTTTGCCCTTCACCTGCTCGGGCGAAATGTAGTCGGGGCTGCCCATCAGTTCGGAGAGTTTGCCGAAGGTGAGCCGGCGCGTAGCCGCGGTGTAGGCGATGCCGAAATCGATGATCTTGATCCCGTCGCTCGCATCCAGCAAAATATTCTCCGGCTTCAGGTCCCGATGCACCACGCCGTACGAGTGAATGTGATGGAGGGCGTCGCAGATGGCGAGCGCGATCCGCAGACTGCGCTCGATGGAGAACCGGCCCTCATCGGCCATCGTCTGGCGAAGCAAACGCCCCTCGGCCCACTCCATTACCATGTACAGCCGGCTGCCGTCACCACGGTTGAGTGTCTTGACGGTGCCGGGGTGGTTGAGTTTCCTGCCAATCAGGATCTCCCGTTGAAAGCGATCGAAGAAGACCGGGTCGCACTCGGCTTCGGGATGCGGCACCTTGATGGCAACCGTGCGTCCATCGCGCATATCGATGGCGCGAAAAATAGTTGCCATGCCGCCGCGGGCGACCAGGCTCTCAATTCTGTAACAATCGATCTCGTCTCCTGCGCTGACTGGGGTCATAAAGGCTCCAGCAGCGATGGTAGACGGAAGTCGCTAAATAAGTCATAGAAGAACCATTAGGGTTTCGTAAAGGGTGGTAGGACAGACCATCGCCTTTCGTGGTCTGTCAATTTCGAGGGGCAGGAAAACCTGACAGACGACAAAAACCGATCGTCCGTCCTACCTTCAGGCGGCCGGGTTGGGCTTGCGTTTGAAGACTGCGGCCACGCCGGCTGCGATGCAGAGCAAGACTCCGACCGGCACCAAGCACACTCCGGTCTCCACCATGAGGATTCCAAGCGTAGTGCTGGTACATATCCCCACGCCGCCTGAAACAAACGCCACGATGCACAGCGCGATTCCGCTGCCGCTTGCGAACAGGCCGAATTTGAGAAGGAGTGGCACTGTCGGGGTTTACAGCTTGAATAGCTCCCTCAGCCGCCGCGTTTGCACGCGGCTGACGGGGATTTCGGTGTGCTTCTTATCGTCCATGCGGAGCTGGTAGCTCGACTTGAACCAGGGCACCACTTCCTTGATGCGGTTGATGTTCACCAGGTAGGAGCGGTGGACGCGCCAGAAAAGCTCGCGGTCCAGGTTGGCCTGCAGGTCTTCGATGGTGCGGTAGTTCGATTGGCCCTCGAAGGAAGTGGTGACGAGCGTGATCAGGCCGCTATCGATGGTGGCGTAGATGACGTCGCTCGCATCCACGATGAAATTCCGGTTGGCAGCCTTGACCATCAGCTTGGTGCGGGGAGCGGGGGCCGGGGCGGCAGCGGCGCCGCCACGGGTGGGGATCGGCTCGCTCGACCTCTTCTCGAGGATGAGGCGCCGCGCGCGGTCGATGGTCTCGGCCAGCCGCCCGCGGTCGAGCGGCTTCAGCAGATAGTCCATCGCCTCCAGCCGGAAAGCCTCCACGGCATACTGGTCGTAGGCTGTCACAAAAATGAAATGCGGCGGGTCGATGCCTTTTTCCCGCAGCCGTTGCGCCACGCCCAGGCCGTCCAATCCGGGCATGTTGACGTCCATGAAAACCACTTCCGGCTCCAGCTTCTCGATCAGGTTTAGCGCCTCTAACCCATTGGAACCAGTGCCGATAACCTCTATCTCCGGGAAATCCTTGAGGAGGAAAGCAAGCTCTTCGCGGGCCAGTTGCTCGTCATCGACGACAATGGTCGCCAAAGTGGCCGTCGCACGTTCGCGCATCGAGTTGGTATTATAGCATTTCACCTTTTAAGGAGAGTAAAACTTGCCTAATCAAGACGTCCGCATCGCGCCCGCCGAGGGAAAACTCGGTGTGCTGATCCCCGGCATGGGCGCCGTGACGACGACGTTTATCGCCGGTCTGGAAGCCATCAAGCGAGGTCTGGGGAAGCCCATCGGGTCCCTGACGCAACTCGGAACAGTCCGGCTGGGAAAGCGGACCGAGGGGCGCAGCCCCGCCATCCGCGATTTCGTGCCACTGG
>CAZMHC010000138.1:0-7868 GCA_964565955.1 uncultured Occallatibacter sp.
AAATCGACTGGACCGAAAACACCGAAATATTCGCGATTTTGGCTGTGAAACTGTGAAGGCCTATATAACTCCATCATAATCAATGCTTTCCACGGAGCGCCTTCACAGAAACACAGAATCACAGAAACTGTGAAACTGTGGAGCCTATGCTAACTTACCTACAATCAATGATTTTCAACAGTACGCTTCACAGGAACACAGAAACTGTGTTTCTGTGCCCGCATTCCGCCTTTGCCACAACTCATCGGCATTCATCTCCTCTTGTTTCCAGTGCCGAAGCGAGTTGCGGGAACAAATGGCGCGCGGGCCGCGTAGATATATTGGCGCGGCGCCAGCGCGGATCGCCCGCGACTCCGATCGCACAAGGAGAATCCCATGCGTAAGATCGTCTGCGTTTCCGGCTTGGCCGCAATGCTCTGTCTCGCTGTTTCCGTCGGTTTTGCCAAGACGCCCCCCGCCTCCAAGAGCGGCTCCGGCATCATTGTTATCGTCTTCAAGGATGGCCACCGCCAGAGCTTCAATCTTTCGGAGATTGCGCGGGTGGAGTTCCCCACTGCATCGGATGCGGCCAGCGGTGCGCCTCCGGCTAGCTCCGCGTTGCCCTCGCGCGGCCATTTTCTGGGGAAATGGGAGGTCGGCGACGGCATGGGGAATAACTTCTTCATCACCCTTGAGGAGAATGGCGACGCTCTGCGTACGATCAACCGCGAACACGGCAAGTGGGTCTACGTGGACGGGGAGGCGCGCATCACCTGGGACGATGGCTATCAGGATGCAATCCGCAAGGTCGGCTCCAAGTTCCAGAAGTTTGCCTACAGGGCGGGTAAATCCTTCACCGATGAGCCTGACAACGTGACCGGCGCGCGCAACACCGCACCCCATCCCATTTAGACTGCCGGGCGGGACCCGCGCTTTCCTCGGCCGGGCCGGCTTACCCCATTGCGTGGGGTGCCGCCATCTCCCTTCGACCGCGGCATCCAAATCCATTCCGATGCGTCCAATCCAATTTGGAACCGTCCGAACTTCGGTGCGTGACTTTTCTGGTGCAGCGTGTTATTTTTGTTCGCCAGTAACACACCGGGATC
Organism: uncultured Occallatibacter sp.; assembly: GCA_964565955.1. Taxonomy (GTDB): domain Bacteria; phylum Acidobacteriota; class Terriglobia; order Terriglobales; family Acidobacteriaceae; genus Telmatobacter. The sequence goes on from CAZMHC010000138.1 coordinate 1,086, forward strand.
GGAAATCGTGGATAGTGGATAAGGGAGATATGTCGTGCCGCGCATTCACTTTCAATTGCAACTCGCCGAGCTGAAGGACAAGCTGCTGGCCATGGCGGCTCTTTCGCAGCAGGCGGTGGAATCGGCGGTGGATGCCTACCTGCAGCGCGACAAGGGGCTGTGCAAGTACGTCAAGCAGAATGAGACGGCCATCAACAGCGCCCAGCGCGAACTGGACGAGATGGCCTACGAGTTGCTGGCCAAGGAGCAGCCCATGGCCATCGATCTGCGCTTCATCCTGGCGGTGATCAAGATCAACGGAGATCTGGAGCGGGTCGGCGACCAGTCGATGGGCATTGCGAGGCGCACCAAGGAGATGCTGGCCTTCGAGGAGATCGATCTGCCGGTGGATTTCGCGGCCATGGGCGAGTTCGCGGCGCGCATGATCCGCTCGGCGGTGCAGGCGCTGCTTGATGGCGATGCGCGGCTAGCAGACTCGGTACGCGAGATGGACGACGAGATCGACCGCATGAACCGCCGCGCCAATGCCGATCTGCTGCGGCTCATCGAGGAGCGGCCGCGTTACACCCAGCAGGCCATGCACGGCATTCTGGTCGCCAAGAATCTGGAGCGGATCGCCGACCACGCTTCCAATATCGCCACCGACGTAATCTTCTGGATTCGCGGAGCCGATGTGCGCCACCAGCTCAGTATGTCGATGGATTGACGGTGCGAAGTCTTGGCTTGACCGACTCAAATGGCTGGGATGGCAATGCCTGAAGCTATGCCGGATAGGCTCCCGTAATGTAGCCCTCCAACTCTTGAATGGTCCGCTCGTGACCGGAGATCACCCATTTCACCAAGTCTCCGATGGAGATCACCCCTACCACGGTCTCATCCTGCAAGACCGGGAGATGGCGGAAATGACGCTCGGTCATGATGGCCATGCACTCGTCCACGGTCTGTTGCGGAGTCACGAAGAGAACCGGGCTGGTCATGATCTGGCGGACCGGGGTTTGCTTCGAAGGATGGCCCAGCAGCACACATTTGCGTGCGTAATCTCGCTCGGAGAGGATGCCGACCAGTCTCTCGTCGGAAAGCACCAGTAGAGCGCCGATATTGTGCTCGGCCATCTTCTCGATCGCTTCGTAGACCGATCGCTCCGGCGCGATCGAGAGGACGGAGTTTTGTGCTTTGCACTTCAATACCTTTCCAATTGTGTCGGAAACCTTCATGGGAGCCTCCTGGCCCTAGGCAGGCGCGAGACGGTGCGCACTCATCTCCGGCGACCTTGTTCGTCGGGGCGTGACGCGACAGTTAGCAATATAGCCCATAATGACTGCGCCGGGAGCGTTTGAACGCAAATAGAGTCGGGTATGCCGATTTTGAGTGAGGATGACGGACCGCCTACCCAGCCTTTTCCGTCAGTTCCGCCCAGCGGGCATAGAGACCATCGTTCTCTTGTTGGGCCGCATCCAGTTCGCGCAGCGCCCCTTGCAGGGCGGTTGCGTCGGTTGCGATCTCGTGATGCTCGATGCGGTTGCGGGCGGCGGCCAGACGGGCATCCGACTGCTCCACCCGCTGCTCGATGGCCGCAAACTCGCGGGCCTCAAGGTAGGAGAGTTTCTTCCTGCTTCCTGATGCGGAGGCCGCCTCGCCTCCCGTGCGTTGCACGGCGCTGGAACCATCGGCGCGGCGGACCGACGAACCGCGCTCGCCATCGTCTTGTTGCTCGATCCAGTCTTCCCACTGCGCGTAGTCGGCAAACTGCCCTGTGCGCCCACGGCCGTCGAGGCCCAGGACGGTCGAGGCCACGCGGTTGAGCAGATAGCGGTCGTGCGTCACCAGCACCAGCGCTCCGGGAAAATCGAGAAGGTTTTCTTCCAGAATATCGAGGGTGGGAATATCCAGATCGTTGGTTGGCTCGTCGAGCAGCAGAACGTCCGCCGGCTCCAGCATCAGCTTGGCGATCAGCACCCGCGCCCGCTCGCCGCCGCTCAGATTCCGGACCGGCTGATTCAGTTGTTCGCCGGGAAACAGGAAGCGCGCCGCCCAACTGGCCACGTGAACGACGCGGCCCTGATGAAGGACGGAGTCGCCCTCGGGGGCAAGCGCGCGACGCAGGGTCAGGCTCTCGTCCAGTTCGCGCATCTGGCTGAAGTAGACCAGCCGCAGTGCCTCGGCGCGGCGAACGCTGCCCTCGGCCGGCTCGACCTCGCCGCGCAGCAGGCGCAGCAGCGTGGTTTTTCCGCTGCCATTCGGTCCCACCAGGCCCAACTTCATGCCCGCGGTAAGAATGAAGTTCAGCCCCGAAAACAGGAGCCGCTGGCTCTTTTCAGCTCTAGGACCGAAATCTGAGGAATCCGGAACGGCCAGAGCCACGCCGCTAAGCTCCACCAGCCGCTTGGTCTTGCGCTGACTGGCTTCAAAGTCGATTCCGGCGGAGTTGACCGCTGTGCGGGAGTTCATTTCGGCCAGTTGGCCGATCATTCGGTTGGCCGAATCGATGCGCGCCTTCGATTTCGTGGTTCGCGCCTTGGGGCCGCGGCGCAGCCACTCGATCTCCGTCTTGACCCGGTTGCGCAGGCTCTCCTCCTGGCGGTTCTGCGACTCCAGATAGGCCTGCTTCTCTTCCAGAAAGCGGCTGAAGTTGCCTTTGACCCGCAACAGGCCGTCGGCGTAGACGCGGTTCAGCTCGACGATCTGGCTCGAAGTCGATTCGAGAAAGTAGCGGTCGTGGCTGACGGTGACGGCGGCGAAGGAGGCGGAGGCCAGCAGTTCTTCGAGCCATTCGATGCCGGCCAGGTCGAGGTGATTGGTCGGCTCGTCCAGCAGCAGCACCTCCGGCTCGCCGACCAGGGCCTCGGTGATGGCCAAGCGCTTGCGCCAGCCGCCGGAGAGCGCGGCGGCTTCGGTGTTGAGATCGGCAAATCCCGCCCGACCGGAAAGCTCGCGGAGCCGCCCTTCGCGCTCGATTTCGTTTCCGTGGGAGGAGGCCAAAGCCCGCTCCAAGACTTGGCGAATCGTCAGCCCGACGGCAAAGCGCGAGTCCTGCGGCACGTAGGCGGCGCGGGCGCGCTTGCGCACCGCCAGTTCGCCGGAGTCCGGCGCGACCTGACCGGCCAGAAGCGCCAGCAGCGTGGATTTGCCCGCGCCGTTGGGGCCGATCAGCCCGATGCGGTCCCCGTCCTCGACGGTGAGCGAGATATTGCGAAAGAGCGGTTTGGCGCCGAATTGCTTTGTGACGGATTGCGCATTGAGGATGGGAGGCATCTCTTCTAAGAGTACCTTGTTGCGACTCGGCGCGGCGTCCCGCTCCGGGCCTAGCGTGCTGCTTCTCAAATGGCTCTGCAACCAGTTGTCACTCTGAGCCGCGGTGTTGTGGTTGGAGATGTGGTGATAGCGGCACTCGGCGCGGATGGAATGAGTCTTGGTCCGGTATAACTCGAATCCGGCGCCGAGGTCGAAGGTGAAGTTGAAGGAGCCTGCTTCCGGTACGGGGATCGGCTGGGTGGAATACATATATCCGCCATGCGCGATGAAGAAGGGTTGCAGCTTGTTACGCGGCAGGAAGCTCCATTGAAAGCCAACCGGAGACATGGCTTCGCCGATCGTCCAGCGGCGGCCGGAACAGGAATCCGTATAGGTTCCAGTGTAAGTCGTTGTACCGCCTTCCGGGTTCGTGAAGACGATGCTGAAAGGCGTTGTCACCGTCGCGCAAGAAACTGATGGCAAGGTGTCGTAGGTGTAAGTCGCGACGATTGGCGACGTCACGTTTTCCACAACGTGAGTATTGGGATCGCTCTCCAGAGCCACCGGCAGTATCTCCCCGCTATATTGCCAGTTCACGTGGCGGTTGAGCAGCAGCTTGCGGCTGTAGGAGACGCCGACATCGAACAGCATACGGTTTTCGGCGTCGCCGAGGAGTATATGGCTGGAATCTCCGGAGTAAGCGACGAAGACTCCGAAACTATTGACTCGCGCGTAATAGGGGCTTTCCCCGGCGGCTTGCGCCCATACGCTTGCCGCTGCCGCGGCCAAGGTCGAATGAGCGATCAGGTAAAGGAAGAGCATGGTGCAAGGCAGTCCAGCGCGTCGAAGTTTCGGCAAAAGAAATTCCTTTCAAAAACCGGATTCTTCGGCGTTCCAAGCCTATACTCATTTTTAGACTGCAACCTTTGTATCACGGGAGCACGACCATGCCCAAGACCCCGGTCGAGTACGCTCGCCAGAGCTATCCTCGTTTTCTGAAAGAGCTGAAGGACTTGCTGCGCATCCCTTCCGTCTCCACGCTGCCCGAGCACAATCAGGACTGCCGCCTGGCCGCGGAGACGCTGCTGGTCGAATTGGGACGCATCGGCATGGAGAACGCGCGGCTGATTGAAACCGCGGGCCATCCGCTCGTCTACGCCGAGTGGCAGGGAGCCAAGGGCAAGCCTACCGTTCTGTTTTACAGCCACTACGACGTGCAGCCGCCAGACCCGCTCGACGAATGGCTTTCGCCGCCATTCGAGCCGGCGGAACGCGACGGCAACCTCTGCGCTCGCGGGGCGGCCGACGACAAGGGCCAGATGTATATGCACTTGAAGGCCATCGAGTCGCTGATGGCCGTCGATGGCAAGCTGCCGCTGAACGTGCGGGTTCTGATCGAAGGCGAGGAAGAGATCGGCGGAGAGGGAATTGCGCGCTATGTCGCCTCCCAGCCGCCGGAGCTCAAGGCGGACTTTGCGCTGGTATCCGATACTGAGATGTTCGCGCCCGGCCTGCCCACCTTGTGCGTGGGGCTGCGCGGCATGATCTACACCGAGATCGAAGCGCGCGGCGCCCGCACCGATCTGCACTCTGGAATGTACGGCGGCGCGGCGCCCAATCCCTTCCTTGCACTGGCGCGGATACTGGCCGGCCTCAAGGACGAGCACGGGCATATTCTCATCCCCGGTTTCTACGACGACATCATTCCCCCCAGCCGCGAGGAACTGGCCGCGTGGCGCAACCTGCCCTTCGACGAGGAGCAGTATCGCATCGCCGAGATAGGGTCGCGGCAACTGGAAGGCGAGACCGGCTACAGTGTGCTGGAGCGTACCTGGGCGCGCCCTACCCTGGACGTGCATGGCATCCCCGGCGGCTTTATCGGCGCGGGCGCCAAGACAGTGATTCCCGCCAAGGCGCTGGCCAAGGTCTCCATGCGCCTGGTTCCAGGCATGACTTCGGCAAAGACCTTTGCCCAGTACAAGGAATTCGTCGAGCGCACTGCGCCTCCCGGCGTGGACATCGAGGTTCGCCTGATTCACTCCGGCGAACCCTGCCTGATTCCAGTGAACAATCCCTTCATCAAGTCGGCCACCCGCGCCCTGAGCGCGGTCTGGGGCCGCGATCCGGTCTTTATCCGCTCCGGCGGCTCCATTCCCATCGTCGGAGACTTCGCCTGTCACCTGGGTTTGCCGAGCGTGATGATGGGATTCGGCCTGCCCGACGACAACATCCACGCGCCGAACGAGAAGCTTTGCCTGAGGAATTTCTCCTTGGGCATCGAGTCGATCGTGCGCTTTCTGCTGGAGGTCGGCGGTTGAATTGGTCTCCCAGGTCTCCGAAGAACGCTTCTCTGAAATAAGTTCTTGTGTACAATACGTGCATACGGCAAGGGCGGCATGAGTTGCGAATGGTATCCCCGCAAGGCAGAGGTTAATTTCAAAAAGTGGTGTGGACCCCTCGGCTGAGACAACCGAATAAGACACTGTTGGCCGCTCGCTGCAAATTACTCGACCGGCAAGACCACTGTACAGCATTCTGATTGGACCCGGCGAAGCGGAGGCGGGCTGCGGTGGAGACCGACCTGCCAAGGAATAACCGGGGAGCGACTCATCGAGACGGTGAGTAAAGGGGGACGGAGCAACCTGTTGCTGCGTCCCCAGGTAAACACCCCCCCCGGACGATAGATCGCCGATGCCTCGGAAAACTCATGCGACAAGTTGCGGCGCAGCCGCCTCCATCCTTCTCTTTGCCAGTTGCGCCTCGAACCTGGCCGGCGGCAGATAACTCAACGCCGAGTGTAGACGTTTCTCGTTGTAGACCTGCTCGATGAACTCTTCGATGTTGGGGTCCACTCCAGAGCGTCGAGCTTCATCTCTTTCTTGCCCATGGCAATCGGCACATAGGTTGCTATCGCGCACCAGATATGGCTCCTCACGGCATTCTCGCTGGTGGCGATGAAGCGCTTGATGCGCAGGTGCTGCTTGATCCATTTGAAGAACAACTCAACCTGCCAGCGGCTTTTGTAGAGCGCGGCGATGGTCAGGGCAGGCAGTGCCGTGTTGTTGGTAAGAAACACCAGTGTCTTGCCTGTCTCGCCATCGTGCAAGCGAATGCGGCACAGATGTTCGGGGTAGTTTTTGGCCGAGTAGTAGCCGTTGAGCGTGACGCGCTGATCGCAGATGATGCCACTCGCGCGATCAACCGGATACGAATACACGCGCCGCGCATCCATGTTCTGCTTGGCGCGGGTGACCTTGTAACGCTGGCCTCTCCGTTGGGCCACTCGAAAATAAACATGGTCATGCGCTACGCTCACCCAACGCAAGAGCATCAGGCGCGGTCAGTCGAGCGCCTTGAGCAATTCAACGCGGCAAGGCAGCTTGAGGCGCTATTGCCCGATGAAAAGGCGGCGCAAGAATTGATCCAGTGAGAAAAGACGGGCAGTCACGACAGTGCTGAATTTTGTGGGTGGGTGGTTCGTTGTAAGTTATTGAAAAGATTGGAGGCGCGGGCCGGGATCGAACCGGCGCATAAAGGTTTTGCAGACCTCTC
>CAZMHC010000139.1:0-7818 GCA_964565955.1 uncultured Occallatibacter sp.
CTCATGCTGCCCACGCGCTTCATGATGATGAAGTCCTCGCTGAAGATGATGCGCATTCAACCCAAGGTCGAGGCCCTCAAGAAACGCTATGCCCATCTCAAGGCCACCGATCCCAAGCGGGCAGAGATGAATGCCGAAATGATGCAGCTCTACAAGGACGAGGGCGTCAATATGTACGGCAGTTGCCTGCCCATGCTGGTGCAGATGCCGCTGTTCTTCGCTTATTATCGGGTGCTGTACAACGCCGTCGAGCTGCGTCAGGCCCACTGGTTCTGGCTGCATGACCTCTCCATCGCAGACCCCTTCTACATACTGCCGGGCATCATCATCGTCAGTATGTTTTTGACGCAGATCATTACGCCTCAGCCGGGCGTCGACCCCAACCAGCGCCGCATGATGGCCTTCATGATGCCGGTCGTCATGGGATTCACCTTGATGCACTTCGCCTCCGGCCTGGCCCTCTACTGGTGTACCGGCAATCTCATCCAGTTGGCTTTGCAACTCGGAATCAACCAGTCCAGCATGGGCAAAGAGATGCACGCCATTGCCGCCAAGCGCGCGGCCAAAAAGGCCGGCGGGAACCTGAAGACCATCCAGGGGCGCCGATAGGCAACTGGCTTCCGCCCGAATGCCCGCCCGTACAATAACGGAGGAATCCCCCAAACTCATGGCGGACAAAGAGCAGAGCAAGCCACAACAGCCCGAAGCTCAGAGCGCGGCCGCCAGCCCGGACCCGCGGCGAGCGGACGATGCCCCTTCCGGCAAGGCTTACGACTCCCGGCTCGTTCGGCGGCTCGGCCATTATCTCCGCCCCTACTGGATTCAGGCCACTGTCTCGACGCTAGCCGTCTCGCTCAAATCCCTCGGCGATGTCACCGGTCCGTACCTGGTCAAAGTGGCCATCGACCGCTATCTTACCGGGAAGCCGAGCACGGCCGCCAACTGGTTCACCCGCACCCTACCAGCCGATCCCTTCCAAGGCATCGCGCGTCTGGCCGGTATCTGGATGGGGGCGCTTCTCTTCTCTTATTTCTTCGAATTCATACAGACGTATCTCATGCAGTGGACCGGCCAGAAGCTGATGTTCGATCTGCGCCGCGACATCTTTCGCCATATGCAGCGGATGCACATCGGCTTCTTCGATACCCATGCCGTCGGCCGCCTGGTCACTCGCCTCACCTCGGACGTGGATGCCATCAACGAGATGTTCACCGCCGGGGTCCTGGCCATCGTGGACGACTTCTTCAACCTCTCCATCATGTCCGTCGTCATGCTGACCATCAACTGGAAGCTGGCTCTGATCGCATTCGCCGTGCTGCCGTTGATCCTGGTCGTCACTCGCCTCTTCCGCGACAGCGTCCGCGAGAGCTATCGCCGCGTCCGCGCCGCCATCGCCCGCATCAATAGCTTTACCCAGGAACATATATCGGGGATGGGGGTGGTGCAGCTTTTCAATCGGGAAGGGCGCGCTTTCAAGGATTTTGAAGACGTGAATCGGCAGCACATGATCGCCTTCAAAGACACGATCTTCGCTTATGCGCTTTATTATCCGGCGGTGGAGTTGCTGTCGGCGGTGGCCATTGCACTGGTGATCTGGCGGGGGGGATTCAGCGTGATCGGGCACGGGGCGGTCACCATCGGGGTGCTGGCCATGTTCATCCAGTACTCGCAGCGCTTCTGGCGTCCGATTCAGGACTTGAGCGACAAATACAACATTCTGCAAGCGGCGATGGCCGCCTGCGAACGCATTTTCAAGCTGCTCGACACGCCGTCGGAGATCGTCAATCCTGCGCATCCGCGCCTGGGCGATGGAAGCAACCGGATCGAGTTCCGCCACGTCTGGTTCACCTATCAAAAACTGAGCGAGGAAGAGCGGAAGGCTATCCGACAGGCCTATGAGACGACTCCGGACGCGCCGCAGGCGCCTCTGGCCCCAGCGCAGGTGGAGTGGATTTTGAAGGACGTTTCCTTCACCGTCGAACCGGGACAGACGGTGGCCATTGTCGGCCACACCGGCGCGGGCAAGACTACGCTGACCAGCCTGATGATGCGCTTCTACGACGTGACCGCGGGCCAAATCCTGCTGGACGGAGTGGACCTGCGCGAACACGATCTGACCGCGCTGCGCCAACACTTTGCCGTGGTCTTGCAGGACCCGTTTCTCTTCTCCGGCACCATCGCGGAAAACATCCGGCTGGGCAACGAAAGCCTGACCGACGAAGACCTGCGGCAGGCGGCGCGCGATGTGAACGTGCTGGACTTCATCGCAAGCCTGCCGGGCAAATTCGACGAGCCGGTGAGGGAGCGGGGCAACTCGCTCTCCACGGGGCAGAAGCAGCTCATCAACTTTGCCCGCGCGCTGGCCTGGAACCCGCGCATTTTGATTCTGGACGAGGCCACCTCCAGCGTGGACACCGATACGGAACTGCGCATCCGGGGGGCGCTGGAGCGAATGGTCGAGGGGCGGACCAGCGTGCTGATTGCGCACCGGCTCTCGACGGTGCAGCGGGCGGAGACCATTTTAGTGATGCACAAGGGGCAGTTGCGGGAGATGGGCAGCCATCAGCAATTGCTGGCCCAGCGTGGGCTTTACTGGAAGCTCTACCAACTCCAATACAAAGATCAAGAGCAGGGATCAGGGATCAGGGGTCAGGGATCAGGCGAATCGTCGCGCGAAGTTTCCCCCGCGCCGGCGGTTTGAGGGAACGGGGATGGTCGGGACGGTCCGATATCCGACGACGCGCGGGTCTACGAAAGAGCGGGCCGGACGCCGTTTTGCGCGATCGACGACTTGCAGGCAGCGGGAATGAGGCGAATCTCGACGCGCAGGTCTTCCGATTTGCGCACAATCTCTCGAAAACAGGCCAATTTGCGCATCAATTCGCGTCCATTTCCTACCATGAAAGGAGATGGGCGGGGATTATTCCGGGAGGGGGAAGGATGCGGGAGTCGGAGCGGGTGGGGGAGCGGAGGAGGCTGGACAAGGAATTGCGGCTGTTTCAAGTGGCGGGCAAGCAGAAGTTCGGCGCGCCGGAGTATCTGCGCAGGGTTCGGCGCGCGGTTGGATATTCGGCCAGGGATCTGGCGCGCAAGCTGAAGGTGAATCCGTCGGTGCTGTTTCGCCTGGAAGAGAGCGAGATGCGGGGGACGATCACGATGAAGGCGCTGCGGCGCGTGGCGGAGGCGATGAGATGCCAGGTGGTGTACGCGATCGTTCCCTTCGAAGGGACGATCGAGGAGCTGGCGGAGTGGGAGGCGCTGCTGAAGAGGACGGCGGGCAGACGCGCGAAAGAAGAACCCAGGGAGCCGAGCGCGGCGGACGGGAATCGGGGGATCGAGACAATGGCCAACGCGGCGCGCAGGCTTCTGGCGCAGTTGCGAGAGGCGGGAATCGAGATCGGGGTTCCGCGTTGAGAGCGATTGTCCAAGAATCCGAGGCAATGGCATGAACGGCGCTCGATCGGCGAGAATCTATCTGCCATGAAAAAACTGTCTCGCCGGGAATTTCTGACGACCGCTTCCGCCGCGACGATCGCCGCCGCTCGATCAACCAGTTTTGCCGCATCGCCAAAGCAAAGGGTATTCATCGCGTCGGGAAAGTCGGAGGGAATCCTGGCTTATGACTGGGATTCGGCGCGCGGCGAACTGGTCCCGGCGGGGGTAGCCGCCAAGCTCGCCAACGTGGACTGGATCGCTTATTCGCCGGATCGCAAGTTTCTATTCGCCGCCTCCGAGGTGGATTCGTTCCAGGGCAAGCCGACCGGGGGAGTGGTCAGCTACAGCGTATCGAAGGGTAAGCTCAAGGAGCTTTCGATGCAAAACGCGGCCGGCCCAGGCACCTGTCACGTTGCCCTCGATAGCACCGGGCGTGTGCTTCTTGCCGCCGATTACGGGGGCGGCAGCGCGGCCAGTTACCTGGTGGCCGCGGGCAAGTTGAGCGAGACGGTCTGGTCGGAGCATTACAGCGGTCACGGTCCGAACGCCGACCGGCAGCGGAGCGCCCACGCGCACTTCGCTTCCTTCTCCCCGGACAATCGCTTCGCCTACATCAACGATCTGGGCGGCGATGCGATCCACATCCACAGGCTCAACGCCCGGACGGCGGCGCTGACTCAGGCGGGGAGTTACAAGGCGAAAGCGGGTTCAGGACCGCGGACGCTTCGCTTCCATCCGAATGGCCACACCGCCTATTCGGTGAATGAGCTGGACTCCACCGTGGATGTGCTGGAGTGGAGCGGCACGGACGGCAGCCTTTCTCCGGTCGCTCGTATCGAACTTCTGCCGGAGGGCTACCGCGGACCGACGCGCGCCTGCGATGCAGTTATCACGCGCGACGGAAGATTCGTTTACTTTGCCAATCGCGACAACGATTTTCTCTATAGCTTCCGGGCCGACGCCAGGACCGGCGAACTGACTCCCATGGGGCGGAGCGGTTGCGGGGGAAAGACGCCGCGCAACTTCGTTCTGGACCCAACGGAGCGCTGGATGCTGGTGGCCAACCAGGACTCGAACGCGATCGCCGTCATTGCCCGCAACCGCGAGACCGGCGCACTTTCCCGGGAGGGAAAGAGCTACGCGGCGGCCTCGCCGATGTGCATCTTGTTTGCCTGAGGAAGCGTTGCCGCAACGGCAAAAAGATAGGGAGCGGTTTCCAACTTACAGAGCTGGCCGAGGGTCCATCCCGCGGCACAATCGATTACAGCGGTAACCGTCTTGCATCGCCGGGGGAAGGAGGCAGGCACAGGCGGGCGTCCGGATGCGGCGGCAAAGGCTGTATTCTTATGAATGTGGATACCCGCCTGAAGAAAACCAGCCATAGAGATTGGAGACGCTCGGTTGCGCTGGCTGTACCGCTGGGCATCGCTTCAATCCTTTTTCTCTTCCCCGTTTCGTCTTGCACACAGAGCGGCCCCGGCGCCGGCCCCGCGGCAGAGGCGGTCCCGACCGCGGCCGGTCCGCCACCCTCCGGGGGCGGATTCTTTCCCTTGAGGGAGGTGCGCCGCGGCATGACGGCGACGGCGTGGACGGTCTTCACGGGGACCCAGCCGGAGGCGATGGAGGTGGAGATTCTGGGCGTATTGCGGGGGGCGCGCGGACCGGGCCACGACATGATTCTGGTACGGTTGCACGGCGCCAAACCGGAGTATACGGGAGTGGTGGCGGGCATGAGCGGAAGCCCGGTCTACATCGGGAACCGTCTGCTGGGATCGCTCTCCTATCGCATCGGCCTTTTCAGCAAGGAGCCTATTGCCGGCATAACTCCGATCGAGCAGATGCTGGAGGTGCGCGACTTGCCGATCGCGGCGACGCAGGCGGCCTCCATCGGCCAGGATCCGGCTGCCGGGGTGAGCGGTGGGGAGCCAAAGCCGGAGACCGTAGCTTCGGGGTTGCCGGGCGGGATGAATTTGCAGGCCATGGATACGCCGTTGGTGATGAGCGGATTCGATGCGGAGGCGATTCGGCTTTGGCGGGAAAAGATGGCCGGGACGGGTCTGGAGACGGTTGCCGCCGGCGGTGTGGGGGGAGCCTCGTCGTCTGGCGCCGAATCCGGCGGCGGCGGCGAGCCTTCGGCAACGGCAGCGGCGAGCGTGGAGCCCGGATCGGCGGTGAGTATGCAACTGGTGCGCGGCGACCTGGAGATCGCCGCCACCTGCACGGTGACCTACATCGACCCCAAACAACTGCTGGCCTGCGGCCACCCGGTGTTGCAGGCCGGACCGGTGTCCTTGCCGATGACCACGGCGGAGGTTTTGGACACCCTGGCCTCGCCGCTGGACGCCTTCAAGATCGTCAATACGGGGGAGACGATCGGGGCCTTCACCGAGGACCGCGACGCGGCCATCCGCGGAGTGCTGGGGCAAAAGGCGCGGATGATTCCGGTACACATTGCCCTGCACGAGCAGGACGGCGAGGGGCAGCGGGAGAGAAAGCTGAACGTCGAGGTATTGGATGTGGCTTCGATTACGCCGCAGGCGGTGATGGTAACGCTGTTCGAGGCTCTGCTTCAAAACAACGGCAGAACGGCCGAGACCAGCTACCACGTCACGGGCAGCATCGACCTGGAGGGATACCCGTTGTCGCGGCTGGACCAATGGTCATCCGCGGGCGGGTCGTTGCCGGCGCCGATGGAAGCGGCGGTGCAGATCGGCCAGAGCTTTGCGCAACTCTATTCCAATGGGAGCCGTCACGGAGCGGTGCGGGGAATCGAGATCGCGGTGGAGGAGATACCGCGGCGTGTGGGAGTGGAGTTGGAGACGGCGCGGCTGGTCACCGGGAATATCGTCCATGCGGGCGACACATTGACTGTGGAGGCCACGATTCGCCCCTGGCGCGAGGCGCCGCGCAATGTGCGGATTCCGGTGACGCTGCCGTCGCGGCTGGCGGCGGGCAACCTTAGGATGCTGGTCTCGGACGCGGGCACACTGGACCGGACCTTGAACCAGCCGCGAACTTCCAATCGCCCAGTCGACGTGGAGACGGTGATGGCAGAAGCGGGGCGGCAACACCGGGAAGACCGCATCTATGTCAGCCTGCTTACGCCGGATACCCAGGCGGGCGTGGCCGGACAAACGCTTTCGAGTCTGCCGCTTTCGGTGGCCAATGCGCTGGAACCGCTGCGCGCGGCGCAGGACGCGCGGCTGAATGGCGAGTCTGCGCTGGAGGCGGGCGATGCGGCGGCGGGCGGTGTACTGAGCGGATTTCAGATTTTAAATGTACGCATCGAGGCGGGTGGAGGTTTAAACTGAATTCGGCTGGGTAACATCGATGCCCATCCGCAAGTGAAGGTCTTCTATTACCATTGAGCCAATCGATTGCCAGACGAGTGAGGACATCGGAACGACCATGAAACAAATACAGGGACTTGCAGCTCACGCGGCGGGAGCCGAACTATTGCCATTTCGTTACGATCCGGGAGAGCTGGGTCCACAGCAGGTGGAGATCGGCATCACGCATTGCGGCATCTGCCATAGCGATATTCATCTGATATCGAACGACTGGGGCATCAGCCAGTATCCGTTCATACCCGGTCACGAGATCGTTGGCGCGGTAACGGCGGTCGGCTCGGAGGCGCATTCGCTTGCGGTTGGGCAGCGGGTGGGGCTGGGTTGGCAGTCGAACTCCTGCGGCGTGTGCGAGTGGTGCAGCCGGGGAATGGAGAATCTTTGCGCGGCGGCGGAGGGCACCTGCGTCCATCGCCACGGCGGCTATGCGGACCGGGTCCGCGCCAATGTTCGTTTTGCGATTCCAATCCCCGACGCCTTGGAGAGCGAATCGGTCGCGCCGCTTTTGTGCGGCGGGATCACGGTCTACAATCCGCTGCGCACCCACGGCGTCAACCCCTCCTCGCGAGTGGGCATTGTGGGCATTGGAGGGCTGGGACATATCGCCATACAGTTCGCGCGGGTCTTCGGGGCGGAGGTGACGGCGTTTTCGACCTCGGCGGCCAAGGAAGAGGAGGCGCGAGGGCTGGGCGCGCATCACTTCGTGAACAGTCGCGAGTCCAAGGCTTTGAAAGAGACGGCCGGGACGCTGGACTTCATCTTGAGCACCATCAACGCGGATCAGGACTGGAGCGTTTACGTTCAGTCGCTTCGGCCCACTGGAACGCTGTGTTTTGTGGGCGTTCCGCCATCGCCGATCGCGGTTCACGCCTTTCCGCTGATTACCGGGATTCGCTCGCTAACCGGCAACCCGACCGGCAGTCCCTGGCGGCTGCGCGAGATGCTGGATGTGGCGGCGCGCCACGGGGTGAAGGCGCAGATCGAGTCCTTCCCCATGGCCAAGGCCAACACGGCCATCGAGAAGGTGAAGAAGAAC
>CAZMHC010000140.1:0-7538 GCA_964565955.1 uncultured Occallatibacter sp.
CTAGAATGACGATGTGAGGTTGTCAACTCTTTTCATCGGAATTGTGCGAGAGGCTCGCATCTGTTTCGATTTCCACATCGGAGACGGTTTCCAAATGGAGGATTAACTTCTAAGATGCTGGCATGATCGACGCTCTGGATCCGCGACTGAATCCGTTCCGCTCCGCACCTAACCTGCTTACGCTGTTGCGCATCTGTCTGGCGCCGTTCCTGGTGGCCGCGATTCTTGAGCGGCGCTATGAGCTGAGCCTCGGCTTGTTTCTGGCAGCCGGCCTGACGGACGCGCTGGATGGCGCGCTGGCGCGGGCGCTGAAGCAGCGCACCCGGCTGGGACAGTACCTGGACCCGGTGGCCGACAAACTGCTCTTGAGTACGTTGTTTCTTGTGCTCACGCACATGGGGCTGATTCCGGTGCGGGTGACGGTGCTGGTATTCGGCCGCGATCTTGGGATTCTGGCGGTCGCGGCCATTCTTTACGCGGCCGTGGGGCGGAGGGACTTCAGCCCCAGCTTGGTCGGCAAGGCCAACACCGCGGTTCAGGTCTCTACCGTCGCCGCCGTTCTGTTGCATCAATTGACAGCGGCTCAGTGGGTGATGAATCTGCGGCTGCTGCTCTTCTACGCCACCATGGCGCTCACCGTGGCCTCCGGCCTGCACTACGCATGGACCGCGTCGAGGCGCGTGGGCGCCGCGGCGGCAAACAGCCCCGGCGGACGGTAGAGGATCGTTTTCAACTGGTTGTCGGACGTTGCCTGGGGCTTCAATCGCCCGCGGCGTCCTCCGCATCGACGGTTTCTTCGATCTCCATATCGCGGAACTCTTCGGAGTCAAAGACCTCGCCACAATCCTGGCATTCGACAAATTCTGTATCTTCGTGCCGGGAGACGATTCGTACCCTGGGATGTTTACAGGCGGTTGCCATCGCTCGTGAAGTCGGTTGGATTTGGATGCTTCCGGCCAGATTGTAGCGTTCTTTTCGAGAAATTAAAACGGAAAATTTGGTAAATTTTTCGCTGTCGGGCGGGAATTCTCACAGCCGGCGGAAAAACATTTCCAGGATCGGGCTTGAAATCCCGACAGAATCGGTCGTATACTGAAAGCGGATCAAAGAAGTCGGATATTGCGATGCTCAAGCTCACCAAGAAAGCCGATTACGGATTGATGGCGCTCAAGTACCTTGCCGAGCACCCGGAGATGCCCGCGTTGAGCGCCAAGGACGTGGCCGACGCATATGGTATTCCGGCGCAACTTCTGGCCAAGATTCTGCAACTGTTGACCAAATCCGGTCTGCTTCGCTCACACGCGGGCATGAACGGCGGCTACGCGCTGGCTCGGGATGCGCGCGAGATTTCAGCCTTCGAGGTGATTCTGGCCATCGACGGACCCTTTTTCATCACTTCATGCAGCAAAGGCAAGACGGGATGCGAACTGACCCCGAGTTGCACCATCAAGGAGCCGTTGGCAAGAGTGAACGAGACCATCGCCGGGGTGCTGAAGAGCATCAGCATTCACGACCTGGCGGAGCACGAGCAACCGGCCGCGCGGGCGCGGGAATCGGGCAGGTTGGTGGCATTGACGTTGTAACGGAAGTTTTCCCCTTCCGCATCGGGTATTGCGCGGAACGTTGCTTTCAGGAGGATGGATATCAGGATGAGCACAGTTGCCAGTCAAGTCGAAGTGCCGGAAGGCGTAAGTTTGCCTATCTATATGGACAACCATGCCACCAGCCCGCTGGACCCGCGGGTTCTGCAGGCGATGCTGCCTTACTTCACCGCGAAGTTCGGCAACGCGGCCAGCCGCAACCACTCGTTCGGATGGGAGGCGGAGCAGGCTGTGGAGACGGCGCGCGAACAGATTGCCAGGTTGATCGGGGCAACGGCCAAGGAGATCGTCTTTACCTCCGGCGCCACAGAGTCGAACAACCTGGCCATCAAGGGCATCGCCGAGATGTATCGCGAGCGCGGCAACCATATCGTCACGCAAGTTACCGAGCACAAGGCGATTCTGGATACCTGCAAGCGCCTTGAAAAGCACGGCTACCGCGTCACCTATCTGCCGGTGAAGGCCGACGGGCTGATCGACCTCGACGATCTTGCGCGGGCGATGGACGACAAGACCATCCTGGTTTCGATCATGGCGGCCAACAACGAGATCGGCGTCTTGCAGCCCATCGCCGAAATCGGCAAGCTCTGCCATGAGCGGGGCGTGATCTTCCATTCCGACGCGGTGCAGGCGCTGGGCAAGGTTCCGGTGAATGTAGTTGCGGATAACATCGACGTGCTTTCGCTCTCCGGCCACAAGATATACGGACCCAAGGGCGTGGGTGCGCTCTACGTTCGCCGGCGCAATCCACGGGTGCAGATTGCCGCGCAGATCGACGGCGGCGGCCACGAACGCGGCATGAGGTCGGGGACGCTGAACGTGCCGGGGATCGTGGGCCTGGGCAAGGCCTGCGAGATCGCGCGGGAAGAGATGGATTCCGAGGCGGCTTATCTGCGCGGCTTGCGCGACCGACTGAAGACGAAGCTCGAATCGGAGTTGGACTACATTCACGTGAACGGCTCGATGGAGCGCAGACTGCCCGGCAACCTGAACGTGAGTTTTGTGTACGTCGAGGGTGAGTCTCTGCTGATGGGTATCAACGACATTGCGGTTTCGAGCGGCTCCGCTTGCACATCGGCGACGCTTGAGCCTTCTTATGTGCTCAAGGCGCTCGGGCTGGGCGACGATGTGGCCCACAGTTCGATTCGATTCGGATTGGGACGCTTCAATACTCAAGCCGAGGTGGACTACGTGGCCGCCAAGGTGATCGATGTGGTCAAGCATCTGCGCAAGCTCTCGCCGCTTTATGAGATGGTGCAGGACGGCATCGACCTGAGCAAGATTCAATGGGCGGCGCACTAAGAAACAGCCTCTAGCTTCTAGCTGTTAGCCATTAGCTAGAAGCTAGAAGCTAGGAGCTAGGAGCTAATAGCTACGACAACGCGGCTTCCCCGCAGAAGGAGCAACAACATGGCGTACAGCGACAAGGTAATCGACCACTACAACAACCCGCGCAATGTGGGCCAACTGGACAAGAGTTCGACGGAGGTCGGCACGGGTCTGGTGGGCGCGCCGGAGTGCGGCGACGTGATGCGCTTGCAGATTCGAGTGAACCCCGAAACCCAGATTATCGAAGAGGCCAAGTTCAAGACCTTCGGCTGCGGCTCGGCGATTGCCAGCTCGTCTTTGGCCACTGAGTGGATCAAGGGGCGCACCGTCGACGATGCCCTGGACATCAAGAACACGGACATTGTGAAAGAACTTTCGCTGCCGCCAGTGAAGATTCATTGCTCGGTGCTGGCCGAGGACGCCATTCGCGCGGCCATCGGCGACTGGAAGAAGAAGAACGGCGCGGCGCAGACGGCGGATGCCTCGCCCGTCGCTGTGGCACAGTAAGAGCGGTTTGTTTCCCCCAGCTTTTGGAAGGGAGCGGCTTGCCCCTATTCCTTTGAAAGCGGAGATTGTCGATCGGAAAGGAAGTTATGTCGAACACGGTGACCATCGAAACAAAACCATCGCAGGAAACATTTGCGGCACAGCCGCCTCCCGCCCCACCGCAAGCGTCAAAGGGATTGCATGTGACCGAGAAGGCGATCAAGCGCATTCGCACGGCGATGGCCAAGGAAGGAGTCTCGGAGGAAGAAGGAGGGCTGCGCCTGGGCGTGATGGGCGGCGGCTGTTCGGGACTGTCTTATTCGATCAAGTTCGATACGCGGCCACGGGAGCGCGACCGCATCTACGAATTCGACGGGGTGCGCGTCTTTGTCGATCCCAAGTCGTTCCTCTATCTTCACGGCATGACGCTGGACTACGAGGAGACGCTGATGCGGCAGGGATTCAACTTCATCAACCCGAACTCCACGCGCTCATGCGGCTGCGGTTCGTCCTTCTCGTCGTAGGGTACAGCTTGGCCGGAGTTCAAAGATGATCTGCGTTCTCGATTCCGCGGTTCCCATTGCCTGTTGGTCCTGTGCCATCGGCCACAACGACTCGACCCTATTTTGCCCGCACTGCAGCAAGATTCAGCCTCCACCCGGCGGAGATTATTTTTCAGTCTTCGGATTGAAGCCCGGCCTCGACTTGGACCTTGCCGCGCTGGAGCAGGAGTTTCATCGCCTGAGCCGCAAGCTGCACCCGGATCGTTTCGCCCGCGCTGAAGAGAACGAGAAACAGTGGAGCCTCGCCGATACGGCTCTGCTCAACGACGCTTATCGCACCCTCAAAGATCCCATTCGCCGCACCGAATATCTGCTTAAACTGCAGGGCGCCGAGATCGGCGAGGAGCATAGCGGCAAGGATCGCAAAGAAACTTCGCGCGTTCCAACCGACTTGCTTGCCGAGGTCTTCGAACTGAATATGCAGATCGAAGAGATGCGCATGGCGCGCAATATGGGCAAAACGGACCCGGCGCTCGAAGTGAGCTTGGCGGAAACCAAGAACAAATTCGACGGTCTGCTCGAAGCCGTGGATGGCGACTTGCGCGTCGAATGGAAGAGGTGGGATGCGGGCGACGCCGCCACGCGAATAGCCGCCCAATGCATGATGGTGGCTCTGCTCAACAGGAGGCGCTATCTCGGCAATCTGGTGCGCGACGTGAACTCGGTCTTAGGAGATTGAAACCAAGCATGACGGAAGGACGAGTAGTCGGAATCGATCTCGGAACCACCAATTCCCTGGTTGCCTATATGCAGGGAGATGCTCCGGCAGTGATTCCCGGGGTGGACGGCTTGAATCTTGTTCCGTCGGTGGTCGCGCTCGATCCCGCTCACGCCGGGGGCGGCAGGCCTACGGTTACTGTGGGCAATACCGCGCGCCGCGCGCTGATCGAAACCCCGGAGCGGGTCATCTATTCCGTCAAGCGCCTGATGGGCCGCGGGCTGGAAGAGATACAGGAAGAGTTGAAGCTCTTTCCTTTCCGTCTGGCCGACAATCTGGAAGCAGGCTCTCCCGATCCCAATGAGGTTCCGCGCATTCAGTTAGGCGAAATGAAATTTACTCCGCCGGAGATTTCCGCATACATTCTGCGCCAGCTCAAGCGCAACGCTGAGCGGTTCTTCGGCACGCCGGTCACGCAGGCCGTCATCACCGTGCCCGCGTACTTCAACGACGCGCAGCGGCAAGCTACGAAAGACGCTGGCCGCATGGCTGGACTTGAAGTGCTTCGCCTGGTGAATGAACCCACCGCGGCGGCCTTGGCCTATGGACTGGACCGCGCCAAAGAGGGAACCATCGCCGTCTACGATCTGGGCGGCGGGACATTTGATATATCCATCCTCAAGCTGCGCGACGGCATCTTCGAGGTGCAATCCACCAACGGCGACACGCATCTGGGCGGCGACGATATCGATAACTTGCTTCTCTCCATCGCCCTCGATGAGATTCACTCCGAGCATGGAGTCGATCTGCGCCGGCATCCGGGCGCGGTGCAAGCTGTGCGCAAGGCCGCCATCGAGGCCAAGATTCGGCTCTCCGCCGAGCGGTCCGCGAGCTTCGATATCGATTTGCCCAACGGCGACCGCTATCGGCGCGAGATTCCCCGCGAGGTCTTCGAGATACTGATCGAGCCGGTTCTGAGGCGCACCGCCGCCCCTTGCAAGCAGGCCCTTGCCGATGCCGGAGTTAAGCCGGAGGGGATCGACGAAGTTGTGCTGGTCGGAGGCTCCACGCGCATTCCCGCCGTGCGCAAGTTAGTGGACAATCTATTTCATCTGAGTTTGCGCGGCAAGAAGCCGCACACGGAGTTGAATCCCGACGAAGTCGTGGCTCTGGGCGCGGCGGTGCAGGCCGGCATATTGGCTGGCGCATCGAAGACTACCGAGGAAATGTTATTGCTCGATGTAACTCCACTCTCGCTGGGAATCGAGGCTCTGGGCGGAACCGTGGCGCGCATCGTCCAGCGCAACTCGACGATTCCCGCTTCCGCCACCGAGCACTTTACCACCGGCGTGGACGGCCAGACGAATGTGGCGATTCATGTGGTGCAAGGCGAACGCGAGTTAGCCGCAGACTGCCGCTCGCTGGCGCGCTTCGATCTCAAGAGCATTCCCCCGATGAACGCAGGCTTGCCTCGGATAGAGGTTAAGTTTCTCATTGATGCCGACGGCATTCTGCGCGTGACGGCCCGCGAACAGCGCAGCGGACAGGCCGCGCGGATCGAAGTGAAGCCGACCTATGGCTTGACGGACGAGCAGGTCGAGAGCATGATTCTGGATTCTTTCGACCACGCCGAGGAGGACTTCTCCAAGCGGCTGCTGATCGAAGCGCGCAACGAGGCGGAGACGATTCTTGCGGCAGTCGAGCGCGCTCCGCAAAGCGCAGCGTGGATGCAGTTGACCGGCGAGGAGCGATCGGGAATCTTCGCGGCGCGCAATTCGCTGGTCGCCGCAAAACAAGGCGAGGATTCGGCGGCCATACGCGAAGCAACTCTCGTGTTAGACCAAGCCACACGCCGCTTTGCCGAGTTGATGATGGAGGCCGCCGTCTCGACCGCCATTCGCGGCAAGACGATGGCCGCTGCGGACGATGAATTGGGCGAGTCAGTTACAGCGCCCCATGCAATGGCTCCGGCGGAGTTCAAATGATCGGGGCGGAAGACCGGCAATCGGCCGTGAAAGAGACTGTTTGTATGAGCGAATCAACCGAGAAACACATTTCAGCCGAAAAACTCGTGCGTGTCACCTTTCTTCCTGAAGGCAAAACAGTCGAGTTCGAGTTCGGCACATTGCCATACGAACGCCACGGCAAGCCGATGTCGTTTCTCGACGTGGCCGAGAACAACGATATTTTTCTCGATCACGCCTGCGGAGGGGTCTGCGCCTGTTCCACCTGCCATATTCTGGTTAAGTCCGGCGAGCGCGGACTTACCGCTCCCGATGACGATGAGCTAGACCGGCTGGATATGGCAGCCGATCAGCAGTTGAACTCGCGGCTTGGATGCCAGGCCGTTATCGTTCGCCCCGGCGAATACGTGGTCGAGATTCCCGATTGGAACCGCAATTACGTCTCCGAGGGCAAGCCGTTGATCCTGGCGGAGCAAAAGTAAGGAGTGATCCCCGATGCCGCGCGAGATTCTGTGGACCGACGCCGAAGAGATCGGCATTCAGTTAGCCGAAAAGTTTCCCGGCCTCGACCCTTTGACGGTGCGCTTCACCGATCTGCGCCGCTACGTGACGGACCTCGAAGGTTTCGCCGATGACCCAGCTAAGTCCAACGAAACGCGGCTGGAGGCTATTCAGATGGCGTGGCATCAGGAGTTTCAGGACGCGCAACGCTGATCGTACAGAAAGTTCGTATGTTTTCTCGGATGTGTTCGGCAGCCGCTGACAAGGGAGTCTGCGAAGCCGATTCCCGTTCTGAAGGTGTGTGGGGAACGCGCTATAAGTCTCTGACGCTCAAATGCGCGAAAGCCACGCCGCAGAGGCATGGCTTTCGTGATGAAATATCATTGCCGGCGATCACCTAATCTCCCACACAGTCACCCGTGCAGTACCATCGGCC
>CAZMHC010000141.1:0-7239 GCA_964565955.1 uncultured Occallatibacter sp.
ATCTCATACTCAATCACCGCCGTCTTGCCCAGCATCTTCGAGACGGAGCAGTATTTCTCCATCGACAGCCCCACCGCGTCCTCCACGGCCTTGCGGCTCACCGGCCCGCGCACCGCGTAGGTCAGCTTGATCTTCGTGAAGACCTGCGGCGGCCCGATGGCCTGCTCCGCCGTCGCCGTCACCCGCAGCCCGGCCA
This sequence comes from uncultured Occallatibacter sp., assembly GCA_964565955.1. Classification (GTDB taxonomy): domain Bacteria; phylum Acidobacteriota; class Terriglobia; order Terriglobales; family Acidobacteriaceae; genus Telmatobacter. The sequence goes on from CAZMHC010000141.1 coordinate 197, forward strand.
GCGGCTGCCGCTTCTTTTCAAGGATCGAAACCACATCCGAGCTGGTGCATCCGCACAAGCCCATGAGTACTGCTTCCATGGGGCTAGGCCCCTCGGTATGCGCCGGGGTCGCGTCGAACTGGACGGTGTGCCCGCTTTGTGAAATGCCGTCGAAGACCCGGCCATGCTTCCATTCGCTGTGCGCAATCATGTTCTTGTCCCCTATTCTTATCAAGTCGAACGATCTGCGTGAGCGTGAAAATGCTTGGTTGTCACTTTTTTTTCATCTTCCAGAGCGCCGGCTAATCGTTTCCCGCGCATCCACCAAGCGGCAAATCCCGCCACGGCCAGACCGCAGACGATTGCCAATAAGACCCATCCGTGGCGCGCCACCGCATCGACCGCGCCCGGGCCCAGTTTGAGCACCAGAAGCGAAAGCGCCAGCCAGCGAACCATGCGGCCGCAGAAAACTGCCAGCATGAAGGGCGCCACCCGCATATCGAAGACCCCGGCGGCAAAGACGAAGGCCTTCCAGGGCGTGGGCGGGGGCAGCATGGAGGGGATCATCATGGCCAGGAACTCCTGACGCTCGAATCGGGCGCGCATCCGCTCGTAGCGTTCGCGGTTGACGCGCTTGAGCAGGAACAGTTCGCCGCCGGCGCGGCCCAGCCCATAAGGCAGCAGGGCGCCCAGCGCGGAACCGCCCGAGGCCAGCAGGCAATAGAGCCAGAAGTGGCGCTTGTCGGCCCATATGTACCCGGCCAGAATCAGGTCCATGGGGATGGGAATCGTCGAGGAGTCCAGCAACGCCGCCGCGCCCACGCCCCAAATGCCGAATTTCGCCAGAAACGGCAAAAGCACGAGCTTCGCTTGAGCCATCCAACGAACCAGAGCCGCTTGAGCGCCCAGAACGATCATCAAGCCAAGCATAGCGCAGCGCCCCCGCCTCAGGCCGCGCGCATTTTGCCCCCCGGCAGCAGCCGATAGACTTGCCCCCGCCAGAGGACGCGGCTGCCCAGGTAGCTGGCCGCCCAGAAGCCGAAGCCCATCAAATCGCGGATCGGATAAAGGAACAGCAGTCCAAACCAGCTCGGGTCGCGCACCGCGAGCCCGCCCACGGCGATGGAGAGCGCCAGGCGCGTGGCCACGCTCCAGCCGAAGAGCGCCAGGCCGCCCCAGGGATGCCCCAGCGCGACCGCGGCCGCCCAGGCTACCAAGCCGTAGGGCAGGCTGAAGGTCAGCGCCGTCCCCAAGTGCCCGATGGGACGCGAGAAGCGCGTAGACCTCATCCAGCGGGCCTGATGCTTGAGCGAGGCAGCAAAGGTCGAATTGATGACGATATGGTCGATGGCATGATGGCTCAAAACCACCCTCTGGCCCATCTTGTAGGTCTCGTTGCCCAGCACAAAGTCGTCGGCGCAGTAATCGGCCGTCACCCGAAAGCCGCCCATCCGCCGGATCGTCTCCCGGCGAAAGGCCATGGTAGGCCCCAGCGCGAACTTCATCCCCTCGAAGCGGCGGGCCGCCAGCACCCCAGCGGTCATCTCGACGCTCATGCCCACCGCCTCTAGCCGCGCCCAGAGTCCGCCCTCGACCGCCACGCCGCGGTAGGGGCAGGTCATTCCGCCGACGCGTTCCTCGGCGAAGGGCAGGGCGACGGCGCGCAGATACTCCGGCGTCACGCGGACATCGCTGTCGCTGACGACCAGAATCTGGTGCGCCGCCACAGCCTCCATGGCCTCCATGGAGATGGCTTTGTCGTTGATGTAGTCGGGCTGGCCGTCGGTGAAGAGAAATTTCACTGGAATGTGCGGATAGCGCTCGGCGACCCGCCTCGCCGTCCGCAATCCGGCATCCTCGGCCGAACGCGCGCAGAAGAGAATCTCGTATTGCGGGTAATCCTGCTCGAAGAACGTAGCCAGATGAGCTTCCAGGCCGGGTTCGTCCCCATGCAGCGGCTTCAACAGCGTAAGCGGCGGGGTGAACCCCGGCCTCGACCGTTCGATCGCCAGCGCCAGCCGCCGCTCACGCAGATAGCCGGGGACCGCCCAAAGCACTATGCCCGCAAAGCCCGTGGAGGCAACCAGGCCGAAGACGGCCAATCCAAGAAGAACGTAAAACATACAGGTCTAAGAATACCTGCGCGAGGCCCATCGGTGGCCCAATCGCGCGGGCCTATTCCGCGTTCGCCGGAAGAAACCGTTTTTGGAAAGCTTCCGGAGGATGATCGAAACGGCGCCAGCCGCCGATACAACAGATAGGGGTTCACTCCGTCTTGGGAATCCGAGATCTCGCGCATCCCTTTCTGTCGATGGGAAGGGAATAAGGGCAAACGCCATGTTGAAAGCAGCGCTGATTCCAATCTGGATCGAGAAGGGGAGCCCCGCCGGCCTGGCCAAGCTGGCCGCGCGTCCGGTGCTGATCGAAGTGGGAACCCTGGGAGCGTCCTTGTGCGGACAGATGGTAAAGCTTACCCCGTCGCGCGCCCATGTGCTGCCCAACGAGGCATTTCTAGTGCGCGCCAACGTTTCCGTCACGCTGCGCTTTCGGGTTGCCGATGTCGAGTACACGCTCTCCGGATCGACCGCGGCCAACGATGTGAACGACGACATCGTTGTGAATTTCGACTCTGTGACCCGGAAGCGCATGGCCGCTCTCGGTGAACACTTGAACGATCGAGGATTGCTGGAAGCCTGCAAGACGGCTGCGATAGCGCCGCAAGAGCCGCCGCGTCCGGAGTCCGCGGCAAAGCCAAGGCCAACCAAAGACGAGCTCCGCCGAGTCCGGCGTGAAAAGCCTCCAGGAGGAATCGAACGGCGCGTCCATCACCGGCACGAACTCGAGGCGGTCGCAACCCTGTTGATCGTCAATAAAGGAACCGTCATCAAGTGTCTGCTGCTCGAGATCAGCCGCAGCGGTTGCCGGGTCTTCAGCGACGCTCCTTTCCGCATCGAGTCGGAGACTCCAGTCGAAGTGGACTTCATCGGAAACGGCTATCCTCTGCGGATTTCCGCGAAGGTCAAGGTGAAAACGGACGAGTACGTCCTCGGCCTGGAGTTTCAACACATGAGTTCTCGAACCGTGGAACGCTTGTTGGATCTGCTGGTTGAACTCGGAGAAGACTGCTCCCGGCTCTGAGACTCGCTTCTGGCGAAGCTACGGATTCTTGATCGCCGGCTTTATCGCCACCGGCTTGCGCAGCGGCACGATGGCCGCCCCCGCGCCCGGCGCATTCTGCTGAAAGCGGGTCAGCATCTCGGTGCGAACGTACTCGACGAAGCTCTGCATCTGCCGGTTCATCTCCTCCATGCGCCCGCGCATCTGCAGGATGATGGCGATGCCGGCGATGTTCACGCCCAAGTCCCGCGCCAGATTCAGGATGAACTCCAGTCGCTCCAGGTCCTCGTCGGTATAGAGCCGCGTGTTGCCCTCGGTGCGCGAGGGCAGCAGCAGCCCCTCGCGCTCGTAGAGCCTGAGCGTCTGCGGATGAATCTCGTACATCTCGGCCACCGCCGAGATCATGTACGCGCCTTTCGTTTTGCGTTTTGCGGTCATGGGTTCTTCGCTATCTGAGGTTTCTTGAGCCAAAATGTCACTCTGTTGCGTCCAAGCCAAGCATCTTCCACCAATCATTCGGCGTCTTAATCTGATAATCTTTCAAACGCTCCTCCATTGGTCCAGATGGGCTATTTGTGAACCAGTGATCTCCAGTCTTCCAAGATTCTCTCTCTGTGTGCCCTCCAGCCGTCAAAATATCTTCGGCTTCTTTGTATTTGAGACAGAAAATCGCTGGTTTTGAAAGACCTTCTTCATTCCAAATACTCTTGGCATTCCAAACGTATACAATCCTCAATTCGTCAAAGCGATTGTATTTGCGGTATAACTCGAATGTTCTATCGGACGATGTTTTTAGCTGTATCGGGCGGGCTGCAAATTTAACGCTCTTTTCGCTTTCCTCTTTGCCGTCGCGAAAAACGATCAGATCAATTCCACGATCGCGTATTGGTTCCGCAACTTCAAGACCAGCCGCTAGCAAATTCGCAATGAGAATGTGCTTGCCGATGATCCCTATCTGTTGCTTATCCATAATTCCTCAAGCCGCCGGATTCAATTTCAGTCGAGCATCGAGAATCAACCCCATCTTGCTTTCAATCCGTTGTTGCCCCTCCTGGGATGCGATCGCCACCGGGTTTGAGCCGACAACGTCATTTTCGGGCTCAAACCAAAACGTGCCGTCGATGCCCGCGAATTCAATCAGCGCTGGCTGAACGCTTTCTCTTCGCGTGTGCGGATCGCGATTGACGAAGACAAAGATATTCGCCAATCCACGATCGCCGTTCCAATAAAAAAGTTGATCCCGAGCGCGATCGGCCCGGTGAAGCACCCGCTCCACATTCGTTTCCCGCCAGTTGTGCTGCGTCACCGTTGCCGTGCCGTCCTGATGATTCACCTTGACCGAGTAATCGAATTCACCCATCGACTTGACCTCGCAGACGGCCACGGCTGTCCCTTGCCGCTTGAGCAAGAAATCCGGCGCCTTGGAAAATCGCAACGCGGGTTCCGTGATCCGCTCAACCTCATAGCCCAGCATTCGCCAGAACCCTTCCACGGCCGACTCATCCGCGGCATCCTCACCAATGCGATAGGCGGTATAGCCGCGCACTGCCTTCGAGAAATCGTACTCCGGCAGCATCCCGTCGTCTTCGTCCAAATCAATGATTGGCTTTTCTTTGCGCTTCATAGGCGTTCCTCTCTGCCGGAGTGGCTTTTCTGGCGCTGATGATGCGATACCGTTCCCGTCCGTTCAGCAGCAAACGCTCCACATATATCACTAACAATACCTTACCCAACGAGGAAGAACCAATTAAAATTTCACGCTGCTCATCCCAGGAATGCTCCAAGTCGTCGATCATCAAGCCTAGCTTGTCATCGAAGACAGTAGCCCCCTCCGCAAAGCTGATCTTATGCTTGCGAAGATTTGCTTCCGCCTTCCAGTCATCCCACTCAAACCGCTCCGATTCCAAAACTCTTCCTCAATCCGCCCCCTACAGCTTGTCGAACAGCGCCACGCGCGGATCTTGATTGTTCAGCTTGGCCAGCTCGCGCATGATCTCCTTGCTGCGCTAGTCCTGGAGTGTAGGCACGACTACTTCCACGGTCACAATCCGGTCGTCTCTCCAATACCTGCATGACGCGCACTCCCATCGAGAGAGATTCACTCTTCCGCTGGGAGCGCGGTCCCGGTGCAAGGGTCGATCTTCAATGGATGCGGGTCCTTCTTCGCGGGCCAACGGTAGAGCGTGTCGATCGTTGAAGCGGCTTTACCCGCTTCGACGGAGATTTTCCATTTCGCAACGTTCTCGATCGTCCGGATGTTTCCCTCCGGAGTGAATTGCAAGGGAGCGCTCCAGTATTGAAAATCGTGGCCTTTGACGCCATCCGGTCGCGATCCCCAGCGATCCGCCATCCAAATATAGGCGATTCCTTCCGAAGTTGGAATACGAGCCACGAAAGTCTGCTGCGCGGCCACGATCGGTTGTCGATCTGCATCTCGATTGATGTTCGGTTGCTGGGTGTAAGGGCCGAGAGGACTGGACGCGGTGAAGACTCTCGCGCCGCTGCCCGCGCTGCAGAAGCAGCAGTTCGAATCGAAGAGGGCGTAATAGCGGCTCCCACGCCGGAACAATGCCGGCGCCTCGCAACCCTGAGCGAGAATATCGCTCGCTTCTCCGGTCGAACCGAGAAAATCGGGAGCCAAGCGTTCGATTCGGATGGCGTGGCCCTGGCCGATCACGGTGTAGATAAAATATCCAGTCCCATCGTCGTCTACGAATAAACTGCCGTCGCCCGGCCGATACTCTGCCTGGGAAAGCTTCACCTGGGGATTGACAATGGTGAACGGGCCGACCGGGGTATCGCTCACCGCGGCCCCAACCTGGCCATCCCACAACCGCGGATACCAGTTGTACCAAAGCACGTATTTGCGCGTCGCAGGGTTGAAGACCACGTAGGGTCGAAAATACACTCCATCCGGCGGAGATTCAAGTATCTCGCCCTCAAATCTCCAATGCACAAGATCGGCGGAACTGTATGCGCGGAACCGGTTGTTGATGCCGAATCCGGCGCTCTTGCCGTACGCGGTGCCGTAAAGATAGTAGCGGCGATCGAAAAACTGAAGACAGCCATCGTGCGCGTCGACGATCTTGCCCTCCATGTCGCGCCGCGGCTCGGCATTCTCAATGACGACCGTCCGATAGCGCGGAGTTGTTGCCGCGCTGCTTCTAAGCGCCGTTGCGCATAACAGACAGGCTGCAAAGCAGAGAGCGACGCTCGTTGAAACGGCCAGGTGTTTCAAAAGTCTCATAAAGATCCCGCTCTGACAGTCCAAAGATTTTCCTCGCGACCTTGCCATCTTTCCAATCAAACCGCTCCAATTCCAGTACTCTTCCTCAATCCGCCCCCTACAGTTTGTCGAACAGCGCCACGCGCGGATCTTGATTGTTCAGCTTGGCCAGCTCGCGCATGATCTCCTTGCTGCGCTCGTCGCCGAGCGTGGGCACCACCACCTCGACGGTCACAATCTGGTCTCCGCGCTGCCCCGGGCGCTGCGCGTTCTCCACTCCGCGCTCCCTCATGCGCAGCTTCTGCCCGCTCTGCGTACCCGGCGGAATCTTCAACTGCGCCCGCCCTTCGATGGTCGGCACGTCCACTTTGGCCCCCAGCGAGGCCTCCGGCACGGTCACCGGCACGGTCAACTGAATGTCGTCGCCCAACCGCGTAAAGACCGGATGCGGAGAGGTGCGCACGATCACGAACAGGTCGCCGGCCGGGCCGCCGTTCAGCCCCGCGTTGCCCTTGCTCTGGAGGCGGATGCGCTGCCCGTCGCGGGTTCCCGGCTTGATGCGAAACTCGACCGTCTCGGTGGCGCTCACCACGCCCTCGCCCTGGCAGACGGAGCAGACGCTGGAGATGCGCCCCTGACCGTTGCACCGCGGGCAGGTAATGTTGAACTTCATCCGCCCGCCCATCTGCGTCACCTGGCCCGTCCCGTTGCACTCCGGGCA
>CAZMHC010000142.1:0-7166 GCA_964565955.1 uncultured Occallatibacter sp.
CGAGGTTCCAGAGCACCAGGCGGCGGGTGGCGCCGCGGAACTCGGGGAAGGCGAAGGGAATGGAGCCGAACCTGGGCATGGTCATTCTCAGGGTAAACCTTGGAGTGGAAAGCTGTCATGGATTGGCTTGGGGGCCGCAGGCCACCGCGACGCGGTTGTGCGGATTCCGAGCCAGTTCCGTTGCGGGAGCGCGCTCGGCTCCCAAGCCGCGCGTCCATTGCCGGATTTTTCTGGGGTATGCTGCATAGTGGGAGTTTGGGTTCCCGTCCGGCTTTTGCCTCTTGACCTGGGTCCGGCATTTGCCCAAGAATAGCGGAGTCGCGCCGCAAGGCGTCGTCACCTAATTTCACGCATTGTTCCTGAAAGAAAGCGAGGAGGCTGCCATGCCGAGCTGCCCTGAATGCGACAACGATCTCGACTTCGAAGTGGACGAAGTCGAAGAAGGCGACGTGGTCGCTTGCGCGGAGTGCGGAACCGAGTACGAAGTGGTCGGCGTCGAGCCGCTGGAGTTGACGCGAGTGGACGACGATCTGGACGAGGACGACGAAGATTTGGTCGATGAGGAAGAGGAGGACGATTGAGGCTGAGCCGCTGGAGTTTACGGACCGCGGTGGCGTTTGGCGCACTGGCGGCGGGTATGGCGCCGCAAACGACGTTGGGGCGAGGGTTCTTTGCGCCGTCGGTCGCTCAGGCGCAGAATCTGGGCCAGCGCGCCGTGAGTGGAAGCGTGGTGGATGCGGCCTCCACTCCGGTGGCGGGAGCCACGGTCTTTCTCAGGGACTTGAAGTCCAAGTCGATTCGCAGCTACACCTCCGACGAAAAGGGCCGCTTCCGATTCGCGCAGGTGAATATGGCAGAAGACCATGAGCTGTGGGCGGAAAGGAACGGCAAGAAGAGCGCCGTCAAAACCGTCAGTTCATGGGATACGCGCAAGGAATTCGAGACGGAACTCAAGCTGAAGTAGTCGGCGTTCGATCAGGGCCTGAGTTGCCGGCCCGATCGGTTTCGTTCAATTGTGGGGGGGCCTTCACACCCATTGATATCGCGGGCTGGAAGTTCGCATTGCGGATTTGCCCGCTTCCTCCGATTAAGTTTTTCGCGGTTCTGCCGATATTGAGCCAGGGGTGTGCTTGATGAACCGGCTTGAAACGGCAGGCGTGTGCGACGAGTGCCCTTCGGCAAACGAGGCGCGGGAGAGTTCGGGCGCCGAATGGAGCCTGCCGCGGTTGTTGGAGCAAGCCGCGAAGAATGTCCCGGAGGTCGATTCCTCGGCCTACAAGACCTTTTACGCCAACGTGAGCAGGTTGGCCCCGCAGCTTTCCAGTCCCCCTATCGGTAGCGGCGATCTGGAGCTGCTCAGGCAGGTTCTCGAGGAGTTCGGCCAGTACCACAAATGCACCGAGAACGCTCTTCGTGAACGGCTCGCCGCGTGGCGGAGGCTGGTCACGAAATTGCTGCTGGAGTTGTTCGCCAGGAGCGGCGTTGCCCCTACCTCGGCCGATGCCGCACCGCTGGCGCAAAGTGCCACAACCCTGCTCAGCAGCGCGGAGATTCACGCCTTTACCATCCTGCTCGACGACTTTCTTCGTCTCAACCGGGCCAATTCTTCGGCAGGCTCGAACGCTCCGCTCGCGAGAGAGTCCGAGGCGCCTACGCCGGACAACAACAATGCGGCTGGATTGCACAGCGTCGATGCGGCTGTGGCGCAGCTCAAAACCATTCTGGATCAGGGAGAGCGCGGCTTCATCGTTCACTTTCAGCTCTGCTGCCTGGGCATGATCAACGAACGGTTTGGCGAAGAGGCTGTATACGACAGCATGATGGCCGTCTCCGCGTTTCTCACCCGCAGCCTGCGCAGCGAGGACACGGTCTACTATTGGAACGACTCCTCACTGCTGGCCATTCTCCCCACCCCGGCCACGGAGCGGGTCATCACCATGGCAATTCAGCGCATCGTCGACAACAACCGCGACATCACGCTGAGCATTGGGGGCCGCGTGACCATGTTGCGTATCCCGCTGAAATTCGAGATTTCCCCGATCGACAAGCTGCGCGCAGCGGAGGATCTGTACAAACTCTCCTCCCTCTCCACGCAGCAAAAACGCAAAAGGTGAGACCGGGAAGGAAAGTCCCGCTCATTTCCCGCTTGCTGCGGCTCACGCGGGAAGTTGACCGGCTGTAAAGCGGTGGGCTTGCACACGGCGGCGGAAGCTGAACTGGGACATCTGGAACTGCGCGGATGGCGTTCGCGCGCCGTTGGCGCTGCGCATAGCTCCGAAAACGGCAACAGTGCGCGAGACGACAGGCTATTCGGCAAGGGCGAAGTTTATCTCCACGTCGACCGTGGAGACGGCGGCGGCGGGCACGAACTTCCATTTTTGGACGGCATCCATGGCGGCTTGCGCTAGCGCGTGGGGGCCGCTGACGGCTTTCACGTCGATCACCTTTCCATCGGCATTCACGATAGCCTCGACCACCACCACTCCGGTGATCTTCATGCGCTTGGCGATCTCCGGATAGATAGGCGGAATGCGGGTTTTGACAGCGCGCTCTTCGGCCGCCCTGAGGGCCATGGCCAGCGTCACGCATAAGGCAAGCGCGGCAAGCCTCCCGATGACCCCGCTCCGCAACCCTCTGGAATCGTTTGCCACGAGAATTCTCTTCATAAGCCCTCCCTTCCGAGCTTGCCCCTATACATATATCGGCGAATTTGGAGGGCATCTTTAACCGGCGTTTCTCACCGCGGTCGATTTGGCGCAGGAGTCCGAGCGATTCTTGCGGCAGGGAGCGAAGTGTTTGGCGGCGAAGCGATGCACGGAGCGTTTTTCCCGTGCCTTTCCTTCCGCCGCCGCGCCCGGCGCGGAGTGGGCCTTTCGACGGAACTTCTCCGACTCAATGGCCGCAGCAGCGGACATAGACAAGCAATCCGATTTCGGTTGCAAAACTGGCATTGCAAATCTGAATTTGAATGCCTAAAAGCAATCCTAATAATCAAATTGGGAAACTGACGGCCCAACGACTGCTCGACGCAAAGCGCCCGCGGCAACTATTCTGGAGTGTTGCGCGGCGATCGATCTGCCCGCGGAGAGAAGAGACCTGAACCCACCATGAGCTTGCAAACCGTTGCCGTACACCTGCCCGATGGGGCCATCCGCGAAGTGCCCGCCGGCACCACTCCGCTTGAAATTGCCCACTCCATCTCGCCGCGCTTGGCCGCCGTCTGCGTGGTCGCGCGGCTGACCCCGGTTGATGGCGCAACCACGAAAGCCTCCGACGGCGACTCGGCGGAAGATGCGATGTACGCCACCGAAGATGCCTCCGCTCCGCGCCTGGTGGACCTGACCGCTCCGATCGCTGCGGATACCCAACTGGAGTTGATCAAGGAGACGGACCACGAGGCGCTCAAGGTGCTGCGCCACTCCGCCGCGCACGTGCTGGCGACGGCGGTGCTTGAGCTTTTCCCGGAGACCAAGCTGGGCCACGGTCCGGCTACGGACTCCGGCTTCTTCTACGACTTTTATCGCGATAAACCCTTCACGCCCGAGGACCTGGCGCGGATTGAGACCAAGATCGCCGAGATCGTCGCGCGGGATGAGCCCTTCATCCGCGAATTCGCTCCGAGAGACAAGAGCCTGGAAGCCTTCGAACGCGGCGGCGATTTCATGAAGACCCACTTCTTGGCCAAGTTTACCCATCCCGGCGATCAGGTCAGCTTCTATCGCAACGGCCGGTTTGTGGACTTTTGCCGCGGGCCGCACCTTCCTTCGACGGGCCGCGTGAAGGCTATCAAGATCACCAGCCTGGCCGGCGCCTACTGGCTGGGCGACGAGAAGAATCCGCAGTTGCAGCGCATCCACGGAACGGCTTTCTTTACGCAAAAAGCCCTCGACGAGCACTTCGCGCGCCTGGAAGAAGCGGCCAAGCGCGACCATCGCCTGCTCGGCAAGCAACTCGACCTCTTCAGCATTCAGGAGCTGGCCGGTCCTGGGCTGGTCTTCTTTCACCCCAAAGGCGCGGCGGTCCGCAAGGCGATGGAAGACTGGATGCGCGACGAATGCCTGCGCCGAGGTTACCAATTGGTATACACGCCGCACGTGGCCCGCGTGAACCTGTGGCAGACCTCCGGCCACGAGGGCTTCTACTCCGCCAATATGTTCACGCCCATGGAATTGGACGACGCAAGCTATCGCATGAAGCCGATGAACTGTCCCTTCCATATCCTGATTTACAAGAACTCGCCCAAGAGTTACCGCGACTTGCCGGTGCGCTATGCCGAGTTGGGCAACGTCTACCGCTACGAACGCTCCGGCACCATGCACGGCCTCTTGCGTGTGCGCGGCTTTACCCAGGACGACGCGCATATCTTCTGCACCCCCGCCCAGATCGAGGACGAAGTGGTCGCCTGCATCGACTTTGCCGAAGCGGTGCTGAAGACCTTCGGCTTTGCGGAGTTCAAGGTCGAGTTATCCACCTGGGACCCGAACGACCGCGCCCACTACGCCGGCTCCGACGATAACTGGGCACTTGCGGTGGGCAGCCTTCAAAGAGCGTTGGACCGGAAAGGAATCGCTTACAAAACCATCCCCGGAGAAGCCGCCTTCTATGGACCCAAGATAGACGTGAAGTTAGTCGATGTTTTGGGCCGCCTTTGGCAGTTGTCCACTGTGCAGTTCGACTTCAATCTGCCCGCCCGCTTCGAACTTGAATACGTCGGGGAAGACGGCGAACGCCATCAGCCGGTAATGGTCCATCGCGCCCTTTTCGGCTCCGTCGAGCGCTTCTTCGGCGTGCTCATCGAGCACTACGCCGGAGCCTTCCCGCTGTGGCTGGCTCCCGTGCAGGTTGGACTGGTGCCTATCAGCGAGCGCCACCATACTTACGCGAAGAAAGTCGAGAAAGAGTTGAAGCAAGCAGGCTTGCGCGTGGAGATCGACGACCGCAACGAGAAGATGAACGGCAAAATTCGTGACTTCGCCAACCGGAAAACGCCATATATTCTTGTCTTCGGCGACAAGGAAGAAGCGGCGGAAGCCGTCAGCGTCCGCACTCGCGCCAAAGGCGATCAAGGTTCCCTGTCTCTGGCCGATTTCATCGCCAAGGCCAAAGCGCTGGTGGAAAGCCAGTCCACCGAATTGTAACCCAACTCGCCGAGCGAGTTATTCGGTCCAAGTCGGACCGCAATGTTATGCCGCACTGCCGATGGGCTGAACCTAGAGGCTCGCGCGGAGCGAGCCTGCCAATTGACGTTCCGGGAGTTTCGATTGCCACCATTGTTTGCGGGTGGTAGCCTTTGGATTGACTGTATTTGAGAAGGGACACACCTATCATGCAAATCTCCTACAACGGCCTGCCGCTTCCCACGGACGGACAACCCATCGACTACAAGGACGGCAGCTTCGCGGTTCCCGACCGTCCCATCCTTCCATTCATCGAGGGCGACGGCAGCGGGCGCGACATCTGGAAGGCCTCGCGGCGGGTCTTCGATGCGGCGGTAGAAAAAGCCTATGGCGGCAGGCGCGCGATTCGCTGGTTTGAGATATTCGCGGGCGAAAAAGCATTTCGCCAGTTCGGCGTCTGGCTCCCCGACGACTCCGTGGCCGCCGCTCGCGATCTGCGCGTCTCCATCAAGGGACCGCTGACCACGCCCATCGGCGGCGGCATCCGCTCGCTGAACGTGGCCCTGCGCCAGATACTCGACCTCTACGCCTGCGTTCGCCCGGTCAAGTATTATCAGGGCGTTCCCAGCCCCGTGAAGCGCCCCGAAAAGCTCGATATTGTCATCTTCCGCGAGAACACGGAAGACGTTTATGCAGGCATCGAGTTCAAAGAGGGCAGCGAGGACGCCGCGCGGCTGATCTCGTTCCTCAACGACGATATCCTCTCCAAGACCAAGAAACGAGTGCGCACCGACTCCGGCGTGGGCATCAAGCCCATCTCCATCTTCGCAACCAAGCGACTGGTGCGCTATGCCATCCGCCACGCGCTGGAATCCGGCCGCAAAACCGTAACGCTGGTTCACAAGGGCAATATCCAGAAGTTCACCGAAGGCGCCTTCCGCGAATGGGGCTACGAAGTCGCCGTCCACGAGTTTCGCACCGAAACCGTCACCGAGCGTGAAAGCTGGATTCTCGGCAATCGCGACGCCAATTCCAATCTCACCATCGAAGAGAACGCCGCGCTCATCGAACCGGGCTTGGAGCTTGCTTCGCAGAGTTATCGGGATGCGCTTTACGCCGAGGTCAAAGGCGTGTTCGATTCCATCGGCCAAAGCCACGGCAACGGCGCATGGAAGAGCAAGGTGCTCATCAACGACCGCATCGCCGACTCCATCTTCCAGCAGATCATCCTGCGTCCCGAAGACTATAGCGTATTGGCTACCACTAATTTGAATGGCGATTACATCTCCGATGCCGCCGCCGCGCAGGTGGGCGGCCTAGGCATCGCTCCCGGAGCCAACATAGGCGACGGTTACGCCGTCTTCGAGGCCACCCACGGCACCGCGCCGAAGTATGCCGACAAGGATGTAATCAATCCCGGCTCGGTGATTCTATCGGGAGTTATGTTGCTCGATTTCATCGGTTGGAAGGAAGCCGCCAAGCTCATCGAAGCGGCGATGGAAAAGACCATCCAGCAGAAGTTTGTGACTTACGACTTCGAGCGCCAAACGGCCGGAGCTACAAAGGTGGGCACCAGCGAGTTTGCCACGCGCATCATCGGAAATCTGTAAACCGATGCCAGGTTTCAGTCGTCAGTCTTGAAAAGGCGCGGCGTTTGCTCGGTCAAAGCGATAAGTTGATCGTCCTTCGGCGCGGCGATGAAAGGCCGCCCCTTTCCCGCGATCTAGCCGGGCAGTTTATCGTGCATGGGAGCGGCAGGAGCGGGTCGAGGCGCTTCCCATCGACCGCGGTTCAAGACCGGAATCTGCCGCGTACGATCTTGAATGGCAGGCGCTTGGTTTGCCCCGCCCGCGTAGAATCGGAACTGCGCGGCTGAAGGCCCGGCGCAGCCCTCTTCCAGCCGCTAAAATGGATGGTGGGACGCATTCCCCAGGACCGAACGGACACCAATGTATGAAGTCACAGTGGAAGCCGGTTTCTCCTCCGGTCATTATCTTCGCAACTACCGGGGCAAGTGCGAGAACCCGCACGGGCACAACTACAAGGTGC
>CAZMHC010000143.1:0-7151 GCA_964565955.1 uncultured Occallatibacter sp.
TCGCGGCGGCGCCGACCAAAGACGCAAGAATGTCGGAGAGCGGAACCGAGATGTAGTTGGAGCAAACGAACTGCGCAACGCCGAACGCCAGGCCGGCGGTCAGCGCTGCGGGCCATACGTGCTTGAGGCCGCGACGGCCGTCGACGATCCACACCAGAACAAACGGCACAACAACCGCTAGCACCGGGGTCTGGCGGCCGATGACCGCGCCGAGCAGGTTAAACGGCTGGTTGGTGACTTGGGCGAGCGTGACAACCGGCACCGCAAGGGCGCCGAAAGCGACCGGGGCCGTGTCGGCCACCAGCGCGCACACCACCGCCTTCAAGGGATTCATTCCCAGAGCCACCAGCATCACCGCCACGATCGCGATCGGCGTGCCGGCCCCCGCCAGCGCTTCCAGCAGCCCGCCAAAACAGAAGGCAATGAGAATCGCCTGCAGGCGCAAATCGCTGGAAACGACGGCGAACGTTCGGCGCACCACGTCGAAATAGCCGGACTTCACCAGCATGTTGTGGATCCAGATCGCGTCGATGACGATGAAGATGACGTTCAATATGCTGAACGCGGCGCCAAAGAGGGCGCTGTGGACCGTGGCGCTCACCGGCATTCCGTAGGCCAGCACCGCCACCGCCATGGCGACGATCAGCGCCCACACGCCGGAGGCCAGGGGCGACCATTTCAGCCCGCCCAGAAGCACGAACATCACCAACAGCGGCAACAAGGCGAAGAATGACGACAGGGCGAGCGAATGCGCCACCGGGTCGGCGATCTGCATATATGGCTGTAACACAGCTTGTCTCCTTAGCTTTGCCGTCACGGCCATGACGCCGGACGGCGCGACCTTTCGCGGACATCCCCGGTCGGCGTCCGATGATCGTTCGAAGCTCGCCCCCCGGGTCGCCTGCCCAAAGACTGCCCGTTCAGATGTGGTAGGCTTGGCGCCCCAGCAGCTTCCAGCTTCCGCCCTGCTTCTGCCAGGTTTCCATCACGCCGAGATGTGCGGTGGCCGGCGGCTTGCCTGCGTCGGTGTAGGCGCAGTCGAAGACGAAACGCATCACCGCGGTGTCGCCGGCGATCACCGCATTGACGTTGGACAGAGTGATCGACGAGTAGATCGTCTTCTTGGTGACGATGGTGTCAATGTACTGCGCCTTGCCCTCGACATGGCCGTCGGAATGGGCATAGACCATCTCGGGCGCGACCAGCGCATCGAGCGCCGCCCCATCCGCATCGAGCATCGCTTTCCGCAAGTCCTGGGCGGCCTTCTCGACCGCCGCCTCGTCGGCGGCGTCGGCAACCGCTGGAGCGCCAGACAACAGGGCTGCGCCGATGAGCGCGTAACCCCCTAACATGGTCGACTGACGACGCGTTAGCAGCATGTTCTCCTCCTCCCGCTTCGGGGGTTTCTCCCCCTCCCGCAACGCAGAGTGATCGCAATAGCCCCGAAGGCTACGCAATCCTCTGCCGTCCAGGAAATATCCGATAAATCAGCCCCTTGCTGGATAACCGATCCAATCGTAACCGGCGGCGTCATAGATCGAGCCCCCCGGTCCCCAATGGGAAAACTGGCGAACGTCTTCGCCGGCCTGCCGTCGCCGAGCCCCGGCGCGCGCGCGCCGTTCGCTGTTCGCGGCGCACGACGCCCGCGGCCTCGTGAGCTTTCTTGAGCGCCGAGATCCCCAGTGGCTGCGGCAGCGTCATTCATGGTCAGTGGCCTGTCTGCACTGCGAAGTAGTGCGCCAATTCACGCATTTCAGCATCGGACATGCCGTCGGCGATCTCAGGCATGACCCCAAGGCCACGACCGCTGCGGACGCCGCCCTTGTAGTCTTGCATCGCCTTGACGAAGTAATCCTCACGCTGTCCGTCGAGTCTTGGCGTGTCGCCTTTGCCGGTGCGAAGATGGCATACCTCGCAATGGCCGTTTTCTAGGTCCTTGCCGGCCTTGGTGGCGGTGGGGTCGTTGTCCGGCGCCGCCGGCGGCGGGGGCAGGGCGGCGAAATATGCGCCGAACTTTTGGATATCCTCGTCGGTCAAGGGGCGCCCATAAGGCGTCATCGCCTCGTTCCTGCGCTGATCGTAACGGAAGAATATCAGTTGGTACTCCGTGAAATTGACCGGCTGGCCCGCCAGGCTGGGCGTACCGGGCATCTCCGAAATGCCTTTGGCGCCGTGACAAGCGGCGCAAACGGTCAGTTTGTCCTGGAAGCTCATAGTTTCAAATGCGGCTGCGGCCGCGTCTTCGCTCGCATTGGCCGCCGTCGGGGCGACCGTCGCCACTGCGACGAGCACAGCAACTCCCGCGACGAAACCACGCATCTTCATTCTCTCAAACACTTTGATGGAAAAGGGCCCCGCCCGGGCGTAGCGCCGGGGCGGGGCAAGCGACATGCCCGTCAGACCTGTCGGTTACTTGGCCGCAGTGTTGGCCTCGCCGACATACGAGATCTGCCAGATGGTGCTGGACTGATCATCGGAGACCAGGATCGAACCGTCCGGCGCCTGGATAACGTCGACCGGACGCCCCAGAACCGTGTCGCCCTGGTTGAAGCCCGTAGCGAACGGCACTTCCTTGGGGTTCTTGCCGTCCGCGTCGACCATCACGCGCACGACGTCATAACCGGTCTTGGTGTGCCGGTTCCATGAGCCGGTTTCAGCAAGAAAGATGTTCCACGCATACTCGGACGGGAACTGATGCCCCTGATAGAACATCATCCCGAGCGGCGCCTTGTGCGCGCCAAGGTTCACGATCGGCGGCACGAAGTCGCTGCACGGGTGCAGCTTGCCGTAGATCGCTTCAGGCTTGTCGCCTTCGAGGCAATACGGGAAGCCAAAATTCGAGCCCCACTTGTCGACGAACTCCAGCTTGTCGCTGGGGAAATCGTCGCCAAGCCAGTCGGACCCGTTTTCGCTGAACCACAGCTTGCCGGTCCGCGGATCGACCGCGCCGCCGACAACCTGGCGGATACCGGTCGCCGCGAGTTCGGCGATGCCGGTAGCCGGATAGATCTTGCGCATCTGCCCGGCGTCGGGCGGCGGGATGCACAGGCTGCACGGCGTCCCCACGTTGACAAACAAGGCATGGTCCGCCGGGTCGGGGATGAGGACCTTCCAGTTGTGCGGCCCATAGTGTGTGAAGTCGGCGTAGACGACCTTGGCGTCCTTGAGGTCGCCGAGGCTGTCGAGGCGGTCTTCGGGGTTCTCCCAGGCATAAATCTTCCAGGGGTCTGCAACGTACAGCGTGTGGTCCATGAACGCCACGCCGGTGTCGTGCATGAATCCCTTCAGGACGGTCTTCACCGTGCGCTTGCCGTTCGCGTCGGTGGTGATCGCGCTGATGATGCCGCTGACGTCGCTGCCGGTGAACAACGTGCCCTTGTCGCCCCAGGCCATCTCGCGCGCTTGCGGCACGCCGCTCGCCCACACGCTCACCTTGAAGCCCGGCGGCACTTTGATCTGAGTGGCGATCTTCTCGTCGTCGGCGAGCGACGTCGGTATCGGTTGCCCGGGAATCGGGACAAGGCCCTTCTGCGCTTCATTCTCGCCGGCGCGCCACCAATCATCCGGCGGATGCAGCCAGAAATTCGACGTTTGCACGTCATACGCCGGGCCGGTGGCAGGCGGCGGGGACGCCGCCTGTGCAGTCGCGGCGCCCAGCACAATCGCTAACGCGACAGTGCTTACACCCGCGATGGCGAGACAAGTTCCACCACGTTTCATGATGACTTTCCTCCCTTTGTCGAAGCCCCCGCTCCGTGCACCCGTCAACGCGGCGTTGCCGCTTCGTTGACGTCACGCAGGGCGCGAAGCGCAACCTGTCGGATGACCTGACAAATGCGTTTCTATGCCGGCCTGACGAAAATGTCCATTCCGACGGTCCCCGCGCATGCTCGATTAGATGCACTGCGACCATCAGCCGCGCCGGCAATGTGGGACGCCCTTGGTCCGGCGTAGAGATCGTCGAAGGCGTCTTCGAACCGCCTCCGATCAATCCACCCGCAAGGCGCGCCAGCTCTTGGCGCAGATAGACGAGGCTGTCGATCCCGGTCGCGTAGCATGTCGGTTTCGCCGTCGGCGGGCGTCGCGATAGGACTGGGGCGTAAGTTCAAGACCGCCGGGGACGACTTGTCTCTGCTGCGCAATGCCACAACGATATCAAAGCCGTTCCCAAGCACAATTCGGCGCCGGCAATCCTCTTGCGAGGGAGCGACGGGGGTGGGAGAAGCGTTTGCAAGCGCATGTTGAGCAGCCAGTCGAATTGGCCCCACGAATATGTCGAGGGCCGGCGTGGCGTATTGAACGGCGGCGTCGTCAATTTCGCGGGCGGCGCGCCTTGTGCTCCTGAACGGAGCGGCCGGCAGGGGTTTACTGCGCTGCCATTTCCGTTAGAATGAGTCGTAGTATCATAATATGAGGCCTGCGCGAGCGGGAAGCGCGTGCCGATCCACGTGACCAATAAGGGAGGATCCCAGTCATGAACTCGAGACGTGACTTTCTCATTGGCGCCGCCGCTCCGCTGCTGCTGGCTTGGCCCGCTCGAGCGGCGCCGATCTGCGCTCCGGCAAAGGCGATGAAGGGGGCAAACGTGTGCCGGGCCTATATTGATTCCATGAAAGCGTCCCAGGAAACCGATCAGGGCAGTCGCGATCCCCGGGCGATCTGGGTCGCCTGCGTGGCGGTGGTGTTCGCGATCTACGAACACATCGTCCCACAGGCGAGGATCATGGCGGAGGGATACGGGGGTCTCGACAAAATCCCAGTTGACGCAGGCCTCGCCGTTACGTTGCCCTTGACGCGGACATGGAAAGACGAAGAGGGCGTTGGCTTCCGCGCCTCCTTCGAGCCGCTGTTCGACGACAGCGCCGCTGGCGACGCGTTGGATGCGAAGCCTCTTTTCGGGGCAATCGCCAACGGCGATCCGCTGATCCTGATCGGCAACGACCATTCGGTCGTGCTGCTGGGGCTCGCCTATGCGGAGGACAGGCCGGAGCGAGCGATCGCTGGCTTCGTATTGGATCCGAAGCCGATGGTCGGCCGGCGGCCGCTCGATCACGACGAGATGATCCCGAACTCAGCCGGCGGCGAACTGCTGCTTGCGGTGCGCACGAAAATCGAGAAGGTGTAGCGTACGGGTCGCCTGCGGGTCGCGGACGTCATGGCCGCTTTCGATGCGACGTTCCGCGAGCGAGACGAGACGCAAGGGTTTGTTCGAACCCGACTAACGGGAGAGACTAGCGGGAGGAAGGCAGTGGCGCAAGGCAAGGCGGATTCGGAGACGGAGAGGTTTCTTATCGTGCTCTTCCGCCTCATCATCGGATGGACGTTTCTCTGGGGAGGCATCCATCATTTCGGCGACAGCAAGTTCGTCCCCGAATTCTTGAACCAAACGAAGACGTTTCATTTCCTATACGGGCCGCTGGTTGCGCCGGCGATCTCTACGCCGCTGACTTTTTTGGTCGAGTATGGGCAGCTGCTGATCGGACTGTCGCTGATCTCCGGGCTGCTGGTGCGGGCGAGCGCGCCGTTCGCGATTCTGATGATGCTGCTGTTTTGGACGGCGCACATGAACTTCCCTTATCTCGAAAGTCCAAATAAGTTCCTCGTCGATTTCCACGTCACCTATGCCGGCCTGCTCGTCTACCTCATGATCAAGAACGCTGGCCATGTGTTCGGCCTGGACGCCTGGGCCGAACGCTTGCCGCTGGTGCGGCAAATCCCCTCGTTGCGCGCGGTCGTCGGTTGACTTGGTGTTGGGATGACGCGTTCGATGAGCGCTTCCCAATATCGCCCGCACGCCGGCGGCGTCACAGACGGACAGCAACGAGTGATAGGCGCGAGAATGGCGGCAAGGTGGGAAGTTTGGCCCTTCCCAGACGGCGAAGTTGAAAGGGCGTAGGGCTCGAGAGCTCACGGGCAAAATGTCAGACGGAATGCATCAACACGAAACAGAGGCGGAAGGGCAAGCGCGGCCGCTTCCTAGCGGCCTTGCGCAGCTTTGGTCGCAATTTGGAAGCACGCGTGGGCGGTTGCTCCCCCCGACGCGCGGCGGTCTCGCCTTCCTCGCCGCCATGGTCGTCATTGGGTGGGCGGCGACCGGGATTTATCGCGTGCAGCCAGACGAGCAAGGGGTAATCTTGCGACTCGGCAAATGGGTCGACACCACCGGGCCGGGACTGCACCTTCATCTGCCTTTTCCGATTGAGACAGCGTTGTTTCCGAAAGTCACGCAGATCAATCAACTCAGCTTGACCCGGGCTGCGCCTGAGGTGTCTGGCGGGCGTAATCAAATGTTGACGGGCGACGAAAACCTAGTGGAGGCCGACTGCGTGATCTCATGGAAGATCAAGAACGCCGGCCAATATTTGTTCAAGGTCTACGATCCGGAAAAGATGCTGCGGCTGGCGGCCGAGGGCGTAGTCCGCGACGTCATCGCGAGAAATCCTATTCAATCCGCCTTGTCGGACCGCCGTCAGCAAATCGCCGATCAGATCACGGACGAGCTCCAGAAGCGGTTGGATTCTTATGAGACCGGCGTTCTGATCACTCAGGCTCAACTGCTACGCGTGGATCCGCCGCTAGCGGTCATCGACGCCTTTAATGACGTGCAGCGGGCGCGGGCCGACCAAGAACGCGCCCGCAACGAAGCGGAAGCCTACAGCAACGATATCTTGCCGCGCGCGCGCGGCGAAGCCGGTCGGATTATCCAGGAAGCGGAGGGCGTGAAGACGCAGACGACCGATCTGGCGCAAAGCGAGGTCAGCAGTTTTCTCGCGCTCTATGACACTTACAAGAAAGCCCCGGCCATGACCGCCTGGCGCCTTTATCTTGACGCCGTGGACGAGGTCCTAAAGAAGTCGCCTCGGATCATCATCGACACAGGATCGAAAGAGTCGCCGGGAATTACCCCGATCTTGCCGCTGTTGGAGACGAAGCCGGGCGAGTCCGTTCAGGGGCCGCAGTCCGTTCAGGGCCCGCAGAAATGACGATGAAACTTCGAATCATCGCGGCGCTCGTCGGGGTCTTCGCGCTTTGGCTGGCCTCGGACGGCTTCTATGTCGTCGATGAGATGCGGGAAGCGCTGTTGGTGCGTCAGGGTCTGCCGATTGGCGTGTTCTCCGAACCCGGCCTGAAGTTCAAGCTTCCGTTGCTCG
>CAZMHC010000144.1:0-7149 GCA_964565955.1 uncultured Occallatibacter sp.
GAACTCTATGCCTACCTGGGCGGCATTGCGCGCGGTGAGGGCTTTTCGCTCATCGCCGCGGGCGGAACGGCCAATCATGTTCATCTGTTATTCGACTTGCCTGCAACTTCTTCCCTTGCTCACGCGGTGCAGAAGCTTAAAGGAAGTTCTTCCCGGTGGATGGGAGATGGATTCTCCTGGCAGGAGGGATACGGAGCCTTCAGCGTCAGTCCCTCGCAGATTGAGGTAGTGAAGGAGTACATTCAGAACCAGGAAGAACATCACCGCAAACGCGATTTTGAACGGGAATTTGTTGCTCTTTTGCGCAATTGCGGAATCGTTTACGATGAACGGTATGTGTTTGGGTGATTGGGAGTTGCGCCGTCCCTACGGGACTCCGGTTGGCTGGGTGGGCGCGTCAACCCCACGCTGAAGCGCGGGGCTGGCAACCACTGCGCCTACGGCGCGGTTGCCGTTGCCCATGTCTGGATTTTCGGAACTGGGATAACTCGAACCCCAATCGTCGGTTGTCTCCATGCTTCCTCTTCGCCTTGCCGGAGGGAGCAGGGGCCTTCAGGCCCCTGAATGCAGCCTGATGAAATTTCGGCTTCAGCCGCGGGCCTTTCGCAACAACGCCATGCGCGCCCCAAGCTGGCCCCACCGAACCCCGCGGACTCCGCCTCCTCTGGGGGGCGCACACAACGCCACCGCCCGAGGCAGCGTTGACAGGCCCTAAGTTAGAAACATACTGGCATTGCATGAGCGGCGGAATCGAATCGCGCCGGACGATTCCAATCAGTTTCTCCTGAGTCTCGATCGGCTTTCCGTCGAGATGGATTCATTCGACGAGGGCGCACAAGCCATCGATGTTTCTCGAAGATGCAAGCTCTCCGTTTACGGCGCCTCCTATTTGGCTCTTGTCATGCGCGAACGCCTTTCGCTGGCCGCCCTTGACAAAGACCTGGCGGCTTCGCTCTTGAGTCCGGCGGCGTAGAATCTCTATCAGCGCCCATTTCCCGCCCGTCAGGTCGCGCGGAATTTCAAGGAGAACCGCATTGTATCTCGCCGACGAAACTCGTTATAACTCCATGCTTTATCGCCGCTGCGGCCGGAGCGGCGTGAAACTGCCCGCCATCTCTCTCGGCCTATGGCATAACTTTGGCGGCGTCGACGTCTTCGAGAACGGCCGCGCCATGGCGCGGCGGGCCTTCGATCTGGGCATCACACATTTCGACCTTGCCAACAACTACGGCCCGCCTCCGGGAAGCGCGGAGATCGCCTTTGGCAAAATACTGCGCATGGACCTCAGCCCGCACCGCGACGAGCTGATCGTCAGCACCAAGGCCGGTTATACGATGTGGGATGGCCCTTACGGCGACTGGGGATCGCGCAAGTATCTTCTCGCCAGCCTCGACCAAAGCCTCAAGCGCATGGGTCTAGATTACGTCGATATCTTCTACTCCCATCGCCCCGATCCGGAGACTCCCGTAGAAGAGACGATGAGCGCGCTCGATCGGGCGGTGCGCTCGGGCAAGGCGCTCTACGCCGGCATCTCCAACTACAGCGCCGGCCAGACCGCGGCCGCCGCCAAGATTCTGCGCGAACTCGGTACGCCCTGCCTCATCCATCAGCCCAAGTACTCGATGTTCGTCCGCACCGTCGAAAACGGCCTGCTGGACGTGCTGGGAGAAGAGGGCATCGGCGGCATCGCCTTCTGCCCGCTGGCGCAGGGCCTCCTGACGGATCGTTACTTGCACGGAATTCCCCACGACTCGCGCGCCTCCAAGCCGCATGGCTTCCTCAAGAAGAAAGACATCGACGAGCATCGCCTTGCCCAGATTCGCGCCCTGGGAGAAGTGGCCGCCCAGCGCGGGCAATCGCTGGCGCAGACGGCGCTGGCCTGGGCGCTGCGCGACGGCCGCATCACGTCGGCTCTGATCGGCGCCAGCCGCGTCGAGCAGATCGAGCAGAACGTGGCCGCGCTCGCCAATCTGGCGTTCACCGCCGAGGAACTGGCACGCATCGACGCCATCCTGAACGTCTGATGGGGTTGCGGCAACTCCGATGGGAGCGGCGCTCGTCTTGCCGCTTTCGAGGAGTATGCAAACAGTTGGCTCTTCCGCGGAATGTGTGGGTAGCGAAGCCGCTTCCAAGGCGCGCTACCCGCGAATTGCGCGGAAGAACGAGCTATTTCATCAATCGTTTTCGAGTTGCGCTGCGACTTGCCGCCGGAGCTTTGAGGGGCGCGGGCTGGCCGTCTTCCACCAGAGCCAGATACGCGGCCAACTCCGGCGGCAGCGGCGCTTCGAGTTCGATCAGCTTGCCTGATGACGGATGTGCAAACTCCAGCCGCGCGGCATGAAGAAAGTTCCTGCCCAGAGTAAAGCGCTGGGGCGGAGTTTTGCGCCGCGCCGCTTTGGATTGTGCGACCTGCGAGGCAACCTGATCGGTCAACTGTCCCGATGCGCCATAGAGCGTATCGCCCACCACCGGATGGCCGATGGATGCCATGTGTACGCGAATCTGGTGGGTGCGGCCGGTCTCGATGCGAACCCGGAGCAGCGTGAACTTGCCGAAGCGCGAGGCGATCCGCTGGGTTACCTGGTAGTGCGAGACGGCGGTGCGGGCATCGCCGCCGGGCCGCGCGGTCATGCGGGTGCGGCGCAACGGATCGCGGCCCACGCTGGCGTTGACGGTGCCCTTTTCCTTCTCCACCGCGCCCTGCACCAGCACTATGTAGGTCTTCTTGATCTGGCGGCTGGAAAACATCTCCCCCAGCGCGGCGTGGGCGCGGTCGTTCTTGGCCACCACGATCAAGCCACTGGTATCCTTGTCCAGCCGATGCACGATGCCGGGGCGCAGATCGCCGCCGGTCGAGGAGAGCGCCTTGAAGCGATGGAGCAGCGCGTTGACCAGTGTGCCGCGGCTGCGCGCATCCTCATTCTGCCCCGATCCGGCGTGGACCATCATCCCGGCAGGTTTGTTCACCACGGCGAGATCGGCGTCCTCGTAAACCACGTCCAGCGGAATATCTTCGGCCGTGGCCTTGAGCGGGGCGGGACGCGGTTCGCCGACGATCACGATTCGCTCGCCGCCGCGCAGCTTTTGCGAAGCCTTCTCCCGCTCGCCATCGACCAGCACATCGCCCTGATCGAGCAGCAGTTGCACCCGCGAACGGCTCACCCCGTCCAGTTGCGCGGCGAGAAATTGATCGAGCCGCTGCCCGGCTGCCTCCAGCGGCACTTCGATAGCGCGCGGTTCACTCATGCGCCGCCTCATCGATCCCGAGCGTTTTCTTGCGTTCGAGCAGCGCCAGCGCGCCGGCTGCCACCAGCGCAATTGCCGCTGCCTGCGGTCCATCCAACGCGCCGTCCAGCAGCGCGCCCCGGCCCTCCGAGTCGCGCCAGAATTCCGTGAGGTACACGGCCACGCCGATTCCCATCAGAGCGGCTCCGGCCACGTCGCCCGGTTGGTGCCGCTTCGGAAGCCAGAAGTGAAGCAGAACGGCGAGAAGCGAAAACGCCAGCGCCGCGTAAGCCTGCGCCGGATGCAGCGGAATGCCCAGCGGCGTACCGCTCCAGCGCGCGGCCAGCGGATCGGTATAGGTGACCGCCCAGCGCGCGGCCAACCCGTTTTCCGCCTCCTTTCCATACTCCGAACCGGCCAAGAGCGCTCCCCACTGCTCGAAGGCCAGTCCTAGAGCCAGCGGCGCGGCCAGCGCGTCGGCAGCGCTCCAGAGCGGCATCCGCTGTCTCTGCGCGTACGCCGCCGCCGCCAACAGCGGATGGTGAATCATGGCTAGCGTCAACATCCATGAGGGATGAAGACGCAGATTGGCCCAGTTGAGCGCCACCAGCGGCAGGCGCGCGGCCGCCATCGCGGCAAGGACGGCCAAGATGCTGAGGTTCCACACCCGCGCGGGATTCACTCCCGCTAGGCGCGCCGTTCGTTGCGATAGAAACAGAGCCGCAACCGTTCCCAGCGCGGCCACGGCGCCATACGACGGAATGAGAATCGGTCCGAAATGGAGAAGGACTGGATGCACGGTAGGAGAAGCCTGACGAAAAGTTGGAAGTTAGCCGACCGGTGGAGCGCAAAGTCGAAATGCGTCGCTTGCGAGACGCTTTGTCTTTGGGCACGCAACCAATGCAAGCATAACCTATCGCATCGAGATCCGCGCCCCCCGGCGACGAGATACGCCAGGTGCGATCGCTTCAGGTCGAATGCGTCGCTGGCCCGATTCGCAAACGTCATTCCCCGCATCGTCATCTCGACCTACACGCATCGACTTCGAGATATGAGTTCGCGGTGGCGCGCGGCGGTGGATTCGCACTGGATTCCGCAATACAATATAGCTATGCAACGCGCCGCCGCCGAAGTTCTCGAAAATGTGCGACCCCTATCTTCGCTCGACCGCGTTTGCCTTGTCGAAGAACGGCTCCTGGCTGAAGACGGCTCCAGCGATGGGGAGATCGAGGCATCCTGGAATGCGGAGTTCGATTCCGGGTCGGTGAAGACGCTCCCGCTCGAAGGCGTTCTCTTCCGCGGGGACGCCCGGACTCCGGCACGGCAAAGCGGATGAAACCACTGCGCGGTTCACTGGCTCCCGACCGTATCGTCGCCATCCTGAAGGGTCTCGACGAAGCCTATCCAAACGCCGAGTGCGCCCTCGCGCATCGTTCGCCATGGGAGCTGCTGGTGGCCACCATCCTCTCGGCGCAATGCACCGACGTTCGCGTCAACTTGGCAACTCCGGAGTTATTCCGCAGCTTCCCCACGCCGGAGAAGATGGCGCGGGCGGCTCTGCCGGAGTTGGAAGCCCTTATCCGTTCCACCGGTTTCTACCGAAACAAAGCCAAGTCGATTCTTGGCGCGGCGCGCAAGGTGATCGAGGAGTTCGACGGCCAGGTTCCGCAAACTCTCGAAGAACTTATAGCGATCCCCGGCGCGGCGCGCAAGACGGCCAACGTTGTGCTCGGCGTCTGCTTCGGCAAGGCCGAGGGGGTGGTGGTGGATACGCACGTCTTCCGCATCGCCCTGCGACTCGGCCTGGCCAAAGGCGACACGCCGCCGAAGGTCGAGAGGGAGTTGATGCGGGTCATTCCCCAGGGCCGCTGGATCGCCTTCTCCCACCAGCTCATCCATCACGGACGCCAAGTCTGCGCCGCCCGCAAGCCCAAATGCGACCGCTGCAATCTTGAACCGCTCTGCGTGTCGAAGGACAAGACCTGGCAGTCGCGATAGCTTCGACGGATTCGAAAAGCTCAACTCGCGGATCGGTTTCATCCGCTTGCGGAAGAGAGCCAACCTATGGATCGCTTGCGTTCTTCGCGGCTTCCGATGCGAACTTATCGCTTGCTCAAGTCTGTTTTCACCGAGTTCCGCGCATAAGCCGGGGGCGGGGGCGATGGATTACTCTCGTAGATGGACTGGAAAGGCCCTGGGGACTCCGATTTGCGCATCGTTCTATCGAATATTGGAACCTTCGGCGACATCAATCCGTTGATCGCCATTGCACTGGAACTGAAGCGGCGGGGGCATACGCCGCTGATGGCCGTTCCGGCCGTTTACCAGGCCAAGATCGCGCCGTTGGGATTGGAGTTTCACGCCGTGCGCCCGGATATCGACCCCACCAACTCCCTGCTGGTCGAGATGGTCTACGACGTGAAGAAGGGCACCGAAGTGGGACTGCGCGAGTTCCTCTTTCCGGCCCTGCGCCAGACCTACGCCGATCTGCTGGATGCGGCCACCAAACCGGAGCGGGCCGATCTGCTGTTGTTGGGCGAGTTGAACTATGCGGGTCCACTGGTGGCCGAAGTGACTGGGATTCCCTGGGCCAGTTATGTTTTGGCGCCGCTGTCGTTTTTCTCGGCATTCGATCCGCCGGTGCTACCGATGTATCCGCGCCTGGCGCGGGCGGACAGGACCGTGCCCGGCTGGGGGCGCGTCATCAAGCGACTGGCGCGGTTTGTGAGCCGGAAGTGGGCGGAGCCGATTTACGAGTTGCGGCGGGAATTGGGTTTGCGCAGAGGTACAAACCCGCTGTTCGACGCGAAGCACTCGCCATATCTGGTGCTGGCCCTGTTTTCACGGGTTCTGGGCCAGGAACAGAAGGACTGGCCTGAGAATACGAGGATCACGGGATTCTGCTTCTACGACGCGGATGCGGGTAATGCCGCGCTGCCGGCGAATCTGGCGGCATTCCTGGACGCGGGACCGGCGCCGGTGGTCTTCACGCTAGGTTCGGCGGCCGTGCTGGCGGCGGGACGGTTCTACGAGTTCTCGGCGCGGGCGGCAATGAAGCTGGGGGTGCGCGCGGTTCTGTTGATCGGCCCGGACGCGCGCAATCGGCCCAGGCAGAAGCTGCCGGAGACCATCTGCGTGGCCGAATACGCGCCGTATTCGGCGCTGTTTTCAAGGGCGGCGATGGTGGTGCATCAGGGCGGGGTGGGGACGACCGCGCAGTGTTTGCGGGCGGGCAAGCCGATGCTTATCATGCCCTACTCGCACGACCAGCCGGACAACGGGCGACGGATGCGGCGTTTGAAGGTGGCGCGGGTAATTCAGCGTGGCAAGTATATGCCTCTGCGGGTGGCTAGGCGGCTGCGATCGATGCTGGCCAAGCCGCTGCTGGCGCGGCGCGCGCAAAGCGTGGCGCTGCAATTGAGCCACGAGGACGGGGTGCGCGCGGCGTGCGACGCGCTGGAAGAGCTTTACCGGAACACGCGCTCCTCGACGGCGCCGGTTGAGGGCTGAGAGTCTCCAGCATGGCGGAAATGCGGCCCTTTACGGCGACAAAACGGTCGCTTTGCAAAACGCGAAAATGGTGGCCTTGCAGGGCGACTTAAGGGCTGTTTTGGGGACGATTTGGGGCTGAAAACGATGATAAAGTTAGCGTTAAGCGCGGAATTTTCGGCTTTCGAGCTTAGTCAAACGTTTGAGCGGAACGCATAGTGACTTAGGTACCGTGCCGGAATCGACCGTTTGCCCGGCTGGAGGCGATGGCCCGTCCGAATGGCGCTTGAAGCACAAAAATCACATCCGCAAAACTTGCCGGGATTTCAGAAAGGCCGTTCGCGGGCCGGAAAATACCGGTTCCCGGCCCGCGCATATAGGACTATCACTGCTCTTGAAACCCGGAAAAACCACCTGCGGTGGGGCAGACGCTAG
>CAZMHC010000145.1:0-7098 GCA_964565955.1 uncultured Occallatibacter sp.
CCCGATAAGAAACCCGCGCAGAGCGGCGCGGAGATTGCCCGCCAACTCCGCCAGCTTGAGGCCGAGGACCGCCGCCTGCCCCAACAGAAAAACGGGCAGCAAAAAAAGTCCGCTTGAACCAAAAACCATCGTGAGTGCGCATGATGTTCCCCGACCAACGCCACCCCGCTTTCTTCCGCTATATCGCCCGCGCCAAGATCCACGAGCTTGCCGCCGCCCAAGCGCCCGCCGCCCAAGCCGGCAAGCTCCGCGTTCTCGCCCGCCGTGAGCTTGAGGCCGCCCGCGCCGTCGCTACCGACCCCGAGGACATCCGCCAACTTCTCCACTGGCAGCGCCGCCTGGAGCGCCGCGGGCGCAAACCCAAACCCCCGCCGCAAGAGCCCAAAACCGTACCCATGTTCAGCGAGTTTGAGGAGGCCGAGTCATGAAGCTCATGCGGAAGCGGATTCGGGAATTGATTATGAATTTCTTCGATCACGCGCCCCGCCTCAGCGACAAGCAGGTAGTTTTTGCCGTCCGCGTGATTGCCAAGAGTGCCAGCCCCAGCACAATCATGCAACAGCGCCGCGAACTGACCAAGGCCGGCAAGCTCGTGCGCAGCGACCTCGTGAAGCGCGAGAGCAACGGCCGCCTGGTCAACCTGTACGAAAAACGCGGCGGCCCGTCGCAAGTCGAACCGCCCATCCCCTTCTAGTTTTTGTGTTCGTTTCTTAACCACTATTATCGAAAGGAAATCTATCTTTATGCCCGCCACCTACGAAGCCGCCGAAGCCTCGGTCATCGTGTTCGCCAAGCGCGTGATGCACAAGTATCACGGCCCGCTACACGACCTGGAAACGACGGTCGAGATCCTTATGGCCAGCCCGCCCCTGGACAAGAACGGCGACGTGACCGGACCCGCCTTGAAGTTGCACGGCGTGAAGTCCGCCGCCACCATCCGCCAGACCCGGCCCGACGAACGCGCCCTGGGCAACAGCGATCTTCACATCAAGCTCGACAAGGACATTTGGGACGAATCCGACGAGGAGCAGCGCGAGGCCATCCTTGACCACGAACTTTCGCATTTCGTGCCCAGGTTGGAAAAGAAAACCGGCCTGGTGAAGCGCGATAATTTCGACCGCCCCTTGTTCGCCGTCGTGAACCACGATTGGCAAGTCGGCTGGTTTTTCAGTGTCGCCCGCCGCCACGGCTTGAAGTCGATCGAGTGCCGCCAGCTTCAAGAGTTTTTGGAAAGCGACAACTACCGCGATTGCTTCAAGGCGACGAAAGCGAAATGAAAAAGCACCGCGCCCAAAGCGATACCGCCATGCTGGAAATGCTCCGCAGCCGCGGGGCCGTGATCGGTCCCACGGCCGGCGAAGCCTTGCAGGCCGCCGTCGCCAAGCTCGATGCCCACGCCACGCACAACGGGGAGCGGCGCGACGCGGAGACGCTGCCCCGCGGGGCCGTTCCCGCCGCCGCTCCCCGTTCTTCCATCCGCCGCTTCAAGTCGCAGACGGAACGGCGCTTTGCCGCGCACCTCGACAGCCTGGCCGCCCAAGGGAAAATACTTCGCTGGCGCTACGAGGCCGAGCGCTTGCAGCTTGCCGACCACGGCCAGCCGGCCGTAACCTACACGCCCGACTTTGTGGCCTGGCTACCCGGCGGCCGAAGGATTTTTTTTGAAGTGAAATCCCGTTTCCACCGCGACAGCGACACCGAGACGCGGAGGATTTTCTTATGGGCACGTCAGCAGTTTGCCGACGAGGCCCATGAATTTCGAGCCTATCGCGAGATCGACGGCCAGCCCGGCGAGTTTCGCGAAATGTGGGGGGCCGACTGACCTTGACAGCCGGTTCGGAACCTGCTATCCTGCCCCCTGATAGGTTTCCTGCCCAGGACAGGCGGGCGCACTCTCGTCCGTCCTGGGTTCTTAAACCCCTTAGTGCGAAGGAGAATTTTCCATGAATCTTGCCAAGGTAGTCACCGATTGCGTGACTCTCGAATCCGACGTGTTGGCTTTGGGCACGGACCCGGCCGCCGTCAAAGTCGCTACCGACGTGGCGGCCCTCTTGTCCGACTTCGGCCTGGACAACAGCCTGCACACTTTAGGCGGCCCGTTCGACCGCTTCCAGGACTTCACCGCCGCCATCAGCGAGTACCGCGCCGGCCGCCTCTCGCATGACGAGCTTGTCACCGAGTTGGGCGCACCAAAACTCGGTAGGACGGTTAATCCTCAGCGTGTCTGTAATGCGATTGAAATTGCCAACATCGTTGGTCCGATCGTCGCGCAGATGGTTGGGGGCGGTTACGTTTGGACGCCGATTCCGCTGCCCGCCTTTTGCGCCACGCCCACGCCGGCCGGCGCGGCCCTGGCCAGCGAAGAGGTTCAGCGGCTTGGCGCAGCGGTTTGGGCGGGGATGTTTTCCTGATGAGCCAGCCTTCCAAAAAATCGCGACAAAAGTATTGGGCTTCCGCGAAAGGGAAGGCTTGCCAGCAGCGCTATGCCGACTCGCATCCGAATCGGCATGCATCCGCGAATGCCAAGCATCGTTATGGCATCACGGCCGAAGAGTATGCCCGGCTAAAAAAACAGGCGACACATTGCCCAGTTTGTGGCGTCGAGCTTATCGACGAGCCGGTTCACAAAAGCAATAACTCAAAAGTCTTGGATCATTGCCACGAAACCGGCAAGCTGCGCGGGTTCACCTGCAAGCGATGTAATGTGGCAATGGGACTTTTGAACGACGATCCGGAGCTTTGCCGCAAAGCCGCGGCATGGCTCAGTACATGAAACTTCTTGGCCCGGAAGGGAGGAAAAAAGCGAGCGTCAGGCGAACAGGATCTTGCGGAGAGGTAACTGCCTGCATCCGGGTTTCACGGCGACGACGTAACGAAGCGAGCCGACCCCGCCCGACCAAGCCTTTTTCCTCCCCTCCTCCATCCCCCATTTTTCATTTTCATTTTTCGACTCACTGAAAGGATTTACATGACCGCCAAAGGCACCTTCCCCCGCAGCTTGAAGCGACTCCCAGGCCACAGCCTCCGCGTCGCGCAGACCACGCCCTACCGCCTCATTCGCCGCGGCTTAGGCGCGATACCGGCAACCTACTTCGGTTTCTGCGCGGTTCTCTCCTACTGGCTCAATCAGCAGGACGGCGATTGCGTCACCGCCGAGCAGTGCTACAACATCGACCTGGCCAGCACGATTGCCACCGGCACGGGCTACGTCGTTTCCGATAACGACGTGTTGAGCTTCGCTCGTAAGTACGGGCTCTTGAACGGCGCGGACCTGGCCCAGGTCGATTCCATCATGCAGACCAACGGCCTGCCGACCAGCGACGGCAAGCTATTCAAAGTCGGCGCGACGGCCGCCGTCGATTGGACCAACTACGAAGAGGTTTGCGCCGCCACGATCGAGGCCAAGGGCTCGTTGCAAATGGCGATAGCCGCCGGCCAACTCGAATCGGCCGCGGACGATAGCAAGGTTTTCAACTACGCTTTCAATTTCAGCCAGGACGGCAACGCCGACCATTGCACCGGCCTGGGCGCGGGCTATGGCACCGCCCAGCAGTGCCTGGACGCCTTAAATGCGTTCTATACGAACCTCTTGGTGAAGCATGGCAAGATCATTACTTGCCGCCTGGAGACGAGCAGCAGCGGCGAGAAGGTTTGGCGCGCCCAGACCTTGACCAGTTTCAGCCCGCAATCGCTTCCCTCCGGCGTCGATCCGAACACGCCCTCTTTCGTGATGTTCTCTTGGAACCGCTTGTGGATCATCAGCGCCCAGAGCGTGACGGCCATTACCGATGAAATGTACATCCGCCAGCCGTCGAGCATCATGACCACGAACCCCAATCCCGGCCCCGGCCCCAGCCCGGCCCCGCAGCATCCCACCCGCCGCGGCCTGGCCCTGGGCATCGAGCTTGCCGACTTGCAGGCCGAGGGGCACTCGGTATTCGTGGAGAGCGAGCTTGCCCGGCTCCGCTCGAATATCGACAGCTATCGTTTGCAACGCTCTTTGGCCAAGAAGAGCTAACGTCCAGCAGGATCAACCATGCTCAGCCTCTACATCGAGCTTGACGACGGAACGCCCTGGAGCCGCGCTATTCGCGCGGCCGAGGGCAACGATCCGCGCGTTCACGCCGGCCTGGTGGAGGAAGATGGTTCGATCTTTTCCAGCCGCATCGGCAAGGGCGTCTACCGGCAGATCGGCGTCAACCTGGCCGACAAGTCGCGCTGCCTGGTGACGCCCCTGCCCTGGGCCGACACGCCCGACGCCAAAGCGTGGCGGGATGCCCAGATCGGTTTGCCATACGATTTGTTGGGCGCGATTTTCTCCCTGGCCGGCAAGGGCTTGCGCCTGGAGCCGGCCTGGTTCTGTTCGCACGTCACCCGCGAGGCCATCAGCCGTTTGGCCGGGGCCCCGCAGGCCTTTTGTGCTTTGCCCGATCCGGCCTTGTTGGCCGATCAGGTCGAGAGTTTCATTACGCAAAACTACGCCAGCCGCCCGCCGCGGATCGGTTGCACGTTGCAGCCCCTGGCGGAGCTTGTGCGGATTCAATTCGTTTCCCGGCTCACCCCGAGCCTCAACTAGCACCCGCCACGGAAAGGAAATCCTATGGCCCGCGTTTACCGCAAACACCGTCATCTCGCCCAATGCCTGGGCGTACTCCTTTGCACCTTCTTGACCCTCTTGCCGACCGTGATGTTCGCCGGAGTCTTTTTCAATCGCGGTCAAGCGTCTTGCCCCTCGTGCGCCAACGGCCAATGCCCGATGCAGCAGCCGGCCACCGTCGCGCCTACAACAGCCGCGCCCATCCCGCATTTCGTGCCCACCAACGATCCGCCGGCCCCTGTAACGCCGCCGGTCATCCCCACGCCGCCGCCCAGTGCGATTGTCGTACCGACCGAGATCGAGGCCGCCGCGCAGAAGTGCGAGGCCAGCTTGCTTGCCGTGCAGGCCGCGCAGGCGAAGAAAGCCAACTTGGCCACGCAGATCGAGGCCCTGCAAAAGCAGCTTGCCGCGGCCAGCGACGGCAGCGCCGAGAAGCAGCTTGCCGACGATTACGCCAATTTCCAGAAGTTGACCAGCCAGCGCTACGCGCCCCAGGCCGCGAAGTAAAATACCAACGAAGGGCGGACCCTGGAGGTGTATCGAAACCGGAGCAACTCGTACCGCCCGGTTTCAAGTTTGCTGCGGCATCCGAGATTAGGTCGAGAGCAGACCGCCCGCTACAAAGAGCCGGCCCGCGAACCGCAGACGCGGGCCACTTTAACCCGTTCCACTTCACCAGTTTTTCAAGGAGTTTTCCCATGCGAGACATCGCAATTTGCGTGCTGGCCTTCCTCTTGCTGGCCGCTATCTGCCTCTTCCTGCCCGGCATCGGCCATGCCGCTTACCCCTGTGCAAATGGCAAATGTCCGGCCGTCGCTACGCCGTTGCCAACGGCTTGCGGCCCGGTCGATGCTTGCGGGGATGCCATCAAGGCCCCGCCCGCGCCGGCCCCCTACCCGCATCCCGGCCCCTACTATCCCAACCCCTGGATTCGGCCGCCCTACTACCCGCAGCCGGTTATGCCGCCCGTCGCGCCCCCCGGCTACCAGTACGTTTTGAACGCCTACGGCCAGTGGCAGCTTGTGCCGGTCATCGCGCCCGCCGGCGCGGAGAAGGACGCTAAGGGCTTTCCTATCATCCCGCCCAACGTCCTGCCGTGGTTAGTCAACATCCTGCCCTACCTGGCCCCGCAGCCCTACTACCCGCCGCAACCCTACTACCCCTATCCGCATCGGGCCGTAGGCGCGGCGCACGGCGAACACGCCACGCTTGTACCCCGTCTTTTCCCACACCGCAGGCACCATCTTTTCCCGCGGCGACGATAACCCCAGTGAGCGCGCGGGCGAGAGCCCGAGGCACGCCCGCGCATCTTTTCCAACCGAAGAAAACCTTACCGACGCGATGTTAAACTAGAGTGCGGCAGATGGACGACTTGGCGGAGGCTCCAAAAGCCGAACTAGCAGACAGCCCCGCGACACCCGACCGCCATCGGGTGCAGCGCCATCGCAAGGAACGCGACATGTCCAACGAACAGGCCCCGCAGCAGCTTCCGGCCGGTTGCCCCATCTCCGCCGACCCCTTGAGCGCTATCGGCGTGCTCATTACAAAGGTGGACGCCAACACCGAGCTTACGCAATGCCTGGGCCGCAAGCTCGACGTTCACGCCGAGAGTCACAAGGAGATCGACCGGCACATGGCCGATGTCCGCCGCGTGCTTTTCGAGCGCGACGGCCTGGCCGACCAGGCCCGCGACTGCAAAAACTTCCGCGAGGGGCAATCCAATCAAGGCCGCGCGTGGCCGGCCTGGGTGGCGGCCATCGGCGGCGCATTGGCCAGCCTGGTCATGATTTGGCAAGTCCTGGTTATGATTTTCCACAAATGAAAGCCCATCATGCGCCGCCTCATTTTCCTTTCTGCCATTTTCCTTTCTCCCGCTTTGTGTTCGGCGCAGATCAGCATTCTTGATTACGGCAGCCCGGCCGCCATCAAGACGACCACCGTACTCAATCTTTCCGAGCCGATTACCGTCAGCACCGGCGCGAGCGTGGCACACTACGGGGAGGCCGACGTGGAACGTGCCGCGGAGCGCTTGCAGCAGCGCAGACAATGCGACGTGCAGGGAGTGACTACGGGAGGGAAACCGCATCCGACTGCCGGAGTTTGGAGGTTTGGGAGTAACGAACCATGATCGGCATCCCTCTAATCCCAGGCCCGCAGGGCCCCACAGGTGCTACTGGCGCCAACGGCCTCAATGGGGCTAACGGCACCAATGGCTCCAATGGCACCAACTACACATCGTTGTACGCCTTCGGCAACAACGCCCTCGGCGACGTGACCATGAACAACGGTGGCACGTTCGTGCTTACCGCGGATGCCAGCTACGGCAACCTGACTATAAATGCCAACACGACCCTGACGCCCAACGGTTTCAAAATTCATGTTTCGAAGACGTTGACCCTGGGCAACGCCTCCTCGAGCGGCACGATCCAGGCCAACGGCTTCGCCACTTACCAGAACAACGGCAATAATACGGGCGGCAATGGCGGCGGCACGGGCAATAG
>CAZMHC010000146.1:0-6998 GCA_964565955.1 uncultured Occallatibacter sp.
GAACCTGGAGCTGGACGGGACCGAACGGCTTCACCTCCAACTCGCGCGAGATAGACGACATCGCGCTGCCCACGACCGTCAGCACTTACACGGCGACTTACGTCACCGGCGGCTGCACTTACACGCAGACCTTCACCGTAACCGACTGAACGCGGACATAGTTATCGCAAACGGAGCGCCCCAGGTTCGAAGTTATGGACCTGGGGCGCTCACTTCGGCTAAAGGGCGCGGGAGAAAGGGTGCGATCGCGCCGCGGAACGCGAAGAAATGTTCGGAAATTCGAAGATGCCTACGTGGTCGCTAAAAACTTAACTTCAACGCACCCTGCATGATCCGCTGCGGCGATGCAGAGATCGCATTGCCGAATGTAGAACTGCCGATGTTCCCATCCACGGAACCTGGGCCGTTGAACTGGGCGTGGTTGAAGACGTTGAATGCCTCGACCCGAATCAGTAAGAACTTCGACTCTGCTAGGGGAAGATTCTTGGCAACCGCCAAGTCGTAGTTATCCTGGCCTGGACCGTAGAAGAAACGTCGCTTTGCGGTGCCAGGCGTTCCTAGCGCATTGATGCTGAAGGCGGTTGTATCGAAATAGTTATTTGCGTTTTTGCGCGGATTGCGATTCAGATGCAGCGTTCCTCCGTTGCAATCTGGTTCGTCGATGCTTTTGTTGTTGACCCCGTTAGGATTGGACCCAATCAGCGAATTGTCCCCGTTTTCGATCATGGTTACCGGGAACCCGCTGGCGAAGCGCGTAATGCCGGAAAGCGACCATCCTTGAGTCAGCCTATCGGAACCCGGACGGACTAAACGCGGGAACCGCTCGAAGGGCAGTTGCCATTCATAACTCACGACGAAGTTGTGTTTCACGTCGAACGACGAAAGCGCATAACTCAGCGCGGGATTGAAGGGGTTGACGGCCTCGCCGATGTTCGACGACTGGTCCAGGGACTTGCTATAGGTGTACGCGGCGGATAACTCGATGCTGTTGCCGGAATGACGGGCGCTCAGCTCGAGAGCGTTGTAGTTGGCGCGCCCGATCGTCGATTGCAGCGCATCGCTGCCGAAGTTAGCCCCGAGCGGCCCTCGCGTTCCGTACACATTCTCTTTGCCAGGACCGCAGCCCTGTGCACCGAGACTCAGACAAAGCGCCGGATTGCCCGGATTCGCCTCCCTCAAAACCAG
Source organism: uncultured Occallatibacter sp. (assembly GCA_964565955.1). Classification (GTDB taxonomy): domain Bacteria; phylum Acidobacteriota; class Terriglobia; order Terriglobales; family Acidobacteriaceae; genus Telmatobacter. The sequence continues at coordinate 1,186 of CAZMHC010000146.1, forward strand.
TTGGCGACGACTCGATGTTCCGATATAACTTGCGCTGAAAACCGTCTCCGGCCCGGCCTGCCGCTCGATCGAAAGCATCCACTCTTCCGTGTACGGCACGCGGTTGTGAATGTCATAGCCCGGGATGCCGCTGATCGGCTCAAAAGTGCTCCAGTTGAAGCTAGGGTCCGGATTGCTCGGAGAGGAGTTCAGCGGCGCAAACTTATATGGAAATGGCTGTACATAGCTCTGAGCAGGCGCCGGAGGTCCAGAGTCCGCTGAAACGAACGGCGTCGCGAACAACGGCGGAGCCGGGCTGGTATAGGTCGTTCCATAGGGCGCATTCGCGGCCAGCACACTCAGGGAGACCGCCTCGATCGCCGTGTAGAAGTTTCCGTAACTGGCGCGAAGGCTGGTCGCTCCCGGAGCGCCCAGCGCCCTTCCCAGAACACTGACTGGATGGGCCTGCGGCGACCATGCCACGCCCAAGCGCGGCGAGAAACTCAGGTTTCCTGTTGGGGCGAGGGTGCGCGGAACTCCAGGATCGCCGGGATAAAGAATTCCTGGGGGCGCGCTGGGAAACACAACCGACTGTTCGCCCGCTTCAAAAGTCGAAATCTGATTGTATTTTTCTTCCCAGGGCGCAATGCGGTCCCAGCGAAGCCCATAATTCAGCGTAAGACTCGGCAGCGCGCGCCAACTGTCTTGCGCGAACAGGCCTACATACTTGTTGCGCGCATAAAATGGATTGAGTTGGCTCTGATTGTACTGGCTGGGCACACCGATCAAGAAATCCGCGAAGTCCACGCCGGTTTCCGTGCCGGAGAAGACGAAGCTGCCGTTGAACTGCGCGATGGGGGTGGCATTCACCTGATCGGCGTGAAATTCGCCGCCGAACTTCATCGCGTGGCGGCCCAGAACCTTCGAGAAGTTATCCGCAGCCTGATAAGTATTGTTCGCCTGAATCAGTTGGTTGGCTGCGGCGCCGGTAGAGTATCCATTGAAGTTGAGGTTCTCCACGCTCTGCCCCTTGGGGTCGAGAGCCACAATGCTGGCGCTGCCATCGCTATTCTCGAAGCCCTGTGAAATCAGGCTGACGTTGCGCCCGCCCACAGGTTGGCCCAGGTTGGTAAAGTCGCGCAGATAACTCAAATGCAGTTCATTGACCGTCGTGGAGTTGACGGTCTTGGTATCGCCCAGAGAGAGAAGCTGCGCGCGGCCCGTGGTCACAGCATCGAAGCCTGGAACGCTGGCCCCGCTCTGAGCGATCGGGTAAGGGTTATCCAGATAGAAATCGTCGATGAAGTAGTAGGCCGACAGCAACCCCCAACGGGCATTCGCGTCAAATCGCAAGCCCGCCTTATCGTCGCGAAGGGTCTGGTTGTATGCGGAAGTGGAGTAGCCCTGCGCGCTGTTCGGAGCCGGAATGTATTGTAGCATCCGCTGTGACGGAACCGACCATGCGCTTGGCGGTATGAAGGCGTTTGGAAAAACGCACTCCGAGGAAGAGATGCAGTCGTGCGTATATGTCTGGAGGACCTGCTGGCTACCGGATAGAGCGATATAATTTTCTCCATTCGTAAAATAATATGGCACCCCCTGATTGACCGTATAGCCCAGTTGCGACGTGAGAGCCTTCGCGGCGTTGCTGACGGTGGTGGGAACTATGCAAGGACTGTTTGTTATCGGATTGATACACGGCTGTCCGTTGAGAGTAGCCGTGGTAGTAAGCGACGCAGCCTCGTCAATTAAATTTCCTGTGCGATCCGCATTCGAAGGCACACCAATCTCGCCTGTATCGATGCCCTGTGTCTGCCGGGTTCCTTGATAGTCCGCAAAAAAGAACGCCTTGTCGTGACGAATCGGCCCGCCGAGGGTGCCGCCAAACTGGTTCTGGCGAAAGGCGGCCCGTGTGGGCGAAAAGTAGTTGCGCGCATCGACGTCCGTATTGCGCAAAAAGTCGAATGCGCCGCCGTGAAATTGTTTGCCGCCGGATTTTGTAACTACAGCGATCTGGCCGCCACTAAACTCCCCGTACTCAGCGTCGAAGTTACTGGTCACGATACGGAACTCAGCGATCGCGTCCAGATTCGGAACGATCGCCGTGCCCGCGTTGACATCCTCTTCCGCGTCGCTGCCGTTCACGCTGAAATAGTTGGCGAACTCCCGCTGCCCGTTCACTGAAATCGTGCCGGCGTTGAGCGTCCCCGATGGCGATAGCACTGTTGTACCCACATCCTGCACTGTGCTGGAGGTTATCGAGGTTGCCGGCGCCACGCCGGCTTGCAGCGAGAGTAGATCGGTAAAGCTGCGCCCATTCAGAGGCACGGCCGTCATCCGCTGTCCGCTAATTGCCTCGCCCAACTGAGTGCTGACCGTCTCCACGTGGAGGGTATTGTCGTTTACACTTACCGTCTCGGCGATGCTGCCGATCTCAAGCGAAGCGTCCAGCGTCAGCGCCGCGCCGGTATCGAGCACAATGCCCACGCGCCGATAGGCGCGAAACCCCTCAGCCTCCACATCCAGTTCGTAACGGCCTACGGGCAGAACCGGTATCGTGTAATGTCCTTTGCCGTCGGTGTGCGTGGCGGCAGTGTAGCCTGTATCGACCTCCCGGACAGTCACGTTCCCGTTGGGAAGCACACTGCCCGAAGGGTCCTTCACTGTGCCGGAGATGCTGCCTCCCACGCTGGCCCAGGCTATTGCGGACAAGACAATACAACATGGCAAATACAGCAGAGTGTATCGTATGCGAGTAATCCGCTTGTAAATCTGGGCCGTCTCCTTTTCCCCGATCTTCTCGATCCTTGGCCTGAGGATACGCGAAAGCCGTCCAGTGGGCAAGGGCCAGAGGGAGTATCAGCGAATGGGCAAGGCGTACATCAGGCCGCCTTGCGTCCACAAGTTGTTCGGACCGCGCGGCAGCTTCAATTTCGATTCCGCGCCGAGGTCGCGCTCGAATATCTCGCCATAATTGCCGACGGCTTCGACGACGTGCGCTACCCAGGCATCGTCCAGCGCAAGATATTGGCCGTAACCGCGATGCACTCCAAGCAGACGCTGTATGACCGGGTCGTCGCTCTTCTTCATAACATCGAGATTGTCCCGTCCAACTCCGCTCTCCTCGGCCTGAATCAGAGCTTCCACCGTCCAGTTTACAATCGCCGCCCATTGCGGATCGTCGAGGCGGTAAGTGGGCGCCAAGGGGTCTTTGGCAATAACGTCGGGAAGAATCTCATAATTCCGCGCCAGGCCTTTGAAGGCAATTCTTTCGTAGGCCAATTGCGAAACATCGGCGGTGACAGCGGCGCAGTTGCCCGTAATAAAGGCCGCTTCCATCTCTCCTTCTTCCTGGAAAGAGAAAGGCAGCCAATCGATCTTCTCGCGCTTCATGTAACCTTGAAGCTCGATTTCTATCTCCGTGCCGCCCAGGAAGCATATCTTCTTTCCGGCAAGGTCCCTGGGAGATTTTATGCCCATCGTCTCGTTTACCAGAAAGCCTTGATAGTCGTAAAAGATGGGCCGGGCAAAGCCGAAGCCGGCGTTGGTTGCATTGATGTAATTGGGCGATCCGGTGGCGAGAAGCGCAATTTCGCCGGACTTGAGGGCCTTCAAGGCATCCTGCTCGTCGCGGTATGGCTTGACGATGAACTTGGCGTTCGGTCCTAGCGTTGCAACGGCCACCGCCTTGCATATATCCAGATCGAAGGCTCCGTGGTTGCCATGCGCGTCCTGCGTGGAGTACTCCGGCTGTTCCGTGTCGATGCCGCAAGTTAGAGAACCGGCCGCTTTGATCTTATCCAGTGCGGTTCCGGCGTTGGCCGTCGCCGCCGCTGCGAATATCAGGCTTGCGAATGAAGTGAGTATCAGTGGAGAAAATCTGCCCATGCGGGTCGCGTTCCTTCTTGAGAAACTGAATATCGATTGTACGAAAGAACGCGGCGGCTGGAGTTTGGATCCAGCCGCCGCGGAAACGGTTTGAGGCAAGAGTCAGTTCGACGGCCAGGTTCCGGAGGTCGGGAGGCCGGGGTTGGAACTGGGGCGAGGATTGAAGTCCGCCGGAGCGGGATCGAGCAATCCGTTGACGGTGGTGTCGGTGGGGACGATTCCCAGGACGCGGCAGCCTTCTCCCAGGAAGTGGGGCAGGCTGGTCACCTGAGCGGCCGGAATCTGCGCGTAGGAGGCTTCCAGCGCCGGAGAGGTTCCCAGCAAGCGGCCGTTGTCGAAAGCCGAGAAGAGGTCGCCGACGCCGGGAGTCTGGTCGTCGGAGGGTCCGAGATATTGCTGCGGCTTGCCCTGGGGGGTCTTGTAGGTCTTCGCGCCGAGAGCGCGGGCGGCGGCTTCGTCGGGCAGATCGGCAAGCGGGGTCAAGTTGAAAAGCTCGTCGATGAACTTAATGATTGAGCCGTGTTCGGTGGCCTCGTGGGAGACGCCGTGAACCACGCTATACGGCGAGATTACTATGGCCGGGATGCGCGGACCCTGATCGAGGGCGGTGGCGCTTGGGTCCCACGAGCGAATCACCGGCTGGGTGTGGTCGTAGAGGCCGTCGGTCTCGTCGTAGGTGACGATGATGGCGCTCTCCGGCCAGTACTTGCTGCTGGCGATGGCGTTGATCTCGTCGGCCAGAAGAGCCTCGCTGATCTGCGCGTCGGAGTAACCCGGATGGTCGTCGTTGCCGGGGAAATCCGCCTGAACAGCCTTGCTGGTCGAACGGGGGGTTAGCCCGTCGAGGTTGTCGTAACCGCCGCGCACGTAGAAGACGCCGCCGGCTGCCGGAAGCGCCTGGGCCTGCACCGCTGCGAAGAAATCGCCCAGACCCTTCATGTGCGCCGCGATCTCCACCGGGTTGTTGGCCTCATAGCCGAAGTATTGCACCGCGTTGTGGTGGGCGATATAGCTGGCATGGGTGGCCGCCGCCGCAGGATCGGTCGATTCGTGATCGTAGCCTTCCTGATACCAGGCCCAATTCACAGGCTTGTTGCGGTCGCCGGCGATCTTCTTGATGTCGCTTTGCACATCCAAAAGGTCGAAGGCCGGATCGTTGTCGCAAGACGTGACGTTCTTGATTTGATCGCCCATGAACGAGAGCGGCAGCGTGGCGAAGGTCAGGTTGGAGGCGGGGTTCGTCGTGCCCGCGGCGCCGCTTTCGGTCGGCTGCTTCTCGGCTGCGGGGGTAAAGACATCCAGAGCCGATCCCCAGAAGGGCTGCGGATCGCCGGTAACCGGCAGCGCCGCGTTGGTGGCGTTCACGTTGTTGCCCAGCGCGGGATACTTGATCCACTGGGTAACTCCCGACTGGCCGGCGATCATGGCGATGGCGTTCGGCGTCGATGGCCCGATCACGGTATCGAAGAAGTTGTCGAAGAGCGTGAAGCGGTCCGCGTAATTCCACAGGAACGGGGCTGTGTCGCAGTCCACATGGCTGACGACCAGTTCGCCCTTCTGCTTCTGGGCCAGGGTGGGAGCCGGTCCAGTGTAGGTTTTTCCATCGGCGCTGAGGGTTCCGCTCAAGCCCTCTTCGGTGAAGGCATAACGGTCGTTCTGCGCGACATTGTTGGCGTTCAGGTCCAGCTTGGCGTCGATGGCCGCGTGGCCGTGATTCACCGAATCCGTATCCTCCGGATAGAGCGGCACCGTCTTGCCGTTTACGTCGGTTACAGATTGCGGAATCTTGAAGGGAGAGATGGCGCCCACCGTGCCGTCGATGTTCACGATCGGCTGGGTGAAGCCCGGAGTCTCGGCGGCCGACTGCGAGAAGAGGCCGTTGGCGCCCGGATAGGTGCCGAAGTAGAAGTCGAAGGAGCGGTTCTCCTGGAAGAGAACGAAGACGT
>CAZMHC010000147.1:0-6870 GCA_964565955.1 uncultured Occallatibacter sp.
GCTGGTTTGCCACGCTCACCGAGAAACAGATCCGACGAAACACGCACCACAGTACCCGGGAACTGGATCCAGCGATTCGGGCGTATGTGCAACACAACAACCACCTGCCCAAACCCTTCATCTAAACCCAAACAGCCGACGAAATCCTCGCCAGCGTGACTCGCTTTTGTAAGCGGACTTGAGAGACAGGACGCTAGATCCCACTGAGGGTTCGGTCAAACACTGTCGCCTTGGTTACGATCGACCATCTCACGAGCCGTTAATACTTTTCTGCTATTGGCAGCAATAGAGATTGCAGATACGATACTCTTCAATTGACAATTCGGTGACCTCCTCAACTTCATCCAGCAGTAGCAGGAGTTAGTTAGGGCCACGACTCTCAATGAACCTCTGGGGCATTCTGGCGGTGTCGGCGTCTCTGCTTTCGCACCTCACGGCCAAGGTCGATCCCCTCATTACAGTGAGGTACTAATCACCATGATTGCAATCCGCACTCTTGCGCTTGCTTTGGCAGTGGTGGGCGCTCTTTCCGCCCAGCCGCCAGCCACCGACGATTCGATTTGGAAACAGTACTTCGCCTGGTTTCAGGAAGGAGATCCCAACGCGAACACTCCGCAGAGATATCGTGCCAAGCTGATCGCCGACGGTTTACCGGAGGCTCAGGCCGATGAGCGTCTGGAACGTCTGGGAAAGCTCTCGGCGCAGCACCGATCCGACTTTGTCGCACTGTTTTTCAACCGCTTCTACACGGCGCCGGTGGCTGCTTTCAACACGCAACCGAACGCATTTCTCGTCAGAATGACGGCCGACCCAAAACCGGGGACAGCTTTGGACGTCGCCATGGGCCAAGGGCGCAATGCGCTGTATCTGGCCGCCAAGGGCTGGCAGGTGACCGGTTTTGATATCGCCGAAAAGGGCCTGGAGGTGGCTCAGGTGGAAGCCGCGAAGCGCGGCCTCCACATCACTACGGTCAAGAGCGGCTATCAGGAATTCAATTTCGGCCATGAACGGTGGGACTTGATCGTGTTCAGCTATGCCTGGGTGCCGCTCGCCGATCCGGCGCTACTCGAACGTGTGCGCGCGGCGTTGAAGCCGGGAGGGCTGGTCGTGATCGAGCACCCGGCGGAAACTCCGCCCGCTGCGGCCACTCCGGGTGGCAGGCCGCCGGACCCACTTGACGACGTCAATACGCTGGTGAGGGCATGGTCCACGGGTTTCCGCATTCTGCGTTACGAGGATACCGAAGACCTGTGGGATTGGCGCATTCAAAAAGCGCGCGTGCTGCGCCTGCTCGCCCAGAAGTGGTAGCGCCCGAAACTTTCGTCTGGCGTCGCCACCGTGCCGGTAAGAGAGTATTCCGAACGGCAACGTTCGCGTTGCCGAAAGACGAAATGTGCGAGCCATGTTTCCCGCTTCAACGTCTCGAGATCAGAACTCCTTCAAGCGCCCAAACAGTTCCAGGAGTCAAGGCTAAGTTCCAATCTTGCCTGATCGAGCCAATTTGCGCGTGTCTGCATGCAATGCACCCCGAGGCGAACCCAAAATCATTACACAGCTCGGTTCGCTGGATCTTCATCGCTACGTCGAGCCCGGATCTCCAACAGCGTACCAGAGCCCACTCAAAACCAGGTTGACAACCGTCGCCTTAACTATGGCAGACGCTCTACGAGCTGTTAGTACTTTTCTGTTATTGCGATCAATAGGCATTCCAGATACGATACTCTTCAATTGACAATTCGGTGACTTCCTCAGTCGGATTGCCGTAGTAGCGCGCGTAGGAGCCATGTGTCCGCAGGTCCAGACCCACCTTCGGGCCTCGGCTCCTTCGTGGCGGGCCGCCCGTTCTAACGCGCGAACGAAGTGAGGTCTGATAGGGTTCATACTTAGTTGAAAGTGTCAGTCCGTGCGCTTCTCTGGAAACGCACGGTGACTTCGCGACGCTGAATTGGAGAACTCAGGGTCCGTCGCGGGCGCGCGGTTCCGGCGCAGATATCATCGAAAAGTCAAAACGGCGGCCTTGGTTCGCAGGTAGTCGCAAAGGGTGGGGTCTGTCTGACCTCCCGAAACAGAGTCGCGATGTCCGGCTCGAACTGACTAAGGTACTGAGTCTCAAGTCGACCGGGGATTTGCCGCTGAACGGTTGTGCGCCAGTCTGGGCTTCGGACGAACTTCCGGCGGGTCGTTCGGACGCGGAATCCACGGCGTGGACAGGAGCAAATACGTGGAAAGTGAAGGCAAGCAGACTGGACGGCGCGCCTTGTTGACGGCAGCCGGACTTATTGCTGCAGGCGGCGTACCGGCGGCCGTCGCATTGCTGGAAGGAACTTCGACCGGCAGCGGGCGGAAACGCGCCCGGTGGGTGAAGAGCGTGGACCATCCAACCTTGGGAGATAAGACCGCCGAGTTTAGGCGGTTCTCCGGCGACAACATCTTCGAGATTTACAAGCAGTTGATAACTGCGCGCGAAGGCGAAGGCTCGTTCGAAGCGGAGCAGGCAGCCAAAGCCAAACGTCTGGCAGGGTGGATGCGAGACAGAAAACCCGGCTTTCGCTTGCCCGACCACCAGTTGAGCGAGGGCGCGTGGACCTTGATGAAGAGTATCAAGCCGGGCGAGGGCCTGCTCTCGTGGACGCGCGTCGCCGTAAACACTCCGGCTGAGTTGGGCGTGGCGCGTCACACCGCTTCTCAGGAGGAGATGGCGGAGACAGTGAAGGCCGCGGCGCGACTCTATGGTGCCGGCCTGGTTGGGATCGCGCCGATGAATGAGAGTTACGTCAACCTTCGGCAAGCGAAGAAGGACATCGTCTTCGAGAGTGTTGAAGTCCCCGCCGTTACCGAAACGAAGTTCGTGATTCCCAGGACGATGAAGTGGGTTGTGGCCATTGCCATCCCAATGGACCTCGACCTTCTCTCGCGCGCGCCTACGTCATTAGGGGACGCCGCCACCGGGCTCGGCTACAGTCACTCCGCGTTCACGGTGGCATCGTTGGCCGAGTTTATCCGCGGCCTTGGCTATCAGGCAATTCCGAGTGTGAACGATACGGCGCTGAGCGTTCCGTTCGCGGTTGAATCGGGCATTGGGGAACTTAGCCGCCTCAATAAGTTAGTCACTCCGGAATTCGGTCCAGCGGTCCGCTTGTGCAAGGTGTTTACCGATCTGCCGATGGCTTGCGACAAGCCCGTCGATTTCGGTTTGGTGGAGTTCTGCAAGAAATGTAAGAAGTGCGCCGAATCGTGCCCATCGGGCGCACTGTCGTTCGACGACGAACCGAGTTTTAAGACTCGGGGACCGTGGAGCAACCCCGGACACAAAGCGTGGTTCGAGGATTCCTACCTCTGCTTTCAGCACTGGCAGCAGGTCGATAACGGGTGCGGCATCTGTTTGGCCAGTTGCCCATACACGAAAGCTGCCCAGGCTTGGGTTCACGACGTAGTGAAAGCCACGGCATCGGTCGCGCCGGCGGCGGACGGGCTGATCCGCATTATGGACAATGCCTTCGGCTACGGGAGACAGCACGATCCCGAGCAATGGTGGGCGAAAGACGCGCCAACGCGTGTGAGAGGATGACCATGGCCAACGATGCCAACAGTTTCACAATCACTATTCGCAAGCGCCCGTGGTGGTTTTGGGTTGTCGTCGGATTCTGGACGCTGCTGGAAGTATTGTTCCTGCAGACCGCTCTAGCGAGCGCGCGGGAAAGTGAATACCGCGCGGCCGCCATAAGTTGGACTGTGGTTGGCGTTTTGGCAGCCGGCGGTGTCCTGATATGGTTCCTCCAGGGCCGGTCACGAACGCGGGCCGACTGAAACGGCCAGACCTTGGGACTATTGTGATTGTCTATTCCGCTGTAAAGACACTATCCATGAAACGACTCAGTATTCTCGCACTATCATTCGTCTATATTTGCACCGTCGTGTGCGCACAGGCCCCCATCGGAACACTCGAAGGGCTAATTACCGACCCGGCCGCGGCCCTGGTATCGAACGCGGAAGTCAGCGTCAACAACGCACAAACCGGCCTCACGCGCACAGTCACCTCGTCCCGGCAGGGAGCGTTCCATTTTTCCGATCTGCCCGTTGGCACGTATTTGCTTGAGGTGAAAGCGCAGGGATTCGCGCCGTATTCGGTTCCATCCATTCGCATCGACATCGGCCAAGTTGTGTCCTGGCCCGTGCAGTTGCGGATCGCGAGCGAGCACACCGACGTGAGCGTTTCGGGGCAAGCCGTGACCGTGGACACGAGCCAGACTCTAGGTAACGTGGTTTCCGAGAAGGAGGCGGTTGATCTTCCCCTGAATGGACGCGACCTGACGCAACTCGGCCTACTGCAGCCCGGAGTCGCCCCGATGACCGCTGGCCTAGGCGAGGCGGGCGGCATCGCGCGCAGCGGCCAGGCTTATGCTGTTAACGGGCAGCGGCCGGAATCTAACAACTATCTGCTCGATGGCGCCACCAATGTGGACAGCGTGAATGGCGGATACGCTCTGCGCCTGCCTGTGGATGCGGTGAGTGAGTTCCGCATTCTGACACTGAACGCGCCCGCCGAGTACGGCGAAACCAGCGGCGCAACGACATCAATGGTCACCAAGTCTGGCAGCAACTACCTTCATGGCAACTTATACGAGTTCTTCCGTAACAACGCCATGGACTCCCGCAACTTCTTCGCCGCCGAGACCGAGCCGCTGCATCGCAATCAGTACGGCGCCACGCTCGGCGGACCGATCCGAAAAGACAAGGATTTTCTCTTCGTCTACTATGAAGGGCAGCGCGATTTCGATGGCAGCACCCAAGCCGCTATCGTACCCACCACTGCGGAGCGGGCAGGAGATTTCTCTGGACTCACCGACCCTTCCACGGGACAGTCCGCTCCTCTGATCAACGAGTTCACCGGGCAGCCCTTTCCTGGCAACCAGATTCCGGCGTCCCAGCAGAGTTCCATTGCCTTGCTGGCGGAGAGACTATACCCGCTACCCAAGATCGGGACGAACGTATTTGAGTCCACTCAGCTCGGGTCGACAAACTACAACCAGGGTGGCCTCCGCTACGATCACTACTTCGGCCCAAGCGACCAGTTCTTTGCGCGGTACTCCACATCGTCTTTGCACCAGTTCGATCCGATACCAATGGGCGGAGCCGGCGTGCCTGGGTTTCCGGTGACCGATGACATCGTCACGAACTCAGCCACTGGCTCATGGGTCCACTTGATTTCGCCCGAAACCGTGCAGACTGTGCGCGCGTCTTTCTTTCGCAATGTATTCTTGAACGGACAGGCCGTGGATCACACACCGGGGAGCGATCTCGGGTTCCAATACCAGCCCACTCTCGGTATGAACGACGGCGTCCCCTATCTCATCGTGAGCGGTTACGCGGCACTGGGTAATCCAATTGCCGGACCGCAGGACACCTACCAAAACGACTTCCAGGGGTCTTACGCCGTGGCTATGACGCGCGGCCGGCACAATCTCAAGTTTGGCGCCGATCTCACGCGTGAGCAGATGAACTATGACTATGGGATCGCGACCAACGGCTTCTTTGTGTTTGCCCCCTTTCCGGCGAGTGACTCCTTCGCCAGCTTCCTGCTGGGGCAATCGGTGGAGTTCTACCAGGGCGGCGGCCAGTTCGATCGCGGGCTGCGCAAGTGGGTCGCGGCCGGGTACGCGCAGGACGAGTTCCGCGTTAACCCGCGTCTGACTCTCAACTTCGGCCTGCGATACGAGGTGAACACGCCCTACACCGATATTCGGAATCGGATGAACGCGTGGGCGCCCGGCGAGCAATCCACTCTTTACCCGAACGCTCCGAAAGGGCTGGTTTTCCCCGGCGATCCTGGCGTGCCAGCGGGCGTCGCCGCGGTCGACTACCGGGAGGTCATGCCGCGGGTGGGCCTCGCCTGGAATCCATTCGGCGACAACAAGACCATCGTGCGGGCCGGTTTCGGCATCTTCTACGACGGCTTCACGAACGGCACGGGAGGACCGTTGCAGGTCTCCATTGGCGCGCAACCATGGACGGACTTCGATTTGTTGTCGGGGCCGGGGTTCAACCTGGCCAATCCCTATGGGGGCGCCGCTCCTCCATTTGGAACTAAGAACTTCGTCCAGCCGGTCACCATGCTCGCGGCACAATTGGGAATGCTCCCGCCATACTCACAGAACTGGAATTTGTCCGTCGAGCGAATGCTCGGTAAGGACTTTCTGCTTGACGTCCGTTATGTCGGAAATAAGGGCACTCATCTATCACGGTTCATCGAAGCGAACCCCACTGTCTACGGCCCCGGGGTGAATGCGGGCAACAACAACGAAATGCGCCAGTACACCACGTGCGACTCCGGCGGAGTCTGCAACTTCGCATCAGTCGGACTCGTCGCCGACGACTCCAGTTCCACTTACCACGCTTTGGAAGTCGCCTTTTCGAGGCAGTATGCGCACGGCCTTAGCTTCCTGGCCTCCTATACATTCTCGAAGAGTCTGGACTATATCTCGTCGCTGAACGAAGCCGGGTCGGCGCCCACACTCGTGGCGGGCGAGAACGACTTGGCGCAGAACCCATCCGACCTGGCCGCTGAGCACGGCCCGGCGCTGTCGGATGCCAGGCAGCGATTCATGTTCAGCGGAACCTGGGCGCTGCCGAAATTGCGATCTGCTCCGCGGGCGCTCGCGTTCATCGCCAACGGCTGGCAGCTCAACGCCATCGCGAGTCTATCCACGGGCACGCCCTTTACGGTCTACGACAGCGCCGATGTCTCCCTGCAGGGCAGCGCCTCCGAAATGACCGGCTTCTACTCCAGCCGGCCCGACCTCGTTTCCGACCCAAATGCGGGACAACCGCACACGGCGAACGAATGGGTGAGCCGCGCGCCTTTCCTGCAAC
>CAZMHC010000148.1:0-6798 GCA_964565955.1 uncultured Occallatibacter sp.
GCCGCGATCTTGGCGCTGGGAGGCCCAAGCCAACTCGGCGGCTGTGCCTCGCTAAAAAACTGCCGCCCCGGCGCGCCCCTTGCGCTATCATTGCGTCTATAGAGCGAGGGTCGCGGTTTATCGCCGGGCCGTCCGGGTGGTGTGCGTGTCTCGATTCTTGCAGCGTTTCGTGTTCGTTCTTTCCGTGGCGATCTGTCTCGCCCTTCTCTCCGGCTTCGTCCTGAGCGGCTTCGGACTGCTGGGCGTTCGCGCCGGCGGCGAACACGATGGGGCCTACCGTCAGATGGGGGTCTACGCCGACGTGCTCAAGAAGATACAGAGTTATTACGTCACCGAGCCGAACATCGACGAAGTGACGGTCGGCGCGCTGCACGGCCTGCTCGAATCGCTCGATGCCGATTCCAGTTACATGACCGGGACGGAATACAAGATATACAAGGAGCGGCCTGCTAGCGGCGTGGCGCAGGTGGGAATCACCGTCTCCAAGCGTTTCGGCTACGCCACCATCGTCAGTGTGCTGCCCGGTTCTCCGGCCGACAAGGAGCGCCTCTCCGACGGCGACATAATCGAGTCCATCGGCGAACAGTCTACCCGCGAACTGTCGCTCGCGGTGATCCGGCTGATGCTGGAAGGCAAGCCAGGGTCCACGGTGACCCTTTCGGTGGTGATGCAGCGCAAGGCCGACCCGGAAAAGATCTCGCTGACCCGAGCCATTGCCGCTTCGCCCGCGCTTGCCGAGCAGCAGTACGAGAACGCCACCATCGTCTATCTGAAGCCGGGCGAACTGACCGCTGCCCGCGTGGACGAGATCGCCGCCAAACTGAAGGTTGCGGGCAAGGGCCGCAAGGTGCTGCTGGATCTGCGCGACTCGCCCGGCGGAGACAGCGAACAGGGGCTGCGGCTGGCCAACTTCTTCGTCAAACAGGGAACATTGGCCACGCTCGAAGGCCAGAAGTTTCCCCGCCAAATTTTCGCCGCCGACCCGGCAAGGTTCTTGACCGACGCTCCTCTGGCGGTGCTGGTCAACCGCGGGACTTACGGCGCGGCCGAGTTGACAGCTTCGGCCATCGAGGATGCCAAGCGCGGCGACGTGGTGGGCGAGCGTACCTTCGGCGAGGCTTCCGTGCAGAAGACCATCGAGCTTCCCGACGGCTCGGCGCTGCTCCTGACCGTGGCCAAGTATCAAAACGCCGACGGCAAGAAGATTCAGGACGAGGCAATCACGCCGACCGTTGCGGTTGGGCAGACGGCGGACCAGGACGAGGAAGAGGCCGCGCCTCAGCCCGCCAAAAGCGACGACGCGCTCAACAAGGCGCTGGCGCTACTGAAAGCCAAGAACGGTTGAGAGCGTTGGTCAAGTTCCGCCGCTGTGCGGTGTGAAGTCCGCAGTTTGCGTATCGGCGTAAAGGCGGGTATCGGTCGTGAACTCGGTTTGAGCAATTCGCGGCAGTCTACGCAAACCAACATCGCAACCAGCGAGGCTTCGCCACAAGGATGGGGCCTCGATTCGTTTGTCCGCTACCTTCCGGAGTGCCGCGCGAACGGCCATTGCCCCAGCCTTCGTGCGCGAATCGCGTACACCAGCGTACCGGAGACTGCGATCGCGGCAGCCACTCCCAGCCCACCCAATGCGTGGGCGCGGTTGGCGAGGATGAAAACAAAGCCCGCCATGGCCACCAGCGGCGGCAGCGGGTAGAGCGGCATCCTGAAGGGGCGCGCCAGCTCCGGCCGCTGGATGCGCAGCAGGATCGCCCCCGCCTGTTGCAGAAAGAATTGCAGCAGGATGCGGGTAATCACCAGCATGGTAATCACCTGGGCCAGCGAGAAAAAGCAGAAACAGGCGGCGATCAGCCCCAGCGCCACCAGGGAACGATGAGGAATTCCATGCTTGGGATGAACCGCGGCCAGAAAGCTGAAAAAATTGCCGTCGCGGGCGGCGGCGTAGGGGACGCGCGAGTAGCCCAGCAGCAGCGAGAAGACCGAGGCGAAGGCGGTCCATACGATCAGCGCGGCAATCGTATAACCTGCCCACTGGCCAAAGGCGGAGTGGGCAATATCGGCCACCAGTTGCACACGCAGCACGGCGCTCTCGGCGGTGTGCGCGGCGGCGGCGCGCAAGGACGGCAGCGCGGCCAGATTCATCAGCATATACAAGGCCGAAACGAAGAGGACCGAGAGCAGAATGGCGCGGGGAATGGTGCGCTCCGGCTGGCGCACCTCGCTTCCCAGAAAACAGATATTGTAGTAGCCCCAGTAACAGTAGGTGGCGAGCAGCGTGGCCTGGGCCAGTCCGCCCAGCGCGGCGGAGGCGGGCAGCGCGGGCGCGGCGGGCAGATGCCAGCCGCCGCTCACCGCCGCATGAGCGAAGCCGGAGACGATCGCTCCGACCAGCGCCGCCAGCACCCCGGCAAAGAGCACCCAAGCCAGCCGCGTCGCCGCGTTCAGATTGCGATAGAGCAGCGCCGTAACCAGCACACAAGCGGCGGCGGCGGTCAAGCTGGAGTAATGCAGAGCGGGCAGGGCAGGGAAGGGCGCGCCGTCGAGGCCGGGCCAGAAGACGCCCAGAAAGCTGGAAAGCCCGATGCAGCCGGAGGCAATGGAAAGCGGCGCGGTGAAGCTCACCTGCCAGACGTAGAGAAAGCTGAGCCAGTTGCCGGCGCGGTCGGGGCCGTAGATCTCGCGCAGAAAGGCGTAGGAGCCGCCGGCGCGCGGAAAAGCCGCGCCCAACTCGGCCCAGACGAGGCCGTCAGCCATAGCTATGGCCGCGCCCAGCACCCAAGCCCAGACCGAGAGCCGGTAGCCCGCCGCCGCAATCACCAGCGGCAGCGTAATGAACGGCCCCACGCCGATCATCTCCAGCATATTCAGCGCAACAGCGGAGCGCAGGCCGATGCGGCGCTGCAATGCACCTGTGCTGGCTGAGATGGGGTGATTGGAATTCATGCGGCTACTTTGCTCCCCGGATTGTACACTGACGGCAACGATGATTTTTGCCGAAAGAACTCAACGATCATTAGCGAGCGCGGCCTTTGCGGTCCTGATTCTGGCGGGTGCAAACTCTTTTCGCCTCGCCGCGCAACAAACACAGATAGCCCAGCTGGGACTTGCTCAGGGGAACGGGATTGGGTTGGTTCCGCGAAGCGAGCCGAGCGCCGAAGCCCTGCCACTCCCCGAAGACCGCGGAGCGGCCGCGCTGGAGCAATCCCTCAAGCGCCTCCAGACCACCGCCAGCGCGATGATGATCGTCGCCCACCCCGACGACGAGGACGGCGCGCTGCTAACGTATCTCTCCCGCGGCCTGGGAGTGCGGACGATTCTGCTCACGCTGACCCGCGGCGAAGGCGGCCAGAACGCCATGGGCGGCGAGAGCTACGACGCGCTGGGGCTGATCCGCACCAACGAACTGCTCAAGGCGAACGAATACTACGCCACAAAGCAGCTTTGGGGCACCGAGGCGGACTTCGGCTTCTCCAAAACGCAAGAGGAGTCCTTCGCCAAGTGGGGCCACGACCGCGTTCTCTACGATGCCGTGCTGGCCGTGCGCCGCGATCGCCCGCAGATCGTCCTCTCCACCTTCGTCGGCGGCGTCAGCGACGGCCACGGCCATCATCAGGTCGCTGGCGAAATCGCGCAGGAAGTCTTCAAGGTCGCAGCGGACCCGACTGTCTTTCCCGATCAACTGCGTCCCGGCAAAAACGGAGAGGCCGCCCTCCAGCCCTGGCAACCGCTGGCCGTCTACTCGATGGTTCCCTTTGCGCCCATCAAAGACGGCAAGATGCTGGACTACGCCACCGGCAAGTGGGCGCCGGCGCGCTTCAAGAACTACATCACCGGCGAATGGACTGAGGGCGCGCTCGCGGCGGACGTGACCATACCCGTCGGTACGCTGGACCCAACGCTGGGCCGCAGTTACGCGCAGATTGCCCGCGAGGGATGGGGCGAGCAGAAGTCGCAATACGGCGGCGCCAACCCCGCGCTCAGCGGACCGGCAACGACCAGCTATCACTTGTGGGCCGTCGCGCCGCAGGCGGCAGCCAAGCCGGGAGCGAACGCGGCAAACGACGATCTCTTCCACAACAGCAAGGTCGAAATAGATACCGGCATTGCGGGACTGGATCGACTAGCGAAGGACAAGGCTCCAGAGTGGCTGACCGCCGGACTGCATGAGATCGGCAACAACCTGAAAAACTTTGAGACGGAACGGCAGGGACCGATTGGAGTCGCGGCAGCGCGTGAACTCGCGCCGATCTACCGGCAGACTCTCGATCTGAAACGGCATATTGCCGTCAGCAGTATCGAAGCGACGGCCAAAGCCAGCCTGCTTTTCGAACTCGACGCCAAGATCGACGAGTTTCAGACGGCTTTCAAGAATCTGCTTGGCTTGGACCTCATCGCTTTCAGGACGAAAGCGGACAAGGTGGAGGTCGGAGGCCCTCGGGGCGGCTCAGCCGATGAAACCCCGCAGAGCGTCGCTCCCGGCGAGGAGTTCCCCGTGCGCGTCCACGCCTCTCAAGCCACAGCCGAAACGCGCCTGCAAAACCTCCGGCTCGAAAACCGTGACGGCGCTCCGTGGAAGAACGAAAACACGACGGGCGCAATCGACCCCGCCGCGCCGACTGCCGACCGAATCTTCCGCGTAACCGTTGCCGGGGACGCCGACCCGACCCAGCCGTACTTCACCCGGCCCACCATCGAGCAGCCCTATTACGACCTGACGAAGCCCGAATATCGCCTGCGGTCGTTTGCCCCCTACCCGCTCGAAGCCTGGGCCGAGTTCACCTTCGAAGGCCTGCCGATTCGCCTCGGCCAAGTCGTCCAGACTCTCCAGCGCGTCTCCGGCCAAGGCGGCATCTATGAACCGCTGGCGGTCGCGCCGGCTATCGGTGTACGCATCGATCCGGAAGCCCGCATTCTTCCCCTGGATAAGAGCGCCCTTCCGGTGCGCGTAACGGTTCATGCCCAAGCCGCAGCCGAGGGCACTGTCGAACTCAAGCTGCCGGTCGGCTGGCGCTCCGAGCCCGCCGAGGCGCGCTTCCATCTGGCCGCCGCCGGCGACTCCGATCCTCTGCTTTTCTCTGTCTCGCCCACCGCCACCGAAGCAGGCGCATACAGGATTGAGGCCATCGCGCACTCCGGCGAGCGTACCTACCGGACCGGCTGGCAGAGCGTTGGCTACCCCGGCCTTCGCCCCTACAATCTCTACTGGCCCGCGCTGATGCAGACCCGCAAAGTGAACGTGAAGCTGGCCCCCGGTCTGCGTGTCGGTTACATCATGGGCACCGGCGATGCGGTTCCCCAAGCCATCGAAGGACTGGGCGTCACGCCGCATATTTTCACCGCGCCGGAGCTGGTTTCGGACGACTTTTCCACGTGGAACACCATCGTAATCGGCATCCGCGCCTACTCCGCGCACCCCGAACTCGCCGCCCTCCAGCCCAAGCTCAATGCCTTCGTCCGCCGCGGTGGAACCCTGATCGTCCAGTACCAAAACGCCAGCTTTCCGGCCCCGCTTCCGCTCGACCTCGGCCGCTCCCCGGAGCGGGTCGTCGACGAGCAGGCTCCCGTCAAGCTGCTGGACCCCGCGAACCCGCTGCTTGAATGGCCCAACCCCATCTCCGCCGCCGACTTCGACGGATGGGTCGAGGAGCGCGGCCACTCCTTCCTCGATTCCTGGGACCCCGCCTACGCCGCCCTCACCGAGACCGCCGACCCCGGCCAGAACCCGCAGCGCGGCGGCCTCCTCGTCGCCCATCCCGGCAAAGGAACCTATATCTACGTTGCTTACGCCCTCCATCGCCAGCTTCCATATCTGGTTCCCGGCGCGTATCGCCTGCTGGCCAATTTGCTCAGCGCGGGGCGCGGCGAATGACCGCGTTCGCCATTTGCCCTAATCAATGACGTGCGCTAGTGGTGTTGTCGGACATAGTTGCGTGACGAAGCCCGCGGCGGGGTCGGTGCCTTCTGTTTCAATCTCGACTTATGGGCCGGAATTTCTTTCCCGACGCGGTCGACCAGACTCTTCTATTTCCACCCTCGCCGCGCGACTGGCTTCCGGATGGCCACTTGGTCGCCTTCCGGTCGATGCGGTCGCCGCGTCGAATCCCATGCCTCACAAGCGCGAAGGGTTTGTCCAGGAACTGCAAATCGACTTGCGTCCTCCGCTTGGGGGATTATCGGGAGAAATCAGGCTGGACCCTGGACTGGAGCAAGGTGCCCGGCAGAGTTCTGGGAGGGGAGTACATGGCAGTGAAGAGGGCGGCAAAGCGGGCAGTGCGGAAGGTAAACTGCGAGGGGCAGCGGTGGACGGACGACCGTCCGGGCATGACGCTACGCCTCCCCATTGAACTGCGCGAAGCAATCACCGAGGAATCGCGTGTAAAGGGCGATCTTGCCAGAATCGTCCTTTTTGCTTTGGATCACGTTGAATGCAAAAACGTGGAGATCATGCAGACCCGCAAGGCCGGCATGGAGCTTTCCAACCCTCAACTTCTCCATGTGGGGGCCGAGGCCCGGCTGAGGCTCAAAGAGTGGGCCGAATCCGAAGGCGTCAGCGTGAATGCGATCATCGTCAGCGTTCTCGAAGAGTTCTTCAAGCGCCTCAAGAAAAGCAAGGCGCTGAGAGATGAACTGCGGCAGAAGATTAGGCAGCACCACGGCTTTATGCCGAGGTAAAATGCTCCATCTCGGCGTTAGACAAGCTCAATGAGCGTGGCGGCAAGGGAGCGGCCCTTGTTAGTCAAAAATAAAGGATTTCTGAGGCGACTGATATTGGTCCTGGCGTTTGAAGGGAACCAATGA
>CAZMHC010000149.1:0-6773 GCA_964565955.1 uncultured Occallatibacter sp.
GCGACGGCCGGGACGACCATCTACTACACCACCAACGGGACCGCTCCGACCACTTCGTCCAGCGTCTACAACGGCCCCATCACGGTGAGTGCCACGGAGACCGTGCAAGCCATCGCCGTCGAGACAGGTTACACCAACAGCCCGGTCGCTTCGGCCACTTACACCATCAACCCACTACTCCCCGCACCAACCTTCTCGCCGACGGCCGGCACTTACACCGTCGCGCAATCGGTAACTATCGGCGACGCCACGGCCGGGACCACTATTTACTACACCACCAACGGAACCGCTCCGACCACTTCGTCCAGCGTCTACAACGGCCCCATTACGGTGAGTGCCACGGAGACGCTGCAAGCCATCGCCGTCGAGACAGGTTACACCAACAGCCCGGTCGCTTCGGCCACTTACACCATCAACCCGGCGACGATCTACGTAAGCTATCCGAGCGATGGATTCACGACCAGTAGCCTATCACTTAACAATGGCCCGACCGTGACCGGTGGAGTTCTGGAACTGACCGACGGAGGAACAGGTGAAATACGGAGCGCCTGGTATGAGAAAGCGGTTCCCGTAAACGGCTTCACCGCCGATTTCACATTCCAGATGCTGAACGCGGCTGCCGATGGGATGACCTTCACAATTCAGAACGATCCAAAGGCGATTTGGGCCCTGGGAGATGGCGGCGGCGGACTCGGCTATCAGGGCATTCAGAACAGCGTGGCTCTGAAATTCGACATCTACAACAATGCAGGCGAGGGCACGGACTCCATTGGTGTTTACACTGACGGCGCGGCGCCAAACATACCGGCAACCGATCTGAGTTCCAGTGGAATCAAGCTGTCGAGCGGCGACCCAATCTATGCGCAACTGGTGTATGCCGGAACAACGCTGACGGTAACCTTGACAGACACAAAAACGGGAGCAAGCGTCGCCAACCAATTTACGGTGAATATTTCCGCGGTCGTCGGCGGCACCTCGGCTTACGTCGGCTTCACAGGATCATCGGGATCAATGGGCGCGGTGCAGGAGATAACAAGCTGGACCTATTCGGTTCCATAACAGATCCAAAACTCGGATCGGTCTCACGGGCGGACGGCCATTTCTTCAATAGCCGTTCGCCATTTGTTGATTGGACGGTCTCTTAGAGCCTGTTTACGATCTTCTGAGTAGGAGGACGAGGAAGGCGAGGTGAACGAACGATGCAACAGTCGCCAAAACAACTATGCCCGTATCGGTGAGACCGGTCGCGAAATTCCGAATTCGGTTCTGATCGTTGTGGATGCCTATCCATCTATCCCTGGAGGTATGTTCTACTGTCAGGCAGGCCAGGAGTCTTTCCTCCGGGCTTATCAATATCCGGCAAGCTTCCAGCGGAAACCTTTCGCGTCAAGCTTGAAAGCTGCCGCGATAATGCCGAGCTTGCATCTCCAGGCTCGATCAGTCGGCACAAGGCAGAACTCTCGATATTCACTGACTTTCAGCGCCTGGATCGGCTGGCAAATCCGAAGATCGGATTGTGACGTTAGACCCCAACAGCAAGCCGGAGTAGTCCGAGGGGTGCTTATCATCTCAATTCAACACTATTGGAAGATCGGATCTGAGACACTCGCCCAAGCCTTCGCCAGGTGCCTGCGGCTACTCTGGATGCTCCGGCGTCATCATGCAGATGTCCGGCAGATTGCGATAGCGCTCGGCGTAGTCCATGCCGTATCCGATGACGAAGAGGTTGGGGATCGAGAAGCCGACATAGTCGGCCTCAATCTTCTCCAGGCGGCGCGAGGGCTTGTCGAGCAGCGCCGCAATGCGCAACGTTTTGGGATGCTGCCGCAGAAAAAAATTGCGCAGATAGGAGAGCGTCAAGCCGGTATCCAGAATGTCCTCGACGACCAGCACGTTCTTGCCCTCGATGGGATCGTCCAGGTCTTTGATTAGTTTTACCGCGCCGGAAGAGCGGGCGCTTTTGCCGTAGCTGGAGACGGCCACAAAATCGAAGGTGGCATCGGCCGCGACGGCTCGCGCCAGATCGGAGAGAAAGATCGCCGCGCCCCGCAGTACGCCCACCATCACCAGCTTCTCGCCGTTCAGGTCGCGGGCGATCTGCGCGCCCATCCCGGCGACGCGCTCGGCGATCTGCTCGCGGGTATAGAGAACTTCAAGGCCGGGAAAGGCGGATGCCATGAAAACAGTATCGCGCGACTGAGCGGCCTAGGAACAGGCCCCGCGGAATAAATTGAGTCGTCGGGTTTTTCCCGCTTTGATTTGGGAGCGGCGCGGACTCGCCCGCGCGCGACTATACTGGAGGAGATATGCTGCCGACCATACATCTCGGGTTCATTCATCTTCATACCTTCGGGTTGATGATCTGGATTGCGGCGGTGCTCGCCGCATTTGTCATGGACCGCTCCTTCCGCCGCGCTGGCGTCTCTGCAGACGCGGTCGGCATAGTGGCCATTACCGTGGTGGTCGGCGTGGTGGGCGCGAAGCTTTGGCACGTTCTCGACACCCCCATCGAGTTTCACTATCTTGGCTGGCGGGTGCTTTGGGACCCGGATGGGTTTGCCTGGTTCGGGGGGCTGAGCTTCGGCATCTCGGCGCTGCTTTTGCAGGGCTGGCGGACACAGATCGGCGGCTTGCGGACGCTCGACCTGGCCGCTCCTGCCGCGGCGATCGGCTACGCCGTCGGGCGCATCGGCTGCTTTCTCTCCGGCGACGGCTGCTACGGCCTGCCCACCAATCTTCCCTGGGGCATGAGCTTCCCCCACGGCATCGAACCGACCCTTGTGCGCGTTCATCCGACCCCTCTCTACGAGATGGCGGTCGGGCTTTTGATTGGTTGGTGGCTGTGGCGGCGCGGTGGGAAGTCGCGGGGTGCCGGAGCAATCGCCGGCGAGTACCTGGTCATGAGCGGAATCGCCCGCTTTCTTGTAGAATTCATTCGCCGCAACCCCAAGGTTCTGTGGGGGCTGTCGAACGCTCAACTGGCCAGCGCGGGGGCTGTCCTGGCGGGCATCGCGCTGATCTGGTGGGGCTGCCGGCAGCCGGTTGCCGGACCGGCCAAAGCCGCCGAGCAGTTCCATAAGGCCGCTTAGGAATTATGAAACTGGGGTAGCTGCCTGAGTACAGTGCCCACTACTGGTTGAGTTTTGCAATCGGATCGCTGGTTCGCGATGGTCTGTACCGCTGTACTCAGGCAGCTACTCCACTGGCAATTTTAATAATGTGACTTCCCTCAGATCACTGTTCACGGAGGTGGTAGTTTCTGCGTTCGTCGAGTGGGGTTTGAACGAGCGGGGGCTCACTCGAACCACACTTCTGCACCTTTCTCTGATCGGAGGTTCCCTAGGCGGCCGCTCTGAATCGCGGCCCTTCGTGGATCAATGCGGAGACGGCCACAAAATCCAAAAAGAACAAGATCGCCAGCATCTCCTGCATCGAGTATGACATGGAGAGATTCTGTCCCGTCAACGCGACCAGCATCAGCCCCATCCGAAACAGCGCAAAGCCGCAGATGGCGATGGCGGCGCGGCGCGCCCAGTTGCTCATAACCCATAGTCCCAGGCCGGTGGCCGCGCAAAAGAGGGCGAGAAACAAAAGAGTCGCCGACAGTTGCGAATGCCCCAAATCCATGTTTCTCCCGGTCACGAGGCTGACGATGAGCCGCAAGCTGGAGTTGCCATCCACATCCGCCTCCACATTCGCCGATAGACTCGCCGCAATCAGCGTCAGCAGCGCCGCCCGGCTGAATTGGTAAAGGGCGACCAAGGAAATCTGAAACGGTCTTGGATTTGCGGACCGATTGTCTACCGCTCTGGGCAAACCGGGCAAACCCCGCTTGAGAAGGCGTCGCCCGGACGAAGTCGGAATCGACCAAGTTGGCAGGGGGGTCGTTCCCTTCAGAAGCGGCGGGAGCGGGCCTCTAGGCAGCGGTTGTTCCATATTTCCTCCAATTTATGCGTTCCACGCGCACGAACGCTCATCCCAGGCATCGAGTTCGCCGCGCTGAAATTTCATTGTTTTTTGACAGGCAATACTAGCACACCCTTCGCTCAGCGGTAAGATTTATTTGTCGATCGGGTCGGATCATCACGAAAGTTTACAGCTTCTCGCGCAGGAAGCTGATGACGTGGTCGGCCTGGACGACGCCCACCATGCGGCCCTGGGCATCGACAACGGGCAGGGCGTGCAGGTTGTACTTATCGAACATCTCGGCCAGATCGTTCTGGTTGAGGCCGGAGGGGCAGGAGAGCACACGCGGCTCGGCCAGCACGGAGAGTCTGGTCTCCGGCAGCGCCATCACCACTCGCGCCAGCGGAACGGCGCCGCGCAGCACCCGCTTGTCGTCCAGAAGATAGACCTCGGTGACGCTTTCCGGATCGCCGTCGAAGCCGCGCAACGCCTCGACCGCCTGAAATACGATAGCCTCCGCGCTCAGAGCGACGAAGTCGGTGGTCATGCGGCCAGCGGCAGAGTTCTCGTCGAACTCCAGCAGTTCCTCGACCTCCTGCCTCTCCTCCGGTTCCATCTCTTCGAGAATCGCGTCGGACTGCTCTTCGGATAGCTCGGCCAGCAAGTCGGCGGCCGCGCCGGGGTCCATCTCCTCTACGATGTCGGCGATCCTCTCCTCATCCAGCTTTTCGAGCAGGGCCTTTTGTAGCTTCGGCTCGACCTCTTCGAGGGTCTCGGCGGCCACCTCCTCGTCCAGC
This sequence comes from uncultured Occallatibacter sp., assembly GCA_964565955.1. GTDB lineage: Bacteria > Acidobacteriota > Terriglobia > Terriglobales > Acidobacteriaceae > Telmatobacter. The sequence goes on from CAZMHC010000149.1 coordinate 4,704, forward strand.
GATGTGAAGACCGCCTCGCGCTCGGCCGGGGCCAGGTCTTCGAGAATCTCGGCCAGATCGGAGGGGTGCATCGCGGCTAGCCGCTCATGCTCGATGCGCAGCTTGACGCGACGCGCCGGATCGACCTCGATCACGTCCACAAAATGCCAGGGAATGCCGTGCGCGGCGAAGCGGCGGGAGAGCGAATCGAGCGTGACCCTGGGCAGTACGCCTTTGAAGACCCGGCGAAAGGCCCCGCGCAGCCCCACCTCGACCTCGGAGACGCGCAGCAGGTGGGCCGCGCCCGCGCCCATCCATTCGAGATCCACGTCGTTGACCCGCACCACCTTGCGGCCGTGAATGTCGATGATCTGGCGGTCGATCAGGTCTTGTTGCAGAAAAAGGAAGTTGCCCTCGTCCTGGAGCGGAACCAGCGCCCCGGCGGAGCGCAGTTCGAGTGCGCCCGCGGGGGTCTCCATCACCTCATGCGAGGGAACGATGCACAAGCCGGCGCGGGTTTTCAGCACCAGTCCGGCCACTTTTCCCGCGTCAGGGCCAGTGGCTACGGCGATATCCTTGAGCCGCCCGCGCAGATGGCCCTGCGCATCGGTCACTGGAGTGCCGAGCAGCGCGGTCAGGCTGACGCGGGCGGTGGTGCGGAGAGGCATGAGGAAAGTGTATTCCCTGAATGCGGGTTTGCGCCGTCGCTTGCAGTCGGTAGGAGGACCGCGTCCAGCCGCGCGGGTTAAAAGTGTGCTCCCGGCCATCCGCAGTCATGTCAACAATTGACATTACAACGCGCGTCGGGGTAGATTCCATGTAATTGTTTCGCGTCGAGCCGAAGGAGTCTCTTATGGATCAGATGAACGTCTCGATCACCGATCATCTGGCGGAGTACGTGCGCGCAAGGGTCAAGAGCGGCCGCTACAACAATGCCAGCGAGGTGGTGCGCGAGGCTCTTCGCCGCATGGAGGACGACGATCAGCGCGCTCTGCGGCTGGCCGCGCCCACCGTCGAGGATGTGCTCACCGACTTTACGGCCATCCAAATCGAGGCAATCCGCAAGCGCGTCCTGGAAGGCGTCGCCGAGATCGAGCGGGGGGAATACACCGAGTACGAAGGGCGGGCCGGCCTTGAAACGCTTGCTGCCGATGTAGCGGCGCGCGGACGCGAACGGCTCAACCAATCCCGGTGATGCGTCATCGTGTAGCCAAGACGGCGCGGGGCGATCTGGACGCCATCTACGACTACTGGGCCGAGCGGGCAGATCCCGAGATCGCCGAGCGGTTGATTTATTCCATTACAGAGCGTTTCTCTTTGATCGCGCAATCGCCGGACATTGGCTGCGCTTGCGATGAGATATTGGACGGCATACGCGTATTTCCGGCCGGCAAATATCTGATCTATCATCGCAAGAGAAGGGGAGTCGTTCACATTCTCCACGTTCTGCATGGAGCGCGGGATCAGGCCAATGCTTTCACCCAAAACTAGAGGCTTTGAGGGCCGATCGGAGACAGTCGGCAAGGAGGAGATTCCGTGGCGTTCAGCATCGCTTTCCGTGAAGCAAGCGGCGTGACCGTTTTGGACTTGTCCGGGCGGATCACGCTGGGCGAAGGCAGCGCGCAGTTGCGCGATGCGGTGCGCGACCTGCTCGGCAAAGGCGCCAAGAGCATCCTCTTGAACATGGCCGATGTGAACTATATGGACAGTTCCGGGCTTGGCGAACTGGTAAGCGCCTTCACAGCGGCAAGAAATCAGTCCGCGGGCCTCAAACTGCTCAATCCCTCCAAAAAAGTTTCCGACCTGCTCCAAATCACGAAGTTGTACACGGTTTTCGACATTCACGACGACGAAGCCCAGGCCATCGCTTCCTACAAATAGCCGCTACCCGCGCTCACCGCAAAGATCGTCAGCGCTATGCGCTTGCGTGGACGGATTTGTCATGCTTTTGGCCGGTGCCTACGGAACGCTCCGCCGCGGCGTAAAGTGCGCCCCCGCAGGCGGAATTTCGGTGCCCAGCCTGAAGTTACGATCGCGTCAGTCTTTTCCAATTGAAGGATGAGCCTGAAGGGAGCGAAGGGTTAGCGAAGC
>CAZMHC010000150.1:0-6764 GCA_964565955.1 uncultured Occallatibacter sp.
CAATGCGTCATGGTGCAAACGCGGGAAACGCGGGTGGAGACTAAGCCTTGCCTAAGGCCACGAGTTTAGCCTCGACGGCGGCGGCCAGGCTATCGATCGACGCCCAGACTTCCTCCTCGAATTTGCCAGTGACCAGCTTGATCCCGAAGTGGCGTTCGATCTCGAGGATGATTTGCAGAATATCGATCGAGTCGATTTCCAAATCGCCGCCCAACAACGGCTGGTCGTCGTGGAGCTGGTTGACGGCGTCGTCCGGCAGACGCAGACCTCTCACCAGGATCAGTTTGAGTTGCGATTTGACGCTCTCCATGGGATTTCCGCAGTTATCGTAACACATTGCATTTCGATTCAACGCACCAGCCCGCAACGGGAGACAGCGGCCAGAAAGGCGCGGCTGGCGTAGCCGGCGAGATCCAACGGAACCAGGCGGCCGGCCAGTTTGGACGCCACCGGCCGGCCCCGGTAACTGGCGATTCGCCGATAGTGCGCGATGAAGTACAACACGCGCAGGAACAGCTTCCAGCGCAGAGGCGCGAAATAGCCGCTCTGGACGACGGGCACGGCATGGCCGTCCTTGACCTCGGCGATGAAACCGGCGAACGAATCGGACCGTGTGGCGCAGACGACCGAGCTGGCGGCGAGAAGGTGACTGTCTCCCCCGCCAACCACCGGCTTGTGACACTCCCGCGCCAGCGCCAGGATCAGGTCGTTCTCTTCGCGCCGCCGCATTCCGTTGTACTCGAGCGCGTGTATAGCCCAACCATATCGCGCGATCAGTTCAGCCGCGGGTATGCGGGCGGCGCCGCCGGGTCCCCACGGGATAAGTGGGTGATTGAAAACTACCAGACAATCACTGGCTGCGAGTAACTCGAATAAGTCGTCGAGCGTTCCGGCTCGCGCCGCGGCTTGTATGCGCAGGTGAGTCTCGCCGATGCCAGCGAGTGGCAGCCCACTTACTCCTAGGTGAAACAGGTGACCCTGGAAACGGATCGACACCTCTTCGCCGATCGCCACGCGGTCTGCCAGGTCGGGACGCCGCCCGAGAAGTTCGACGCCGCCGGCGCATTCGTCGTGATCGGTGATGGCGAGGTGGACGCCGCCGAAACCGAGCCGCTTCGCCGTGGCCGACTCGATCCGGTACACATCCTCCGGCGTGTAGGGCGGGTTGTAAACCATGTCGGCATAGTTCACCGCGTCAGCGGCATCCAATCCGAACGCCCATTGGAGGGCGCCACTCAGGGGCCGCATGTAAAACAGCTTGACGACCTCGTTCAGCGACGCGAGGTTCTCGACCGAGTAAGACGAGTGGTTATGCAGCGATACGGCGTACTGAGATTCCCGCCACGGCCGCAAGCATGGGCGATAGGTGTAATTCTCTATGATCCAACATGCCTGGCGGCGCATGGCACTTAGAGCAGTCCACCATCCACGGCAATCACCTGTCCGGTGATGTAACCGGCCGCAGGCGATGCGAGAAAAGCGACCAGCGCCGCGACTTCTTCCGGCCTGCCGAAACGGCCGAGGGGAATCTCGGCCAGCAGCCGCTTCTCGTCCTTCTGAATGTACTGAGCCGACATCCGGGTGGGAATCACGCCCGGACAGACCGCATTGACCCGAATGCCGAAACGCCCTACCTCGCGGGAAAGCGCCTTGGTGAAGGCGATGATGCCGCCCTTGGAAGCGGAATAGTTACATTGACCCGCCTGGCCGCAAACCCCGCTCGGCGACACGATATTGCAGATGGCACCGCCTCCCTGGCGCATCATGCCCACTAAGGCTAACTGCGAACACAGGTAAGTTCCGCGGAGATTCGTGTCGAGCACGGTGTCCCACTGTTCGTCGGATAACATGGCCAACAGTGCGTCGCGCGTGACTCCGGCGTTGTTTACCAGAGAACCGATCGGACCGAACTCCCGCTCGATCCCTGCGAACAGACTCTCTGCGCCGTCGCGTCGTGAGAGGTCGGCCTGCAGCGCAACCGCCTGGCCGCCGGCATCGACGATTTCCTTCACCACCGTGGCCGCGGACGCTTCGTCCTTGTGATAGTGCACGATCACACGCGATCCAGCGCTGGCCAAAGCCCGTGCGATGGCGGCTCCGATTCCCCCAGAGGCGCCTGTCACCAACGCAGTGCTCGTTTCGCTCATAGCTTCGGTCAATGCAGCGGCTTGAATACCATAAACAAGACGCCCCATCGCGAGTTATAGCGTGCAATGTTCCCGTCCAGTGCATACGAGACCGTGCCTTGCAGATACGTGCCCCATGGCCCCGCCGTGCCGAAATTCAGTTCCACGCCGTCGTATTTCCGGAACTGCCGCGACTCTTCCGTGTCGCGGGCGCGCGCATAGCTATACATCCCTTCCACCTTAATGAAATCCATTATGTTGAAGCCGTAATTCACGTCGCCCATCGCAATCGCGTCGAACTGATCCGTGCCGCCGGGGATACCGTGAATACGCGGTTCCGAGAAGAACGATGGCATATAGCGGGAAAACCGGTCCAGTTGGTCGCCTCCGAAATAGGCGAAGTCCCATCCGGCCTTAGTGAACTTTCCCATGTAATAGGTCTTATTGAAGTCCGCGTTGTAACGGGTAAAGGCGTCGTTGAACGGCTGCGGTTGAGCGGCATAGCCAAACGGCGTCCACCCGAGCCGCTCCCCTCGCGTAACTTGACCGCTGAATACATACCCTCTATGCGCGTATTTCAATTCGGCGCTGGGAAGCAGTGTCACGCCGTCGCGCGGCAGGACGTATAGCGTGCTGGTGTCGCTGGTCCGATGGTAGTACTCATAGGATAGATAAGCGGACGCCGTGAGGCTGAGACTCGGCGTGGCTTGCCAGGTGGCACGCAGTCCTGTGTCTTCCTCCCAGTTCCACACGGTCTGGTCTTGTAACTCCGTGTTACCGCTATAGACGCGGTTATTACCCGGGAGACCCGACAGCGCCAGGTCCACGCCCAAGCGGAATTTCGTTCCGTATTGCTTGGAAAGGTCGGCCGCCAGAATCGGTCCGGCAAAGAAGAGCGATAGTTGGTCGCCCGTATGCCGGTAATCGAAATCCGCCAGGCTATAGCCGGCGATAGGGATGGGGAAGTTAAAAGTTCCCTGGTACATGGTCCCGACCACGATCGAGCGGACGCGCTTGTCCGCGCTGGCCTCCAGCACACGCTCGCCGCCTTGCTTTTTCAGCCTGCGCAGCCCTTCGCCAGTGTCCCGGAACATGGGGTCGTCCGAGTTATGCTCGGCCGTGAGTGCGGCATCGAATCCGTCGCCATTGATGACGAAGTCGGAAAACTGGTACGTCTTCTGCAGAACGAAATCGCGGCCCGCCGCGTTCAGTAACTGCTGGGCGGTAATCGATTTGACCAGGTTAAACCGATTGCCCTTGCCGTCGGAAACCAGCTCGAAGTTCTGTGTCTCGGCGTTGGATACCACGTTACTCTTTGCGCCGCGCTGGGTCAGATACTGTTTCACTTGCCGGAAAGTGGTGCCGTCGATCCAGATCTTTCCGCTGAATAGAAGCTCGCCTCCCACTTTCGGCTCCACGCCGATCACGAAGCAAAGCGCGTCGCCGACCTTCTCCGTGCCGAGCAGTTTGTATTCGTATTTCTCGTTAACCTTCAATTCGAGCGGTTGCGTCATTACTTTCTCCGGCTCGATCTGCGGTAACGGAAACTCACGCTTGTTACTGAACTTCACGCCATTGACGTAGAACTCGGTTTGCGCCCACTCCAGCAACCCCGACCGGTTGGCGAATTCTTTAAACCGCATCGAGATATCGAATCCGGAACCGATGTTCGTGCTTTCGAAATGCAGATTCATGAAGCAATTGGCCAGATAGTGATCCAGCTTCTGCTTCTGCGACTCGCGATACTGTTGCCAGCGCGCGACGATCTCCTCCACGCTCAGCTCCGCCCTATCCTTCACTTCGAGCGCCGTGTAGACCTTCGTTTCGCCTTCGTCGAGCTTGTGGATCGAGACCAGCACGAACGCGGCCTGGCTGGCGCAGGATTGCGATAGTTTCGCGCCGGAGCGGGTTAGTTCGCCCGCCGGCAGCCGTGCGCCGCCGAGCGCGTCGTACCATTGGATTTCGAACTGGCCCGCCGCGTCGCCTTCCAGACGCACGTTACGGGTTCGATCGGGTGGCGCATCGATGGCGACGATCCCCACGGTATCGCTCGCACTGCCGCTCGAGAACCACTGCGAGCGGGCAGCGGGCGCTCCCTCCACCACCAGGTGGAACGGCACGCTAGCCGCCGGAAACGCGCCGAGCGCCGGCGTGACAAAGCGATTCAGGGTTGCGTTCGCCGCGCAGACACTGGCCAGCGCGGCCGCGCCAGCCGGCTCCGACCACACTATCTCGACCGCACTCTCCACTGTGTCCAGCGTGGCGGCGAGATAGGCGGCGGCATCGCGTGCACCGTCCACTTTCAAAATCACCGGTTTGTTGAGCGCCTGCGCCGCGATCCATGCCGCTTCCTCGCGCCACGCAGATCCATCCTGTATGCCCAGCATGTCCGCGTAGATCGCGAGCCGCTTGACCACGTCGCCGTGGCGGGTGACAAACCCCGGCGGCAGCGCGAAGGCCACGCGAAGATGAGCGTTTGCCCCCTTCGCCGCCAGTGCGAAACTCACCAGGCCAAATGTGAATCGCTCGGTAACGGCGGGCGGTTCCTCGATCTCGGCGATGATGCCGGTGACACCGGGCGCCGCCAGCGGCGCCTGCCCAAGCAGCGCGGAGATACGGCCGGCGATGACGCTTTCACTCTCGCTGCCGGTGAGCGATCCGGCTGCGATCCGCACATGAAGGTACGCCTCGGCGCCCTCGCGCAGGCCGGCCATCGCCGTCGCCTGACTCCCAAACGCGGCCGCGGGCGCGTTGTCGCCGAGACGGAAGTCAACCGCGGGCATCACGGCCACCGTGTTCCTAACGTCGCAGGACTCTACGTTCGGAGTCTGATCCGCCGGGATTGTGTAGGCGTACTTAGGCAGTGCTGCCGCTGCCGAAGTAGAAATAGTCAGAAGGCCAAAGAGCAGGAAAACGGCGGCCTGCGCGGCATTTCTACGGCCGCGAGGGGCCGCTGCGGATGGAATCGTAGTGAAACGCATGTACTATCTAACTGTGGTGACGTGTGGGCCGGAGTCTTGGGTACTGCCGAGACGCGTGGACTCTTCCGAACAGCGTAACCGTGCGCCGGCGTTGTAACTGCAGAACGGAATCACTTCACCACTCGTGGTAACGTACTGGATGATGCAGCGCCCCAGCCGCCGCAGGTTATAACTCCGCGCGTCCATGAAGTGCATGCCGGCGACAAACAGGCCGTTGAATCCGCGCTGATACCATCCGGCGGATCTGCCCACCGATTTGTCTTCCCACCCTTCCAGCCCGCGGAGCAGTCTCTGGAAGGTCAGGCCGGCGGGCGCCGTCCGCTTGTCGAAGCACTCCGCCAGCCGGCCGAATTCCTGCATCTCCGAAATCTTGCGCGCCAGGAACCCTCCGCGCGGCCCAGCGCCGAGATCGGCGAGCGACCGGAAGAAACGTTCGACGTCGAAAAACTGCGGAACGCAGTGCGGCCGGTTGTCGTCGTCGACATAGAAATACGTGCCGAGCGAGCAGTGCGCGTCACACACCGGCGTCGGCGATTGTTCCCCGCGAATGCCATTGACTGCCCGGCCGATCAGCGACACCGCGCTCAACGGGAACCAGTCCTCCGGGAAACGCGTGAGTCCCGTCTGTAGTCCGAACTCGCGCGCCATGGTCGCCAGATTGAACGTCTCCGCTCCCTGGCCGTCCACCTCGATCCGCCCCACGCGGGCGGCCGGCTGAATGCTAATCCCGGTGATGGGATGGCTGTGTTCCAGCGCAAAGCGAAAGATCGGACCCAACTGGTCGACGTTAATGCCTTCCACGATGGTTGGAACCAGCACCAGCCGCATCCCGGTCTGGGCGACATTCTCCACCGCCGTCACTTTGGATTTCAGGAGGGGACGCCCGCGCAGGATTCCGTAGACCTCGTCGTTCATCCCATCGAACTGCAGGTACAACGTGTGCAGACCCGCTTCCGCGCATTCCCTGGCGTACTCCAGGCTGACGAAGCGGCTCCCGTTGGTGGCCGCCTGAATGTGCGTAAAACCCATGTCGCGCGCGATGCGCAGGATGCGCGTGAATTGCGGATGCAACGTCGGTTCGCCACCGGAAAACTGCACGTGACGGCACGGCAGCGGACGGTCCAGAAGCGACTGGAGCATCGCGCGCACCAGTTCCGGCTCCAGGAAGTAGTGATCCCCGTCTCCGGTGATCGACGCAAAACACATCGAACAGGCGAAGTTGCACCGGTTGGTGATGTCGATCACCGCCAACGTCGGGTCGTTGGCGCTACCGTTATGGCCGCTCGTTCGTCCGTCGCCCGGATGCGCCGCCGCCGCGCCGTCGCCCGGAAACACCAGACGATTCCAGCTATCCAGCTTTCGATAGAGCTCCGCGTCGGAGAAGATCAGCGATTCGGCCACCGCGTGGGCCGGGCACTTCTGCCGCTGGTAGACCTTGCCGCCGCGATCGATAATCTCGGAAGCCACCGCTTGGCCGCATTCGGCGCATAGAGACGGCACCTCATCAATCACCACTGGTGGTGTCGGCGGCATTATTCCGTTTCAACGTTCAAGCCACGCCATCCATCGGCGACATAGCGCTTCGCGCGAATGAGGACAACGCCTCCAACCAATACGCGTCGAAAAGAGAATCCATTATAGCTCGATGAAACGACCA
>CAZMHC010000151.1:0-6664 GCA_964565955.1 uncultured Occallatibacter sp.
AAAACACCGAAATATTCGCGATTTTGGCTGTGAAACTGTGGAGGCCCATATAACTAGCCCATAATCAATGCTTTCCACGGAGCGCCTTCACAGAAACACAGAATCACAGAAACTGTGAAACTGTGGAGCCTATGCTAACTTACTTATAATCAATAACTTTCAACAGTACGCTCCACAGGAACACAGAAACTGTGTTCCTGTGCCCGCATCCCCACGCTTCTAGGAACAAGACCGATATTGATCGCACGGCCGACATTCCTTGGCGAGGCGTGTCTTTGAGAGAGGGCGGGGGCTGCGATAATCTTGCTGGCAGCATGAAAGACATTTACATCGCCGATCTGGCCGGCTTCGAGGAGGGCAAGCTCTTCGACGGCTTCTTCCTGGTTCTGGCCAAGCAACTGCGCTCCACCAAGAGCAACAAACCCTATCTGAGCTTGATTCTGGGCGACAACACCGGGCAGCTCGAGGGGCGCGTCTGGGAGCCGGGCGACCCGCGCATCGCCAAGGAGTTCGAGCGCGGCGACGTGGTGAAGGCCCGCGGCAGCGCCTCGCGCTTCGACGACCGGCTGCAAATGAAGATCGACCAGTTGCGCAAGGCCGCCGCAGGCGAGGTGGACAAGGCCGACCTGCTGCCCTCGACGACATACGACGTAGACGCGCTCTGGCGCCAGCTCCTCGGCATCGTGGAGAGCTTTGCCGACCCCGACCTCAAGCGGCTGCTCTCGACCCTGCTAGCCGATCCGGGCCTCGCCGCCGCCTATCGCGAAGCGCCGGCGGCCAAGCAGTTGCACCACGCCTGGCTGGGCGGCTTGCTGGAGCACGTCGTAAGCCTGCTCACCCTGGCCGACCGCGTCGCTGCCCACTACCCCATACTGCACCGAGACCTGCTGCTGACCGGCGTGATCCTGCACGATATCGGCAAGGTGCGCGAATTGAGTTGGGAGGTCGGCTTCGAGTACACGTTGGAGGGCAGTTTGCTGGGCCACATTCAGATCGGCTCGGCCTTGACCGAGCGCGCCATGGACAGCTTGCCTGGCTTTCCGCCGAAACTCAAGACATTGGTCCTGCACATGATCCTTTCTCATCACGGCAAGCTGGAGTTCGGCTCACCCAAGCTGCCCATGATCCCGGAGGCGCTGGCGCTCAGCTTCATCGACGACTTCGACGCCAAGATGCAGGCCGTCAACGGCGAATTCGAGAAGTCGATCCGCGAAGGCAAGGGAGCGGGCGAGCTGACCGGCAAGGTCTGGGCGCTGGACCAGCGGCAGATGCTCAATACAAAGCGCTGGCTGGGGGAAGGCACTGAGTGGAACACAGGGAAGAAGTAGGTGGGAGCGCTGCTGTCAAAATGGCAAAAAGCGTCTGGGACGGATGTTGATGTAACAGGACACGGATATTCCTGACGGGTTGAGTCGAGGACCATCTTGGGCGATGACGAGTTATCCGTTTCGCTGTTTGCCGCTCAGGAGTGTTGTCGGGCATCGATGCGCGACAAAGCCCGCTGCAGGGTCGGTGCGTTCTGTTTCAGTCTCGACTCACCGGCCAGAACTTCTTTCCCGACGCGGTCGGCCGGACTCTTCTATTTCAACCCTCGCCGCGCCGCTCAACTTTCAACTATGGTTGGGACTTCTCCAGATATGGGCGGAGGTTGCCAATCCGCCCGTATCGCCCTACAATGGAAGAATTGCAGGAAAGGTCAGTCCAGAGAGATGCCCAAGGAAAAGATTCATCCCAAATACGACGCGGTGCGGGTTTTGTGCGCCTGCGGAAACAACTTCGAGACCCGTTCGACCCACAAGGGCGACATTCACGTGGAAATCTGCTCGAACTGCCACCCCTTCTTCACAGGCAAGCAGCGCCTGGTGGATACAGCCGGCCGCGTCGAGCGCTTCCGCCGCAAGTATGCCAAGTCCGACAGCGCCGTGGCAGCGGCCGCAGCCAAGTAACCGGCGCACGGCAATCGGCAAGCAGGATTGGGCCTCCGCCGCGGCGGAGGCCTTTTTATCTGGAGAGCAAACGACGGACCTCGGAGTATCGGGAGATTATGTCATGTATCGGTATACCGACGATGAGCTTCTGGCGATGCTTGACGATATTGAATCCGATTTGTCCGAGCGCAAGGGGAATTGGGCAGGCAACGCTCCGGAAAAGGTTCGTCAGGCCGTATGCGCTTTTGCCAACGATTTACCGAATCATCAACGCCCGGGAGTCGTTTTTATCGGTGCCAACGACAATGGCGCTCCTGCCGGTATTGAAGTTGCCGATCGACTGTTGCAAACGTTGGCCGATATAAAAACTGACGGGAAGATTGTTCCGCCGCCCACTCTTGTTGTCGAACGCCGGTTTTTGAAAGACGCGCCGATGGCAATCCTGTCTGTGCTTCCATCGGATGCACCGCCGGTGCGCTTTGAAGGGCGCATTTGGATTCGTGTGGGTCCACGCCGCGCCCTTGCCACGGCTCAGGATGAACGCATTTTGAACGAGAAGCGCCGCCATCAAGACAAGATGTTCGATAGTCATCCAATTTCCGATTGCCCAATCTCCGAGTTGAATAAGATACTCTTTGAAAATGAGTATCTGCCGCAAGCCGTTGCCTCCGACGTTTTGGAGGCAAATGAAAGAAGTTATGAGGAGCGGCTTGCGTCTTTGGGAATGATCGCCTCGATGGACGATCCAACTCCCACGGTGACCGGCGTTCTAACGCTGGGAAAATCGCCCCGTTCCTGGGTGCCGTGCGCCTATGTGCAATTTCTTCGCATTCGCGGAACGGAGTGGAGCGATCCCATTGCGGACGAACAGGAGATTGACGGAACCTTGGATATGGTTTTGCGTCGTCTGGATGAAAAAATCAAGGCGCATCTCTCCGTTGCTGTCGATTTCACTTCGGGTTCGACCACCGAGATTCGCACCAGTATGTATCCGCTCACCGCATTGCAGCAGTTGACCCGCAATGCCGTCATGCATCGCACTTACGAAGGAACAAATGCCCCGGTTCGCGTCTATTGGTTCGACGATCGCATCGAAATACACAATCCCGGCGGTCCTTATGGAACGGTAACATCGGAAAACTTCGGCCGCCCCGGAGTCAGCGATTACCGCAATCCGAGCATTGCAGCGGTTTTGAAGACGCTTGGGTTTGTGCAGCGCTTTGGATTCGGCATTGCGGAGGCGCGCCGTGCGCTCAAAGCCAATGGGAATCCTGAATTGGAGTTCCAAGTCGAACGGACGGTCGTTCTGGCTACCGTCAGGAGAGCTATATGAGCGTTCCCGTTCTTACCTTCTTCAATAACAAGGGAGGAGTGGGCAAGACCTCGCTTGTCTATCATCTGGCGTGGATGCTATCGGAGATGGGAAAGTCCGTCGTTGCCATCGATCTGGACCCGCAAGCCAATCTGACCTCCGCGTTTCTGCCGGAAGAAACACTCGAAGAGCTTTGGAATCCAGATGAAGTGAAAGATGGAAACAGTACTATTTATCAGTGCATTCGTCCACTGACGAGAGTTGGTGACATTCAGAATCCACAAACTCGACGCATCACTCCGAGTTTGCACCTAGTTCCTGGGGATCTCTCGTTAGCTGGTTTTGAAGACAATCTCTCTGCGGAATGGGCAAACGCATTGGGAACTGTCGAGCGGTATCGTCCTTTCCGAATCCTCTCTTCATTTTGGCTAGTTGCGCAAATGGCCGCAAAAGAACATGATGCGGATATTATTCTTGCAGATGTCGGACCAACCTTAGGTGCCATCAACCGATCTGCTCTAATTGCTTCTGATTATGTTGTCATTCCTCTTGCCGCCGATCTTTTTTCTTTGCAAGGCTTGCGTAATCTTGGACCTACACTTCAACGTTGGCGCACGGAATGGAAGGATCGACATGATAGATGGATGAATCCGGAGTTCAATCTTCCTGATGGAGCGATGCAACCCATTGGTTATGTTCTTATGCAGCACAGTGAGCGAGACAGTCGCCCAGTGCAGGCATATCGGAAGTGGGCTGATCGAATCCCTCAAACATACGAACAGAGTGTATTGGGTGCGAAATCGAGGATGTCAGCCACACATATGGATCATTGTCTTGCCAAGTTGAAGCACTACCGCAGTTTGGCTCCTATGGCGCAGGAAAAGCGCAAGCCGATCTTTAAGTTAACCAGTGCAGATGGTGCTATTGGTGCGCATCTGTATGCAGCAAGAGAAGCCGGAGATGATTTTAAGGAATTGGCCACGAAGATACTGGAACGTATCCAACTCAAAGAGTTGGCGGATTCGGAACCGAATCTTCAGAGTTGCGTGGAGTAACAAGGTTTTTTATGGCGGGCAAAGGCTTCACCGTAAAGAAGGAATGGGATAATCCCATCGAGCACGCGATGCCCGCCCAGGCGCGGGTGCCTGCGGAAGTGCGCCTGGGGACGGTGATTGTAACTCCGGCGACCGTGCTGGCTCCGATGGCCGGAGTTACCGATACAGTCTTCCGCCGCTTCATTCGCCATGCCAGTCTCTTTACATCGGGTAATGGCGGCGCTGAATCCCAGGTCCCAAAAGCGGGACCTGGGGCACCCAACGAATCTCCTATCGACGAAGCAGTCACTAACGCCCAATCCGGCTGCGGCCTGCTGATGACCGAGTTTACCTCGGCCGATGGTCTCTCACGGATGCGGGAGTCGAAGCGGCGGCGCTATCTCACCTTTTACGATGACGAGCATCCCATCGGAGCGCAGCTCTTTGGGGCCAATGCGGAGACGCTGGCCGAGGCGGCGCGCATCGTCGAGGAGACCGGCTTCGATCTGGTGGACCTCAACCTGGGCTGCCCGGCCAAGCGCGTGGTCGGCTCGAACGGCGGCTCCGGCCTGTTGCGCGACCTGCCCCGCATCGGCGCAATCTTTCGCGCTGTCCGCAAGGCGGTGACGATTCCTTTCACGGTCAAGTTCCGCATGGGCTGGAGCGAGCGGGAGATCGTCTGCGTGGAGTTGGCGCGCGTGGCCGAGGCCGAGGGGCTGAACGCCGTGGCCCTGCACGCCCGCACACGGGAACAGGGATACAGCGGCCAGGCGCAGTGGGAGTGGATAGCGAGCGTCAAGCAGGCGGTGAGCATTCCCGTCGTCGGCAACGGCGATATTCGCACCCCGGAGGATGCAGCCGCGATGATTGCGCTCACAGCTTGCGACGCGGTGATGATCGGACGCGCCGCGCCCTCCAACCCCTGGATATTCCGCCAGATCGCGCAGTACACCGCGACGGGAAGATACGAAAAGCCCACTCTACACGACCGCTATCGTATGATTCGCGCCTATTTCCAGATGCTGTTGGACGAGGCCGAGGCCAGCAAAGACCTGCCCCGCGATGCGCGGCTGGGCGAGACGGCGGGCAGGATGAAGCAGTTCGCAACCTGGTTCACGCACGGCGTGCCGGGCGGAGCCAAACTGCGCCGGGCAATCTACGACCAGCGCACCGGAGCCGAGGTCTTGGCTCAGGTGGACGCTTTCTTCCTCGCCCAGTTTGCGGGCGGCGCGGATTCCAGCGTCGAGCCGGAAGACGACGGCGCGCAAGGATTTCCCGAAGCGGTTATGGTCTGCGATTAGCGGCGATGGAAACGGTTTCCACTTCCGACTTTGTTCTCCGGGTTTGCTACCTGGTATAGAGTGAAATTATTCCATCAGGCTCCAAGAGGAAAGATTCGCCATGCGACGCTTGATCGCCAAGCCGAGACGCATATCGCTTGCTCGTATCTGGGGCGTGGCCGCGCTCTGCCTTGCGGGACCGCGCTGTCATGCGCAGCCCGGCAGCTTTGGGGAGACATCGCTGGGAATCGGATTGTGTCTGCTTCTTTTGCTGGCGCCGGCTGCGGCTGTGCTGGCGGTTCGTTGGCGAGTGCGAGGGCTGCTCGGCCAATTCCATCAACTTGAGCGCGCCGCTCAGCTTCGCATCGCCGATCTCGAACGCGAGAGGGAAGAGCTGCTGCGCGAGAGCGAGCGGATGCGCCACTTCGCCGAGCACGACGGCTTGACTGGCCTGTGGAATCATCGCATCATCCTCGACCGGTTGCGCGGAGAGGTGGATCGCTCCCGCCGCGACGATACCCCGTTGAGCCTGGTTATGGTGGACTTGGACCTCTTCAAGAAGGTCAACGATGACTTCGGCCACCCGGCCGGCGACCGGGTTCTCATCAAGATCGCCGCCATCTTGCAGCGCTCTGTCCGCTCTTACGACTGGGTGGGCCGTTACGGCGGCGAGGAGTTTCTCCTGATTCTGCCCGGCTCTGGATTCTCGAACGCTCGTCTCCGCGCCGAACAATTGCGCGTAGCGGTGCAAGAGACGCGCGTGCCGCTGGGCGGTCGCGAGATACAGGTGACCGCCAGCTTCGGCGTGGTCTCCGGCTTCCCTCGCGATGCCGAGGAGATGGTCCAAGCCGCGGACACAGCTCTCTATCGAGCCAAGCGCAACGGTCGCAACTGCGTTATGGTCACCGAGATAACTCCGAAGGGCAATTGACGCTAGATTGCGACGAGCAGGTATCGAAGCCGCCCCCCGCGATCCCGTTCAATACTCAGAGTATCCCGGACTCCGCGAGCGGAACCCGGGGATACTCTGAGTGGCTGAAACCGAAGAGCCGGTTGGCTAGTTGACGGTGATGGTAAACGCCTGCGTGTAGCTGCAGCCGCCGGTGACGT
>CAZMHC010000152.1:0-6542 GCA_964565955.1 uncultured Occallatibacter sp.
GAATGTCGACATAGGGCGTGTTGATCTCGTATCGCACACCGAGATTCAAAGTCAGCCGCGGGCTGACCCGGAACTCGTCCTGCCCGTATCCGGCGGCGACCCACTTACGAAGTCCGCGGTTGAAGTCGCCGCCGCCCTGATAGAATTCCACCGATTGTCCGAGCAGGAAACTGGCAAAGGAATCGCTGGCTGGGAACGAAGCGAAAACGAAGAAGCCGTTAGTGGCGATTCCGAGAACTGCATTGATTTGCTCGCGAGTAAGATCGGCGCCAATCTTTAGGTTGTGCCGGCCGCGAGTCATGGCGATCGAGTATGATGCCTCGTAGTCGTTCTGATACGTGTTCTGCGGACCGGTAATCGGATTGCCGAGATTCGAGTAGCCGCTCACAATAAGGTAGGGAACGCCATCGTTTAATGGAAGCGTGGGTTGATATTGGAACCCCAGGCTGCTGCCCGGGGTGTGATTGACGGCCTGCGATTTCACAAACACATTGCGAAACATCGAGGCCTGCACGGTCTGTACGGTCTCGGGCGAAATCAGGTGAACCCAGGAGCCAGTGATTGAGTTAGTCGCGATGCTGTCCTTAACCGGAAAACCGGGCACGCCGGCGCCATTGATCGGTAGTGGGTCTAATGCGTTCAAAAACGACGTGGAGTATCGCACAAACACCTGGTCGCTTGGGCCAAAGTAGTGATCGTAGCGGAAGCCGCCCTGGTTGTAGTTAGTCGATCCGATCTGCGTGGACTCATACACGTTGGTGCCGACATTGGGAAGCGGGTATAGCTTCTCGGCCTGCAGCGCGATCGAGCTCTGCATCGAGGCGGGGATCTGGTTGCCCGGGAACTGCTGGCCGGTGAACTCGTTGATCAGCGGGGTAGACTTCCCCGTGGAAACATTGGTCAGCCCGGAGAAGTCGCCTGCCCGCTCGGCGGCGGTGGGCACGATGGCGGCCTGGGTCTTGCCCTCGGAATCGCGCTGCCCTTCATAGTAAAGAAAGAAAAAGTCCTTGTCCTTGCGGATGGGTCCGCCCAGCGTGGCGCCGTATTGATTGCGGTGCAGCGGCTCCGTCTGCGCGGCGAAGAAGTTGCGGGAGTCCATGGCGCTATTTCGCAGGAACTCATAGGCGTCGCCATGAAGATAATTAGTGCCCGACTTCGTGACGATCGACGTCGTGGCGCCGCTGGTATCGCCGTACTCGGCGGGAGCGTTCAAGGTGAGAATACGGAACTCACTCACGGCGTCCACCGGCACCCGCAGAGCGTATCCGCCATTCACGCTATCCACATTGCTCGCGCCATCGAGCAGATAGTCGTTCGATTCCGGGCGCTGCCCATTCACCCCATAGGCTTGGCCGCTTCGCGCGATCCCGCCCGCTTGGGCTAAGCCTGGAGTCATGGGTGCTACTCCGGGCTGTAGCAGGCCAAGTTGCGTCAGGTCACGTCCGTTCAAGGGAAGATCCACCGCCTGCTTTTCGGAAACTACGTTGCCGAGAGTCTGACTGGTGTCGACGGTCACGGCTTGCCCGGAGACACTCACCTCCGTGTGTTCGCTCGCGAGCCGCAACTGCACCGGCCAGGACACCACGTGGCCGATGTCGATGCGAATCGATGGGACCGAATACAACGCGAAGCCCTGGGCCTTCACATCGAGCCGATACGCACCGACGGGCAGGTCGGAGAAATGGAACGCTCCCTGGCGCGAAGAGGCGACTGTCCGGGTGAGGCCGGTTTGCGCATTGTGAACGCTAACTTCGGCGTTAGACACCAGCGCCGCTGCCGGGTCGGTGACTTGCCCTTCCAGCGTTCCGATTGGAGCCTGCGCCTGGACAAATGCACATAGGGACGCGAATAACACGACGAGAACACTGAACTGCTTCACGATTGAATCTCCTTAGTGAAAGTGATAATCAACGGCCGCCGGTGCTTTGCCTGCAGCAATGAGTCCGGCTGCCGTCAACAGGGCACGCCGGCCAGTCAGCTTCGGTTCTGTTTCCACGCAAAAGTCCCTGTCCACGCCCACTATTTCACGTCAGAACTGCTTCCGGGCACTCACCGGAGGCTCAGACACGCGTGCGCACTCTGGTCACCGCAATGACGTCTCCGGTAACGAGCCCAACCGAGCTCACAGCAGACTAAGATGAGTATCGCGAACACACCCATACCGCGCAGCCGCAGAGCGCCCCCAGCTTGGCTACTTAACCTCCCATACGTTGTGGCGCGAAGTGAATAACCGGGATGAAGTTGCTAACCGAGCCATAAGTTGAACAATATGGTAAGTCGTATCTCACAGTGCTTGCAATAATCCGAATGTATTAGCCTACGCGCAACCATCCTGCGACGGTTATAGCTTTGCGCCGCTCGTGTCTGCGGAAGAGGGACTGCGGTGAGTAATCTCAGGCCTCAGATCGACCTTCGTCGGAGTGTCACTTATCGAGATGGTGTTCTCGATGAGAGCGCTCAGTTTCTGTTCGGCCGTGATCGGCCCGCAGGAAAGCCGCGGCGGCGCCTGCACCACCGCGGTTGTGGACACGGCTTAGAACGACAGCCGGGCGCTCACCTGAAATTCGCGCCCCGGTGTGGTGGCCTCGGTGATGGTGCCGAACTGGGGCGTGTTCACGAAACGATTGGGTGTGCCCCAGTTCGAATGGTTCAGCGCATTGAACGCTTCGCCGCGAAGCGCCGTATGCAGCCGCTCCGTGATCGCGAACGAACGCTCCAGCGCGACGTCCGCGGTTTGCATTCCGGGCCCGTAGACGGTGTTGCGTCCCAAGTTGCCGAACGTGTATGCGGCGGGAGTGGCGAACGCACCTGGATTGAACCACGCCGCCGTTGTGCCTGTGCCTGAGCCGAAAACCGGCTGCCCGGTGTAATTTCCGCGGATCGCGTTCTCGCCCACTAGCGTGCCTGTGTTTGCGGTGTCCCCGAATACCGATATCGTGAACGGCATCCCGGACTGCACCTGGTAAATCGAAGAGATCTTCCAGTTGCGTGTGATGGACCGTGTCCAGTTGTTCGCCGTCAGCGGGTGTATTTCATACACCGCGCTGAACGAGAAACGCTGGCGGACATCGCACGACGGCCCTTTTTCCGCTTCCAGATCGTTGTCGTTCTGTGGAATCGCGGACTCGAACATGGGCGACCGAAAGTCGGGAGCGTTGGATAGGTTCTTGGCGAAAGTGTAATTGACCAGCAGACTCAAACTATGCGCATAGCGCCGCCTCAAATTGATATACCCGGCATCGTACCAGCTTCGTGCCGTGTTCTGCAGCATGTTTACCGAGCTGACGGGAAACGTCGTGCTTGCGACCGTGATGTTGGACGGAAGCACGGTGCCGCTTACGAAGCTGGCGTTCTGATAAGGCCGGCGGGCCTGCAGGGCCCCCGGTGCCGGAGGCGCGTTGTTGATGAGGTCGGCGCGTTGCAGATGGAGACCGCGCTCGCCATGATAGCCGCCCTCCAGCGTGGTGTTGCGCCCCAGGGTTTTCTGCACGGATGCGCTCCACTGCTGCACATATTGTGACGGCGCGTGCGGATCAAAGGCCGAGAAGCTTACCGTCGTCTGACCCAGAACCGGCTGCGGGAAGTTAAAGCCGTTGATCTGCGGCGTGAAGTTGTTACTTTGCTGAGTAATCGGGAACAGGACTGGCACATTGTGCAACTCGTTGCACCATGTGTTCATATCTACGGGAGTGTAGAAGATCCCATAGGCTGCGCGGAGTACGATGCCGCTTTGCTCGAAGTGATGGGCAATGCCAAGGCGGGGCGCAAAGCGCAGCTTATTCGAGAACATCAGGCCGCGAGGCATTCCGTCCTGGCCGCCGATGAACGCCATCAGCTTGCCGTTCTCAACCTCCAGATTGCTCCACGGCCGCGAAATGTCCGCGAGTGGCGTCTCGAATTCGTAACGCAAGCCGAAGTCGAGAGTGGTGGTGGATGTCAGCCGCCAAGTGTCTTGAACGAAGGCGTTCGCCGACCAATTGCGCAGGTTCATGCTGGGCACGCCGGCCTGAACCTGGCGCGACGCGGGAAGGCCGAGCAGAAAGCTCGCCAGGGCCGAACCCGTGCCGTCGTTGTTTTCCGTCTCCGTGGTGAAGCCGGGAGTGAACTGATAGTAGCCGCGGCTCTGCACCAACGCCCACATCGGCCAGATCACCCTCCGGTAGCTGGCGCCGAACTTCAGGCTGTGGCGCCCTGTTTGCCAGCTCAGCGTCTCACGACCCTCGACGGTGGTGTTCCACTGATGCATAGGCGTCGCCTGCCAGGAGTCTCCGAACGGCGAGTATCCCTGCACGTTGAAGTATGGCGCTCCCGAACCCTTCGGTCCGCCAAAGTTGGTTCCGGTGATACCGAGAGCATCGACGATATCGTCAATTCCGTTGTCCTGCGACCAGTGGCCCATGGCGAGGCGGGAAACGCCGACGGAAGCCGTATTCACCATGGTGGGCGAAATCACTTTGGTCCAGATCAGAGCGCCGTTTTGCGAGGCATTATCGAAGTTGAAACCATAGCCAGGTAGGTTTTGCGGTGTAAATCCCTGCTCGTTGCTAGCCGAATAGCGCACGTTGAGTGTGTCACTGCCGAGTATCCGGTCCACGCGGATAGTGCCCTGGTTGTTTCGCTCCTGTGCGTCGCGGACATCCAGCAGGTTGTTGGAATCCAAGCCGGCGCCGAAGACCGTGGGCGCGCCGTTCATCGTCATGCCGAGCCCCATGTCGCCGGTCGTGTTCGGGCGCGGCACGTAGCTCTTCAGCATGACGAGGGCTGCCGAATTCACCCGGCTGGCTGGGATGATGTCGCCCGGAAACTCGGTCCGCAGGAATTGCGGGTTGGCCGCGCTCACCGTCTGCGACGCGTTGTAATTCGGATTCGTATAAGTGCTGGAGGGATCGTAGATGCCGACTCCGCTACCACTGAAGTCTCCGCTGGCTTCCGCCGCCGTCGGCACGGTGTCCATCGCAGTCTGCGCCTGCGTCCGGCGGTAACCTTCATAGTTGGCAAAAAAGAAAGTCCTGGTTCCGAACACCGGACCTCCCAGGGCGCCGCCATAGTTGTTCTGCACCAGATGGTCGTTGCCCGGCATCTCGTTCCAGGTGCGCGCATCCAATCCGTTGTTGCGCAGATACTCATACGCGGTTCCATGAAACTGCGTGGTGCCCTGGCGGGTGATGACGTTGATCTGACCGCCGCCTGCGCCACCGAGCTCGGCCGAGTAACTCCCGGTCTGTACCTGAAACTCCTGCACGGCATCAGGTGACAAACTCAGATTCATTGTATTAAAGGTGGGGTCCGTATTGGTTACGCCGTCCAGCAGAAAATAGTTCGCATTCGGACGATTGCCACCGATGGTGATGGCGGAGCGCTGGCCGGGGCGCCAGTACAGCGGGCTCATATCACCGGTCTGCGCGCCATGGCCTATGTGAGCGTCCGGAACGGTGAGCGCCAGGTCGAGCAGCATACGGCCATTCAATGGCAGATTCTCAATTGACTGGGGCTCCACGACCTCGCCGAGGCTAGCGTCCTGCGTCCGGAGTGTTTCGGCGGACTCGACAACCTCCACGCTCTCGCGCTTCTCGCCGAGCGCGAGAGCAAGATCCAGCGCCATATTCTGGCCGACTTCGAGGAGGACGTCCCGAGTGTGCTCGGCGAACCCGGCCGCAGAAACTCGAACCGAGTATCCGCCCGGAAGTAGGTTGGGAAGCTCAAACAGACCTTCGCTATTTGTGACCGCCTGACGGACCGCACCAGTCGCTCTGGCCGTCACTGAGATGTGTGCGCCGGAAACAGGCGCCTGCGACGGATCCTGAATCCTTCCACTGAGCGTCGCGAAATTACTCTGCGCACACAGAGACGCGCAGGCGATGACGATAACTGCAGTAAGTCTGAACACAATAAGACCTCACTTAGCTTACATGGTCGATTAGATCGCCCCACAACCGAGCTCCGGGGGCAAGCACCCTGCGAACACACGACACCCGCACTCACTTGCAGCGGGTGTCCGACGTTGTTCTTACTGTTTCGTACTTTTCTGAGCGAGACTAATAATAGGCGCGGAACCGTTCCCCGAAACTCGTTCAAGCCGAGAGCGCCGCGTTCCGCGGTCAATAATCCGCTGCTTGCCCGGCAGCAACAACCTAGAAGACGGGAGCGGGCAGGGCAAACAGCTTTTCACCATCTGCATTTAAAGAGCATCGTATCTGTAAGTCCCTATAGCGGTCAATAATAGGAAGTGACTAGCCGCGCATCTGGGTGCTAGCGGATGTGGTGTGCCTTGCATTGGAGCTGCGAAGTCGGCGGCGACGCTTGCCGCTGTCCGGGCCAAGCGGGGCAATCGGCAGCGGCTTATTAGATCTGATAGTCCAACGCTTTACTGTCGCGCGAGTGCTTGGGGATGACTTTCACGTTGGTTGCCTCGAGAACAACCAGCGAATTGGCGGGGACGCTGCTGGTGAGGAAGACGCTGGCGCCGATGGTGCTACCGGCTCCGACCACCGTATCGCCGCCGATGATGGTGGCGCCGGCATAAACTGTCACGCGATCTTCGA
>CAZMHC010000153.1:0-6361 GCA_964565955.1 uncultured Occallatibacter sp.
GGGCGGCTACGAGGCGGGCAAGACGGCGCTCAACTCGCTGAAGCTCTTCTCGCTGTTGGCCAATATCGGCGACGCCAAATCTCTGGCGATCCATCCGGCCTCGACGACGCATGCGCAGCTCTCGGTGGAGGAGCAGGCCGCGACGGGGGTAACTCCCGACCTGGTGCGGTTGAGCGTGGGCATCGAGGACATTCGCGACATTCTTGCCGATCTCGACCAGGCGATCGAATCGGCCAATGGACGCAAATCCGCATGAAGAGCGAAGACGGCGGGCCGTGTTGCACAATAAATGGTATGTCCGAAGCGAGCGCCGAGTCCTGGCCCACCCCGCGGGGAAACAAGGCGGCGGCGCTGACCCCGACTTACGAGGGCGACTTTGTGCTCGACGAGAGCTTGCCGCTGGAGTGCGGGCGGGCGCTGGCCAACCCCACGCTGCATTACGCGGTCTACGGACGGCTGAATGCGGCGCGGGACAACGCCGTACTGGTTTGCCACGCGCTGACCGGCTCGGCGCTGGTGGGGTCTTGGTGGCCGGAGGTCTTCGCTCCGGGCGCGGTGCTGTCGCTGGAGCACGACTTTGTCATCTGCATCAATATGCTGGGTTCGTGTTACGGCTCGACCGGGCCGGGGTCGGTGAATCCGGAGACGGGCGAACCGTATGGGCCGGATTTTCCGCTGGTTTCCATCCGCGACAATGTGCGGGCGCAGGCCAAGCTGCTGGACTCGCTGGGGGTGCGCAAGCTGCGGCTAGCGATGGGCGGCTCGATCGGCGCGATGCAATCGCTGGAGTGGAGCATTCTTTATCCCGAGCGGGTGCGGCGGGCGCTGGTCATCGCGGTGGCTCCGCTCTCGGCGATGGGGCTGGCTCTGAACCATCTCCAGCGCCAAGCGATCCAGCACGACCCGGAATGGCTGGGCGGGCGCTACGCGCAGCAGCGGCAGCCGCGCCGGGGGCTTTCGTTGGCGCGGCAGGTGGGCATGATGAGTTACAAGTCCTGCGAGCTGTTCGACGAGCGTTACGGGCGCAGGCCAAACCGCGGCGGAGAAGACCCGTGGGGAGCGGAGAGCCGGGAGGGCGGGCTGATCGGCGGGCGCTTCGACATTGCCGGCTATCTGGATTATCAGGGCGATCGGTTTGTGGAGCGCTTCGACGCCAACTCGTATCTTGCGATCCTGCGCACCATGGATACCTGGGACCCGTTGCGCGGCTACGCTTCGGCAAGCGAGGCCTTTGGCCGCATCCAGGCTCAGCTCTGCTTTGTCGGCATCAGTTCGGATTGGCTTTTTCCCGCCGATACGGTGCGGCGCTTTGCGGAAGCCATGCGGGCGGCTGGCGCGCAGGCCGACTACCGAGAGATGATCAGCGCCCACGGTCACGACGCCTTTCTGGCGGAACAGGCGGAACTGGTGAGGCTGCTGCAATGAATTGTCCAGAAACGATACAGAAACGGTTTTCTCATTCCAATGTTCGATCCGGTTGCGCGGAGGCCGGCTATCCAGAGTTCAGACTGCCGCGCCAGGCGGATTGACGGAGGGATTGCGATTTTCAAGCACTTCGGCCTTGTCACCGGGCGCGAGGCTTTCTATAATCCTTCCAACACGTTTGAAAGCCGTGGTATCGTTGATTCGTCCCCCCTGTAGACGACAGCCTCAACGGGCCGGGTGTTTTTTGCGATCGAGCGCATGAGTTTCGATTTCCATTTCGGCAATACCCAGGAGCACTGAATGAAGAAGTTAGTTTTTGCGTCTGTGATGGCCTTGGCGAGCGTCAGCCTCGTTACAGCGCCCAACCTGAGAGCACAGGATTCGGACCAGATCACCATCAAGGACCCGGCCGAATTCAACTCGTATCAACTGGCGACCACCAACAGCGATCCCAAGGTGAAGGCCGCGGCGCTGGAAAGCTTTCTGCAAACCTATCCGCAGAGTGTGGTCAAGAAAGCGGTTCTCGATCTTCTGGTGGATACATACCAGCAGTTGAACGATATGGACAAGACGCTGGGCGCAGCTGGCCGCCTGCTCCAGATCGAACCCAATAACCTGAAAGCCATCTTCATCTCGGTCTACATCAAGAAAGGGCAGTGCGCCAAAGCCGTCGATAAGAATGGCCAGACCACCGACGCGCAGACCTGCGACGACGCGGCGGCCTTGGCCCAGCGCGGACTTTCGGCGCCCAAGCCGTCCAAGACCTCCGACGACGACTGGAAGAAGCTGACCGGCGCGGCCTATCCGCTCTTCCACTCGGCCATCGCGGTGGACGACATCAACTCCAAGAAGGACGCGAAAGCCGGAATCGCGGAGTATCGCACAGAACTGATGCTCTATCCGCCGGAACAGACCACCAGCGGGCCGGGATTGGTGGATACGCTGCTGCTGGCCGAAGCCTACACCAAGCCCGATGGAAAGGATCTGGTGCAAGCGTGCTGGTTCTACGCCCGCGCCTGGAACTTCGCTCCCGCGGCTTACAAGGGACAGATTGAGCCCAAGCTCGAGTATTACTACAAAAAGTATCACGGCGATCTGGAGGGCCTGAACGACGTCAAGACCCAGGCGGCGGCCACGCTCTTTCCTCCGGGAACCTATGTCATCAAGCCGGCTGCTACGCCGGCCGAGATAGCCCACAAGGTGGTCGTGGAAACTCCCGACCTCACCCAGTTGAACCTGGGCGACAAGGAGTTCATCCTGGCCAACGGCAGCCAGGAAGACCGCGACAAGCTCTGGGCGCTGCTGAAGGACAAGGCGACGCCGGTTCCGGGAAAAGTGATCGAAGCCACCGCATCGGTCATCAAACTGGCCGTCTCCGACGACGCCAAAGCCGCTACGCCTCAGTTCGCCGACTTTGTAGTCAATTTGAAAACGCCTCTGGCCGACAAGGAGATTCCGGCGGCAGGCTCCGAGTACGGACTCCAGCCCAAGGCTGAGTTGGACGCCACCTACGACTCCTACACCCAGATTCCCGCCACAGACACAATGGGGCAGACCGCGCAGATTGCGCTCAAGGATGGGTTCGTTCAGCCGGAGAAGAAGAAGGCCGCGCCGCCCGTACACAAGCCCAAGCCAGCGGCAGGTCACAAGGCGACTGAATAGCACTGCGAATATGCGGGTTATGCGATTTCCCAGGTCCCAAAATCGGGACCTGGGCACCATCTCGTGGAATCCATGTTTCACAATTGAACGGTCCCGGCGTTAGATAGATATTCGTCAACAACCTTCCGCACATGGTTGGCTTCGAGAAGGACGCGCTTCAGGCGCCCATCAGGGCCGGACTGGGAAGCGCGCTACCTGTCCGCGCTGGCGCGGCCTTCGCAACGGGCGCGGCCTCCACAGGCACGTGCGCCAGTTCCCAGGCCGAGCGATCCTTGAGCAGGCGCGAGACCAGGGCGGTGTGCATGGCGTGTCCGGCGCGCTCGGCCACCACGTGCCCCTCAATGCGGCGGCCAGCCAGGGCCAGGTCGCCGATCAGGTCCAGCACCTTGTGGCGCACATACTCGTCGGGAAAACGCAGCGGGCCGTTCTCCAGGCCTCTGGGACCGAGAACGATGATGTTCTCCGGGCCGGCTCCGCGAATCAGCCCCATATCCCGCAGCTTCTTTTCGTCGGCCTTGTAGCCGAAGGTGCGCGCCGGGGCGATGGCCGTGCCGTAGGTCTCCGAGGCCAGGTCCACACAGGCGCACTGGTAGCCGATGGGGGCGCGAAAGTCGATGGTGTAACGAATGTTGTAACCGGAGCCGGGATAGACGCCGATGAATTTGTTGCCCTCTCGCACCTCGACGGGTTGCAGGACGCGAACCGTCTCGCGGCGGCGGCGCTGGGCGCGTATGCCGACGTTCAGAAAGGCCGTCACATAGGGCAAGGCGCTGCCGTCCAGGATGGGCAGTTCCAGGTTGTCCAGTTCGACGATCACGTTGTCAACGCCCATTCCGATGAGCGCGGAGAGCAAGTGCTCCGTAGTGGAGATGAGAACGCCCTGGCGCATGAGGCTGGTGGCGTAACTGACTTTGGCCACGTTGCGGGCGATGGCGGGAATCTCGAAGTTGTCGAGATCGGTGCGGCGGAAGACGATGCCGGATCCGGCCGGAGCGGGCAAGAGGCGCATATTCACCGGAGCGCCGGAGTGCAGCCCGACGCCCGCAAACTCGATGGGCGCGTCGATCGTCTGTTCCAGGTGCGCGGGATGAGCCAATAATCTCTTCTCCAACAAGGCGCAGGGTGCTCTAATCGTTAGATTAGACGGCAATTGGCAAACCTGTCCTGTGGCATTTTTGCAACACTATGACCAATATAGGACACTTTTTTGCGCTAAAGGTGGACTGGATCGACTCGACGCATCCTCACCCTTTCGCGAAAACATGGGTAGAAGCCGATGAGCGGCGAAGAGCAGTTTCCGGGAAATCGCGGAGCGAAATTTGTGTTACGATTCTGCCATGCAAACTGTGCTGGACATCCCGGATGCGAAATACAACCGGCTGACGACCAAAGCGGAGCATGAGGGCACGTCGGTCATCGAGATTGTCTTGCGCGGTATCGACAAGGAGTTGGAGAGCGAACCGGAAGCGCGCAAGCAAGCCAGACGGCTTCCGCATCCGATCGTTCCATCGATGCGCACCGACAAGCTCGTCATCGGCAATGAGCAAATCTATGACCTCATCGGTTTTCCCTGATGTGAACGTGTGGCTGGCGCTCAACTACCCACCGCATATTCATCACGATGCCGCCGAGAGTTGGTACGCCTCATTTCGTCCTTCTCCAGTCCTCGCATTCTGTCGGCTTACGCAATTGAGCCTCTTTCGACTTCTGAGCGCGGAGGCGGTCCTCAAGCAGGATGCGCTGTCACAGCGCCTCTGCTGGGAAGTATACGACGAGTGGGCACTCTCTGGAGATGCCGTCTTCGTGGAGGAACCCGCCGGAGTCGAAACTGCGATGCGGGCAAGAACCGGCGCGGAATCGGCTTCTCCAAAGATTTGGGCCGATGCCTATTTGGCCGCATCTGCCGAAACCGCGCAATTGACGCTGGTCACCTTAGACCACGCGCTCGCCGGGAAGGTGAAGGGGGCGGTGCTGCTCAGTTAGCCGGTAGAAGCTTGATTGGGTTCCGCAGCCTGTTTGGTTCGGATTGCCAGGTTTGAAGGTGCCTCGATGCTTGCTGCCGGCGATTCTCCCATTCCCCTGCGCGTCTTGCTTGCCTCTGCGCAGAGCAAAGAATCCGCGCTGCTCGATCTGACCCGACAACTGGTGCTGGCCGAGTCGCCTTCGGACGACAAGGCCGCCGTGGATGCCTGCGTGGCGTTGACTGCGGCATACGCCGACAGGCTTGGCGGGCGCGTGACGCTGCATCGCCAGAGCGGGCTTGGCGACCTGCTGGAGGCGCGCTTCGGGCCAAAGCCAATCAAGGCCGCCGGTGAGGAGAAAGACGCGGGGCGCGTTCTGCTATTGGGGCATTTGGATACAGTCTGGCCGGTTGGAACGCTCAAGACCATGCCCTGTCGCCTGGGCGAAGGCCGTCTGTGGGGGCCGGGAACGCTGGATATGAAGTCCGGTGTGGCCATGGCCTTGACCGCCGTTGAGATACTCGGCGAAGCCGGCCTGCTGAACCGCGAAGTTGTCCTGCTGCTCAACAGCGACGAGGAGGTGGGCAGCCCGGTCTCGCGGCCCATCACCGAGCGGCTGGCCGCCGAATGCCGCGCGGTTTATGTGCTGGAGCCGGCGCAGGGTCTGGCTGTGAAGACCGCGCGCAAGGGCACGGGCAATTGGCGGATCGAGGTGACGGGCGTGGCGGCGCACGCGGGCGTGGACTTTGAAAAAGGCGCGAATGCTCTGCGCGAGCTGGCCCGCGCGATCGAGACGGTGAGCGGCTGGACCGACCTGAAACGCGGCCTGACAGTGAGCGTTGGCGTGGCCGGCGGGGGGAGCAAGAGCAATGTGATCCCGGCGCGGGCCTGGGCGGAGGTTGACGCGAGGATTGCCCGCAAAGCCGACGGCCCGCGCATTGAACGCAAATTTGCCGCTCTCAAGCCGGTGGACCCGCGCTGTACGCTGGCCGTGAGCGGCGGCATCGATCGTCCGCCCATGGAGCGCACCCGCGGAACGGTGAAGCTCTATCGCCGCGCCCGAGCGCTGGCGGCGGAATTCGGCTTTGCGCTGGAAGAGGCGGCCACGGGAGGCGCATCGGACGGAAACTTCACCTCGGCGCTGGGCATTGCCACGCTGGACGGCTTGGGCGCGGTGGGCGAGGGAGCGCACGCCCAGCACGAATCGATTCGGATCGAGCATCTGGCGCCGCGCACGGCTTTGCTGGCTGGATTGCTGGCCACAGTCTTTTCCAATTGAAGGATGAGCCTGAAGGGAGCGAAGGGTTAGCGAA
>CAZMHC010000154.1:0-6326 GCA_964565955.1 uncultured Occallatibacter sp.
CTCTCCAGCCTGAAGATGGACCTCTATCCCGACGAGGTTTACACCTTCACGCCCAAGGGGAAGGTGGTGGTGGTTCCGGCCGACGGCACGCCCGTCGATTTCGCCTACATCATCCATACCGAGGTGGGGCACACCTGCGTGGGGGCCAAGGTCAACGGCCGCATGGTGCCGTTGCGCTCCAAGCTGCACACCGGCGACATCGTCGAGATCGTCACCCAGAAGGATCACAAGCCCAGCCGGGACTGGCTGACCTTCGTAAAAAGTCCGCGCGCGCGCAACAAGATCAAGCATTGGCTCAACGAGGATCAGCGCCGCCGCGCCGTCGAGATCGGGCGCAAGCTGCTGGAGCGCGAGGCGCGCAAGTTCAAAGTGCCGATGAGCCAGATCGCCGACCAGGACTTGGGGCGCATCGCCAACGAATACGGTGTGGCCACCGCCGCCGACCTGCTGGCGGGCCTCGGCCTGGGCAAGCACTCGGCGCATCAGGTGCTCAACAAACTGGTGCCGGGCATCGGCGCCCAGGGCGAGGCCGAACCGCTTGCGGAGGTAAAGCCGGGCGGCGAGGCGGCAATGTCGGACGCGGTGCGCAAACTGCACCTGACCGGCTCGGAATCCCTCCAGGTGGAGGGCCACAACGATCTGCTGGTCTACCGGGCCCGATGTTGCAACCCCATCCGCGGCGAGGAGATCATCGGCTACGTCACCCGCGGCAAGGGCGTGGCCGTCCATGCGCGCAGTTGCAGCAACGTGCAGAACCTGCTGTACGAGAGCGATCGCCGCATCGGCGTCGAGTGGGCGCTGGTCGGCGACCAGTCGGCGGGCAAGCCGCAGCGCTACCCGGTCAAGATCACCGTCTTCTGCGACGATCACCCCGGAATGCTGAAGGAACTGACTGCCGTCATCTCCGACGACAATACCAACATTCGCGGCGTCGATATTCGCCAGGACGAGGACGGAGAAGCCCAGGTCGAGTTTCTCGTCGAGGCGGAAGACGTTCGCCACCTCAACAAAATGGTGATGGGGTTGCGCCGAGTCGGCGGGGTGCGCGCGGTGCAGAGGACGCAAAAACAGTGAGGGAAGCCATCGGCCTGAAATGCACAGCCGTTGAGAACCGCATCTTTTTTTCGCGCTCGATTTCTTTTGTCGGTTTGGAGGGTTTTTGGCTCGCACCATGCCTCTTTGCCCTCTCCCGCGTCTATAGCACGAGATGGTTCCGGCCCCGCCGCTTCCGCAAGGGACCGCTCCGGCCAGTTACAATACGGTGAGCGGTGCCCGTTTCGAACCGGCGCGCCGGAATAGACAAGCTCGTTGCCAGCCGGACGGTTGCGCAGTCGTGAGGTTCAGGACCGAATGAAGAAGATCGCCCTATTTGCATTCCTGCTGGCCGTATCCGTGGCGGCAGGCCGCGCTCAGGAGAGCCGTCAAGACATCAGCATCAGCGGTACGGCGCTGATCGAGCCGCACATCGCCTCGTCGACGGACGTCTATTTGAGCACCTCGCCCGCTTACGGCGCGTTGGCCAGCTACCGCTTCATGCTCACGCCCTCCAGCGCCATCGAGGGCAACTACGGCATCACCTATCAGAACAATTTTCGCTACCAATGGGGTGGCACCCAAAACAACAGTGTGCTGGTCCGCACCCAGGAGATATCCGGCGCCTACGTCCACACCTTCAACTTTCGTAAATTCAATCCGTTTATCGAGGCCGGT
The DNA here is from genome assembly GCA_964565955.1 of uncultured Occallatibacter sp. GTDB lineage: Bacteria > Acidobacteriota > Terriglobia > Terriglobales > Acidobacteriaceae > Telmatobacter. The sequence goes on from CAZMHC010000154.1 coordinate 1,711, forward strand.
CCGGGCGCGTTCGTCTTTTTGCCCATCCTCAACTCCGGAACCAAAATCCTGAACACGAAGCAGCAGATCGCCATCGGCGGTCTTTACGGCGGCGGCATCGCCTACGAGATCAGCCCCAGCTTCGACATTCGCGCCGAGTATCGCGGCTTCTTCACCAAGGTGCCGAACTTCGGGCAAACAGGTAGCAGCGTGGGGGGCGCTAATTTCACCACCAACAAGACCTGGAACATCAACAACCCCACCATTGGCGTGGCGTATCACTTCTAGAGCGTTTTCCGATTTACTGTAGACTTCCGTGCCCCACCCATTCCGCGTTTTTCCGTGGAATGGGTGGGAAACCCACCAAATTTCGGTCTACACACCCCCCAAATGCTCTACGCGCGCTTCCGTTCGGCAAAATGGCTATCGCTTTTTCCTGCGTTGTCTGGGGAGTGTTTTTCGCGGCGATAGCCGATCCCGTCCCGCCTCAGCGCCCCGCTTCCCGATAGCGGCCCAGTTCCCTGACCATGGAGCAATGGGGAGCGAGGGCCGCGATGGCGCGATCGCCTTCCGCGGTCGAACGAATCTGGCAATCCACATAGAAAATGTACTCCCAGGGTTTGCCATGCACCGGACGGGACTCGATCTTGGTGAGGTTGGTGCCCAAGCCGGAGACCGCGGCCAGCGCGGCCGTCAGCGAGCCGGGACGGTTTTCCACGGAAAAGGCCAGGCTGATCTTGTTCGATTGTGGATCGGCAACGGCTTCGGCGGCGCGCCGCACCTGAAAGAATCGCGTGAAGTTCTCCGCGTTGTCCTCGATCGCGGCTTCGAGAATCTGCGCTCCGTAGTAACGCGCCGCCTCTGCGCTGGCGATGGCCGCCGCGCTCCGGTCGCGCAACTCCATCAACTGCTTGACGCTGCCGGCGGTGTCGTAGGCGGCCAGCGCGGTCATCGACGAATGCGCGGCCAGAAACCGCCGGCACTGCGCCAGGGCCACCGGATGCGAAAAGACGCGATCGATTTCGGCGATCGAGATGCCGGGCAGGGCGATCAGGTTGTGCCGGATGCGCAGCAGCGTCTCCCGCTCCACGCGCACGTCGTGGGAGAGCAGCAGATCGAAGTGCTCAAGGACCGAACCGGCCAGGCTGTTCTCGATGGGGATGACGGCGGCCTCGACAGCGCCCTCGGTGAGCGCGGCAAAGACATCGGCCGAAAGCGGACAAGGTACGATCTCCGCTGCGGGGATCAGTTTCAGGGCAGCCTCGTGGCTGAATGAACCGGGTTCTCCTTGAATCGCTATCTTCATGCCTGTTGCGGTTCTCCTGGCAAATCACTGGGCAAGCCGAATCTCGTGACGGGTAGGAACCTTGCAGAGCGCGAAAACGCGCTACAGACCATTGGTTCCATGGATGCTGCTTTGCTGACCAACGTCCGCGTCTGCCCAAGCCCCAGTTGATCGGCCTCCGCGCACACTTCCACCCTAACAGGCCGGAGATTCGATCGGATACAACCAACCCAAGCGCTCCGCCTGCCGCAAATCCTGATAAAATATACCTTTCGGCTATCCGTTCCCCGGAAATCCAACTACAGAAAGCCCGCATCATGCCTGAAGAAACCGAGCGCAAATCCGTGACATACGCCGACGCCGGCGTCGATATTCGCAGCGCAGACCGCGTGAAGGAACGCATCAAGTTTCTGGCGCAGAAGACCTTCAACCGCAACGTTCTGGGCGGAATCGGCGGCTTCGGCGCGCTCTACCGCCTGGATATGCAGCGCTGGAAGAGTCCGGTTCTGGTCAGCTCGGCCGACGGGGTGGGAACCAAGCTGAAAGTGGCCTTCGAGCTGGGCTTGCACCACACTGTGGGGGCCGATCTCGTGAACCACTGCGTCAACGATATTGCCGTGCAGGGCGCGACCCCCTTGTTTTTCCTCGATTACCTGGCCAGCGGGAAGCTGGACGGCAAAGTGACCGATAGCGTGGTGACCGGATTGGCGGATGCCTGCAAGGCCAATGGCTGCGCGTTGATCGGCGGCGAGACGGCGCAGATGCCCGGCTTCTATGCCGACGGCGAGTACGATCTGGCTGGATTCATCGTGGGCGCGGTGGACCGGGAAAAGCTGCTGACCGGCGCGGGCATCAAGGCCGGCGATGTGCTGATCGGGTTGCCCTCCACCGGGCTGCACACCAACGGCTATTCGCTGGCCCGCAAGCTGTTCTTCGAGGTGGCCGGCTACAAGCATACGCAATATGTGACCGCCATCAAGGAAAAGGCCGGGGCGGCTCTGATGAAGACCCATCGCAGCTACCTTCACGTGATTCAGAAACTGACGACGGCGGGGCTGACCACCGGCATGGCGCACATCACCGGCGGCGGCATCACCGAGAATCTGCCCCGCATCCTGCCGAAAAACACGACGGCGCAGGTCGAGATCGGCTCCTGGCCGGTGCTGCCCATCTTCGAGCATCTGCGCGCGCTGGGCCAGATCTCCGACGAGGAGATGCTGCGCACATTCAATATGGGCGTGGGGCTGATCGCGGCCATTCCGGCGGCCAAGTTTACCCGCGCCAAGAATCTGCTCGACCGCGCCGAGGAAAAATTCTACGTGATCGGGCGCGTGGTCAAGGGTGAGCGCCGGGTGCAGTACACGTAATCATTTTGGCAACGCTTGGCCGTACGGCAGGAAGGGATGCAAGTGGCAGTCAAGAAGTCAGTCAAGAAAGCAGCCAAAAAGGCGGCAACGCCGGGGTCCCCACGGACAGGTCTTCGTCCGGGGGGTGGAACGCGCAAGGTGAACCGTAAGGGGCAGCGGTGGACGGAAGACCGGCCGGGAATGACGCTGCGCCTTCCGCTCGATCTCCGCGAAGCCATCACTGAAGAATCCCGCGTAAAGGGCGATCTGGCCAGGATCGTCCTTTTTGCTTTGGACCATGTGGACCATGATGAAGTCGATATTCAGCAGACCCGCAAGGCTGGCATGGACCTCACCAATCCTCAGCTCCTCCACGTCGGCGCAGAGGCCCGCACCAAACTCAAAGACTGGGCCGAAGCCGAAAGCGTCAGCGTCAACGCCATCGTCGTCAGCCTCCTAGACGAGTTCTTCGCTCGCCTTAAGAAGAGCAAGGCTCTGCGTGAGGAACTACGACTGGAACTTCGCGCGCATCGAGGATTTTTGCCAAGCTAATACTTGTTTTGTTTATGACGGTGAGGCAACATCAAGCATACCATCAATCTGATTTGTGTTGCATTTGTAAGGCCTGCCCGTTAAAAATAGTACGCAGGTTTTTCATGTTAGGAGGCCCAAGTGGCTTACGAGCAAGCATTTCGTGCTGATACGGGTTTGATCAATAAGCTTGGCGAGGGCAATGCCTACCTCATCTGGGCTCTCGGGCTATACCTTGAAGAACCGGACTTAGAAGCTCTAGCGTCTGAGGCCCTGACTGATGACCCTAATGACAAGAAAATCGATTTTATATACATCGATCGAGATACGAAACGTATCGTATTCGCACAGGGGTTCTACGGCCAGACGACCAGCAAAAGTTCGGCTCCGGCAAACAAAGCTTCAGATCTCAATACCGCAGGAGCTTGGCTACTTTCGGGTCAGGTTTCTCTTGTGCCTGAGACGCTGCGTCCGATAATTGCAGAATGCCGGACTGCGATTGAAGAGGGAGAAATTGAAGCAATTGAACTATTGTATGTTCACAATCTTCCTGAATCTGTGACTGTCAATCGTGAACTACAAACCGCGGTCACCCACCTTCGGAAGACTTTGGGTGAGGATACTTCTATACGAGTGATTTCGAGGGAGATCGGTAGTTTTCAGGTTGAGCATCTTTTTACTACGCAGGACTCTCACATTGAAGTTAGGGATGAAATACTGTGCCCCGCAAAGCCGTGCTTGAACGAATCGGGGCCAAAATGGGAAGCATCGGTGTTTTCAGTTCCCGGCGTTTGGCTCCACAGCCTATTTCAGCAATACGGTGATTCTCTTTTTTCGGCGAATTATCGCGGTTTTCTCGGAATCACAAAGCGCCGCAGAATAAACACAGGCATCCGGCAGTCTGCGGAAGTCAAGCCTCTCGATTTCTGGGTTTTCAATAACGGAATTACCCTGTTAACTTTGGGCACGCGGGAAACTAAAGATGGGACAATGCTAACTGGGATGTCAGTTATCAATGGAGCACAAACGACCGGGTCCATTGGTTCAGTTGACTGAACAAAGCACGATCTCAAGAATGTTAAAGTTCTGTGCAGAGTTATTAAATGCACAGACGCTGACACTATCAGTGAGATTGTAAAATACAACAATACTCAAAACGAGATAATGACATGGGATCAATACAGCAACGATCCAGAGCAGAATCGCATCGCGCAAGAATTTGATCAAATCGGCCACATTTATTCGAGAAAGAGGGGGTTTAGAGTACAGCCAACCGAGATTGGCATTGAGGAGGTAGCCCAACCCTTGTTGGCATTTCATGGCAAGAATCAAGATGCTAACCGAGGAAAGAACCTTATCTTTGAACGCAAGCCACTTTACAAGAATGCATTCGAGGGCAAAAAAGCAACCCACATTCTGTTCGTATCACTGCTGTCCGGCTATAAGCTGAACAAATTCAGTTATTTGGCGGGGCA
>CAZMHC010000155.1:0-6217 GCA_964565955.1 uncultured Occallatibacter sp.
AAGTGGTCGGAGCGGTCCCGTTGGTGGTGTAGTAGATGGTCGTCCCGGCCGTCGCGTCGCCGATAGTTACCGACTGCGCGGCGGTGTAAGTGCCGGCCGCCAGCGAGAAGGTGGGCGCGGGCAGCAGCGGGTTGATGGTGTAAGTCGCCGAAGCGACGGCGCTGTTGGTGTAACCTGTCTCAACCGCGATGGCCTGCAGGGTCTCCGTGGCGCTGACCGTAATTGGGCCGCCATACTTCGTCGAAGATGTCGTCGGCGTAGCGCCGTTGGTGGTGTAGTAGATGGTCGTCCCGGCCGTCGCCTCTCCGATAGTTACCGACTGCGCGGCGGTGTAAGTGCCGGGCGTGGGCGAGAAGGTGGGCGCGGGCAGCAGCGGGTTGATGGTGTAAGTGGCCGAAGCGACCGGGCTGTTGGTGTAACCTGTCTCGACGGCGATGGCTTGCACGGTCTCCGTGGCACTCACCGTGATGGGGCCGTTGTAGACGCTGGACGAAGTGGTCGGAGCGGTCCCGTTGGTGGTGTAGTAGATGGTCGTCCCGGCCGTCGCGTCGCCGATAGTTACCGACTGCGCGGCGGTGTAAGTGCCGGCCGCCAGCGAGAAGGTGGGTGTGGCGGCAACTTGCCCTGCCGGGCTCACATAAGTCCACGACAACACATTCTGCGTCGCTGCCTCTCCTCCCGTACCACCGGTGAATCCCACAAAGGCCACGTTGCCTCCCACATTGCTTGGTATATTCACCGGGAACGCCTCGGTTACCGTCGCCTTGGTCACCGTGTCGGTCAGCGTCATGGTCAGATTGGTCCCGTCATAGACCAGTTGGGCATCCATGATGTCCCCGCTGTGCAGATTGATCCCTGTGGAACTTAAATCGATGGAAGGCACTGTCGGAGCCGCGCCGTCGGTATACAGGCCAGTGGAGTCGATGCCTTCGCCAGCGTTGTTGTAAAGATCGAACTTCACAGCCACGCTGTTGGGAATTCCCTGATAGCCCAGTCCGCCGCCGTTATAGCCAAGCGCCCAAACGTTATTGCCCTGAATCGCAAACGTCATGCCATCCGCGGTGGCATTCAACTGCTGGAAGGTGAAGTTGGTAATGAAACTCTGTACCGGCACCTCCGTCGAGAACCAGGCGGAGCGCTCTTCCCCGGTTCCTCCATCGGTTAGTTGCAGCAAGCCGCCGGTCACCGTGGCTCCATTGTTCGGCGCCATTGAGCCCGATGTGAAACCGCTGGTCGGGTAGTCGATGTAGGTGGTGGCTGACAAGTCGATCGTGTAGACCGCTGCGGCCACAGGACTGTTGTTGTACCCGGATTCAACCGCAATGGCTTGCAGAGTCTCCGTGGCGCTCACCGTGACCGCGCCGTTGTAGACGGTGGACGAAATGGTCGGCGTGGTTCCGTTGGTGGTGTAGTAGATGGTCGTTCCGGCCGTCGCCTCTCCGATAGTTACCGACTGCGCGGCGGTGTAAGTGCCGGGCGCGGGCGAAAAAGTGGGCGCGGGCAACGTCGCGGCGGCGGCAATGGTGTAAGTGGCCGAAGCGACCGCGCTGTTGGTGTACCCCGACTCGACGGCGATGGCTTGCACGGTCTCCGTGGCGCTCACCGTGATGGGGCCGTTGTAGACGCTGGACGAAGTGGTCGGCGCGGTTCCGTTGGTGGTGTAGTAAATGGTGGCCCCCGCCGTCGCGTCCCCGACAGTTACCGATTGCGCCGTGGTGTAAGTGCCGGGCGCGGGCGAAAAAGTGGGCGCGGGCAACGTCGCGGCGGCGGCAATGGTGTAAGTGGCCGAAGCGACCGCGCTGTTGGTGTACCCCGACTCGACGGCGATGGCTTGCACGGTCTCCGTGGCGCTCACCGTGATGGGGCCGTTGTAGACGCTGGACGAAGTGGTCGGCGCGGTTCCGTTGGTGGTGTAGTAAATGGTGGCCCCCGCCGTCGCGTCCCCGACAGTTACGGATTGCACAGAGGTGTAAGTTCCGGACGCTGGCAAGAATGTGGGCGCGGACAACGTCGCGGCGGCGGCAATGGTGTAAGTTGCGGAAGCTACCGCGCTGTTGGTGTACCCGGATTCGACCGCGATGGCTTGCAACGTCTCCGTCGCGCTCACCGTGACCGCTCCGCTATACTTCGTCGACGAAGCCGTCGGCGTGGTTCCGTTGGTGGTGTAATAGATGGTCGTCCCGGCCGTCGCGTCCCCGACAGTTACGGATTGCGCCGTGGTGTAAGTGCCGGGCCCGGGAGTGAAGGTCGGCATCGCAGCGGTTGCCGTCGAACCCGACACCGTGTAGTCGAGCGCGGTGGCTGAAAAGGGCGGCAACGTGATTGAGCCTGGACTGGAAAGTGTGGACGTATCGATCGCCACGGTAGCCGGCGCCCGGTTGGTGGCGGTTCCGGTGGGAGCCTCGTTCATGTCGTCGAGCGCGCCGGGAGCGTACTGCCTCTGCGTCACTGTTCCCTGAGGAGGATTGCTTCCCACGAAGCCGATCGTGTGGCTGTTGGAAAGATCGGTGTTGATCAGCACCAGGGACCGCTCGCTCCCGTTCTCGAAGCAGAAAGCGTAGAGATAGGGAACATTGTTCATCGCAGGCATTTCGATGGGCGTCGGATCGCTCGATGAAGGCGCAGCAACTTCGATTCCATTCATGGAACCCGCGAAGTTATAGGTCGAATTGTTGGCGATCGGGCAGGAATACATGGGGCCGATGATCGACTGATTGACCAACTGCACTCCCAGGAACGTCGGACGCACGTTGTTGGTCGCGCCGCCCATGTCGACGGTGTTTCCCCACAGTTTGCTCCATAAGCCGTTCTCGCCGCCGTTCTTGTATTCGGTCAACGCGAAGAACGATTGAGGTCCGATGCCGTAGTACTGCATATTCAGCAGCGGCTGCAAGGCCATCACCACGCCCTCGCCGGCTCCGGCATTGACGTAGTCCTGGTGCGTCTGGTCGATGAGGTCCGAACCGGGAGTCACCCCGGAGACGTCTATGCTGCCGAGCGTGCCCTGGCCCCACTCGTAGATATTGACCTTGCAGGTCGCCGTGCCCGAGGCTCCGCAGGTCGTCTGCGACTGATAGTCGTGAACAGACTGGTAAAAGTTCACGATGTCGTTGGGATTGGTCACCTTCTCCCAGGGATCGACCATTGCCGGAGTCCAAAGATTGGAGTCCGGCGTGAAACTGTTCACATTCCCGTAGGTGTAGTCCTCGATCTCGATGGAATCTGGATGCGCTCTGGCAATCGCCGTGTCCATCGAGTAATTTACCGCAGTCTGCGCATTCATCACCAGATCGAAGGAAGAGGCCGAGTAATAGCTGTCGGCGCGCATGGCCGCAAATATATCCCGGGCGCGCGCGCTGTAGTCGTAGTAGTACTCGTAATTGGGCGCGCTGGCCCTGTCCGGAAGCGCCTGGCCCAAAAAGGATCCTCCGTTCCAGCATTCATTGCAGAAAGAAAGATGGATGTCGGTGAAGACGCTGGTCCAGGGCTCCGCCTGGCCTAGTGACTCGCGCCGGGCGCCATAGGCAGTGCTCGATGGGCTGGCGAGAAACTCGATGAGATTCGCCGCGTCCGCTGCGGAGAAGGTGACCGGAACCTCAAGATAAGGCTCGGCGTTCAGCAACTGGCAGATGACCAGATAGTCCTCGAGCGAAAGACTCTCCGCGCCGGCTCCCCCCGGTCCTACGAAATATCCCGTCCCCGCGCTGGTGGGCGCGTGGGCGTAATCCGGCTTGGTCCAGTTGTCCATGCTCTCCGCGTTCTGGTTCACCCAGTAGCGAAACATTCCCGGATTGTTGCCGATCGATGGACCATAGTAGTTCTGCAGGGTCCGAATGACTTCGTCGCGCAGAACCGTAGTGTTGGCTGGATTGCCGCCGGTCTTCTCGAAACTGACATTGTCGAGATAGACCGATCCCTTGGTTACGTTGAATGCCACCTGCGCAATGCCCGGCGACGTGGCTGCCGCCGATTCGGAGGCGGTGCAATTCCATGTGTATTGCGCCCAACTCGAACTCAGCGTAGGCGTGTACGATCCGCAGTTGAATCCGCCGGTCGATAGCCGGCTGGCCATGGCGGTCAGCACTGGAGTGCCGGAGGCCGCCTTGGCCCAGAAGGTGAGCTGATAAGTGCCGTTCATCAAGACGAAAATGTTATCTGTGTAGCAACTGTCGAAGCTCCAGGCCGCAGTCGCCGAGGAGCCGACTGCCGTGGCGTTCATGTTCAGTGCTTGGGTGCCGCAGGTCGCACAGAGATCGGTGGTGTCGGAAAGCAGTTGCGCGCCTCCCGAAACCGATCCCGACGTCCCGCCCTGTCCCCCGGTTTCCCACCACGACTCCGGCGTGGGGTACGAGGACATACTCGTGACAACCACGTCGCCCACAGTGAATGGGCCCTTGCACGGGGAGGAAACCGTGATCGTCGGAGCGGTATAGGTCGATTGCCCGATAAGCGGGTAATTGGGGCCTGTATTCGATGCAATGGTGCCCGTGCAGCCAAGCTCGGCGCCGCCCGATTGCGACTCTACGACGGCAAAAGTGCCGCCAGCCCAGTAGTTCGGCGGTACGCCATCCCATTGATCTGGATCGGTGAACGTCGTTGCGGTGCCGTCCGCAATCAAAACCCATATCTGCCGATCCTGCAAAGGCTCGAACCCAGGGTTGCTGGAACCGATCAGGTTCTTTAGAATCTGACCGTTGTCCCAGTAATCGATGGCTCCGATGTTCACGCCGATGCGGTTGGTGTTGCTTTGAACGATGGTTGCGTCGTTGAGCGACAGCGTCTGCGCCCAAGCGGAAGCGGAAAGGACAGTCATAATACCTGTCGCAAAAACCGCGAAAGTCCTTTTCATGAATCGACTCCTTCGTTGGTTGCCCATATACAGATCGGCGGTCTTCCCCGGCTCATTAGCAGAGGGAAAGCACTACCGTAACCGCAGCGAGGAGAATATAAAGGAGGGTTGGTATCTGGCCCTGGCTAAACAAACAATTCCCGTCCACGCGACGTTCAAGCGATCTTGCTTATCATGTCTTGCACGCCCAACGACAACTTAGCTAACACACCTACGACTGCAAGCGAACGCGGATCCGATCTTCCGGCATCTTTATGCTCGGCGCTCCATGCGACACAACTACACGCTTGCCTGAGAGGTAGCCGGCACACAGCGATCGGTCTGACTTTCTGCTTCAAATGCACAGGCATGACCGATCAGTCTTTGCGCATCAGGGACGTATATTCCGCCTGTATCTAGGTTCTGTGCCGTGACGTAGGTCACAGGTGATTCGCATTTTCAACTTCCGTTGGACTATTAAACCAAATTGGTGCGTTACTGGCCATTATTTGTTCAGCGGGGTGTGGTTGCGATCCTCTCCGATACTTTGAGCTTGGGAGATGGAGCAACTTGTTCGAGGAACGCGATTGCGGACCGGAACTGCTGGCATCGAGTCTGGAGGATGCTGACCGACACGCTCTGTATATCTGCGCAGTTTTCGGTGCGGTTTCCGCCCATCCCCTGCCCATGCCACCATCAGAGGATGGCTAGCTCGGCACGGTAGTCCGCTCGTGTCCGCGCCCCAGCTGAACGAATACACCGTGAGCTTATCGCTGTCGAAGGCCCACATCTCGCAGAACCGAGAACTATGGAACCTCTGCGCAAGTCCGCAAGCCGCGTCGCTGTGATTTAGGGAACCTCTGATTAAGTCATCCACCCGCGCCGCACTTGCATCCAACGGTATGTAGACGGAGAATGCGATGCGCCAGATAACATTTGCCTGCCAGCCGAGCTTCGAAAAGTTTGCCCGCGCCAGCCGCCGAGAGCAGTTTTTGCAGTCGATGGAGACCGTGGTTCCCTGGGCCGAGTTAGAAGCTCTGGTCGAGCCGCATTATCCCAAAGCGGGCAAAGGGCGTCAGCCTGTAGGGATCGGAATCATGCAGCGGACTTACTTTCTGCGGCACTGGTTCAATCTGTCGGACCCTGGAGCTGAATATGCGCTCTACGAGTCGCCTGTGCTGCGCAGCTTTGCCGGAGTCGATCTGGGCGCGGCCCCGGCGCCGGACGAGACGACCATTATCAACTTCCGCCACTTGCTTGAGCGGCACGAGTTATGCGGTAAGATGCTCGACGCAGTGAACCTCTATCTGGATAGCAAAGGCATTCGCATAACTACCGGCACCATCGTGGACGCAACGATTATCCATGCGCCCAGTTCGACAAAGAACT
>CAZMHC010000156.1:0-6171 GCA_964565955.1 uncultured Occallatibacter sp.
CCTCATCAATACGGTCGCATCAGGAAAAGCACCGCCCATTTAGAACTGCTGCTTGCATGAGGCGAAACGCGGATCGCCGCTCACATCAGCCAGCGGCGGATAAGGTCGAGGGCTTGTTGTGCGGCCCACTGGCGGATGCGGTCGCGGTCGCCGTGGAAGGTTCGCTCGATGGTCTCCGATTTCTGGGCGTCGGAGATACCGAAGTAGACGCGGCCTACGGGTTTCACCTCGGTTCCGCCGCCGGGTCCGGCGATGCCGGTAACGCCGAGGCCGAGGGCGGCGCCAGCGCGGATGCGAATCCCCTGGGCGAGGGCTTTGGCGACTTCGGCGGAGACGGAACCGTGCTGGATGATGAGATCGTGAGGAACGTCGGCGAAGGCGACCTTGAGTTCGTCTCCGTAGACCACTGCGCCGCCGAGAAAGGAACGGGAGGCGCCGGGAACCGAGGTGATGCGCTGAGAGATCATGCCGCCGGTGCAGCTTTCCGCAATGGCCAGTGTCGCCTGACGGAGGCCGAGGTAGTAAAGAACGATCTGCTCAAGGGAATCGCCGTTGGAGGAGTAGAGCCAGTCTTCGAGCGCTTCTTCCATGTGGGCGGCCAGTTCGTCGACGCGCCGCTGGGCGGCTTCGGGGTTTGACCTGGCGCAGAGCAGAGTAAGCTGAATGTCGCCGGCATGGGCGAGGATGGTGGTCTCCACGTCCGCGTAAGCTGTGTAGATGGGGGACAGCAGCTTGTCGGCCTGGGATTCGGGGATCATGGCGGCGCGGAGGGTGCGCTTGGCGATGTGGCGCGGAGGCAAAATGGCTCGGAGGCGGGGCAGGCACTCGATGTCGAAGAGCGGGCGGCACTCGTTGGGCGGGCCGGGGAGAAGCATCAGCAGCTTGCGATAGCCGCCGAAAACGATGTCGAGCCACTGGCCGGGGGCGCTGCCGTTGGGGTTGGGCAGGACGGCGCCGCCTTCGAGCAGGTCGGCCTGCTTGAGGTTGTTTTCGGCCAGAGAGAGTCGCCTTTGAGCGGCGCGGGCATGGAGTGCGGCAATCTGGGCGGCGTCGCGGCGCAGGGGGATGGAAAGGCTCTCGGCGACTGCCTCGCGGGTGAGGTCGTCCTCGGTGGGGCCGAGGCCGCCGATGAGTGCAACGATGTCGGTGCGGGCGAGAGCCGCGCGGATGGCGGCCACCAAATCCTTGAGACGGTCGCCCACGACGGTCTTGAAGACGACGGCGACTCCGATTTCGTTGAGTTTTTCGGTGAGGTAGAGGGAGTTCGTGTCCTGACGGACAGGAGTGAGCATCTCGGAGCCGACGGCAATGATTTCGGATTTCATAAAGACAGAGATCAGAGGTCAGAGATTCGTTGCCGACTGACGGCTGACAACCTTCCCACTACAGAATACAGTTTTCGGGATAGGTGCGTACGGGAGAAACGGAAACCGGCGTGAGGAAAACAATATTCTCCGCTAGCTGCTCCGCCGATCGCAGAGGTCGGAGGATAGAACCGCGTTCCGCCGCATGTATGACGTGGGCGATAATCTTCAGCGAGGATCAGGACTTTACAGAAGTTACATCTGAAATCCGCGCCATTGCCAGAGAGCAAGGCCTATGGGTCAAGATTGTGGGCGCCTTCCCGATCAGCCCAACCGCTCACAGCCGGAGAGGTATCAACAAAACAGATTGGTTTCGGATCGATCGCGCCACTTATGACCGTTGCATCGATCCGCGGTACCACCGCCCGCAAGGCAGAGAATTGAAACTGGGATAGGGGTGTTCAATTCGCCAGCCGCCACCCAGCCCAAACCATCGCATCTGGGCGGTTCCTCGGTCCGCTCAGCTAAAAGGTCTTCACCGGAGCAGGCTGCTCCTCGCTCACCTGGCCGGCGGCAATGGAAGCAACGTAAAAGTTCTCCCCTAGAGTGGGGCTACCGGCCATCCGCCGCAGCATGGCCAACTGGCCCACATGGGTTAGCGCATCGGCCACCGGCCCTTGCAGCAGCCGTTCGGTGGAGGCGTGAAGCGGCCCTCCAGTGGCCAGAAAAGCGTCCAACGCCTGGAGCGACTCGAAAAAACGATGCCGCTCGTCCGCCCAAGCCAGCGGTTGGGAGTTATGCCATTGCTCCTTCCCGACGGCCGCGCTCAACGCCCAGTCGAAGAGATCGCCCATGTGGGCCACTATCTGCGCGGGCGTCCGTCCGGCTCCGGTAAAACCGGCAAAATGGTCCGGCGCGCCTTCAAGGGCGCGAGCGGCACGATAGGCCAGGGTGGCAAGCGCGTGGCGCAGCAATGCGCGTTTCTCGTCCATACACGGAACTATAACGCAGATGCCTCCGCACCGATATTAGGCAGTGAGACGGATTCTCTGATAGACTGAGAATTCCGATTTCAACGGCAGGAAAACCCTATGTCCATCCATCCCGTAATGCAGCGCCTGGCCGAAAAGCTCACGCGCACCGACCTTCCCGTGTTCGTCCCTGGCGACCAGATTCGCGTCCAGGTCAAGATCAAGGAAGGCGACAAGGAACGTCTCCAGGCCTTCGAGGGCTTGGTGATCGCCATCAACAAGGGCGCGCAGGGCACCTTTACCGTGCGCAAGATGAGCTTCGGCCAGGGCGTCGAGCGCATTTTCCCCTTCAACTCCAAGGTTATCGACAGGATCGAGAAGATTCGCAGCTACAAGGTGCGCCGCGCCAAGCTCTTCTACATTCGCGGATTGCGCGGCAAGGCAGCGCGTCTGAAGGAAGTGGACCGCGTGACCGGCAAAGTCCGCGCCTAAGCTCTATCGCCTTTCCGTCGCGTCCCCCGGTCCATCCGGCTGGGGGATTCGCTTTTTATACTGACAAATATGGTCAAGCTGGCGGTCTCCAACCCCGCGGACAAATCCCCGTCTACGGGGACATCGGCCTGCGGTTGGACGCTCGAAGATAACGCGCGTCGGCGCGGGGCGCTACGCATAGCGGGAGTCGATGAGGTGGGCCGCGGGCCGCTCTTCGGTCCGGTGGTGGCCGCTGCGGTGATTCTCCAAAAAGGCTGCTGCCTGCAAGGCTTGAACGACTCGAAGAAGCTCACCGAGAGGCAGCGCAACCGGCTCGATCCGGAGATTCGCTCGAACGCTGTCGCCTGGGCCATTGCCTCGGTGGACGCGGAGACCATCGACCGCATCAATATCCGTCAGGCGTCGCTCCTGGCCATGTGCCGCGCCGTCGCGCAACTGGCGCTCAGTCCGGACTTCCTGCTCATCGACGGTCGCGATACCATCGACTGGGAGTGCCCGCAGCAAGCCGCGATTCGCGGAGATGCGGTGAGTTTTTCGATCGCCGCCGCCTCGGTGCTGGCCAAAGTCCATCGCGACCGTCTCATCGTCGAGTTGGACAGCGAGTTCCCCGGCTACGGTCTGGCCCGTCACAAGGGCTATGGCTCACCCGAGCATTTGCAGGCTCTGGTCCGCCTGGGGCCTACGCCGCTGCACCGCAAGAGCTTTTATCCCGTTGCGCAGTCGATGCTTGAGTTCGACTGACGGGGAGCCGCCAAGCCTGGCGCGGGGATTCCGTGCCGGCGATTTCCAATGCGACAAACAATCCGCAATGCGGCGTGATCGAGGAATGCGGGTTACGAGATATATAAGTCTACTTCGGCGGTCTCGCAACCTTTCCAATGAAAACCGGCCCAGCGCCGGGGAACGATTTGACAGCTATCCGAAGCGGCCATAGGATTTCGATGTACCCGCTCGGCAATCGACTTCGAGGTGCGGTTCAATGAAAATGGATGAATTGGCGCTCGGCGCGATAACAGTCATTGCCGGGACGGTGGCAACTGTAAGTATGTCGGTTTCGAGACAGGAGTGCCTTTCCACGAGAGCGCGCACACTCACAAAGGAATTCCGCGAGATAGCGGCCAAAGGGGATAAATCCTCTAACATTGAAAGGGAGAGGCTCCCCGCTCTTTCGGCTCAGATTCTTGCATTTGAGCTTCGGCTTCACCTGGCCGTTTGGGGTCATATCCTTCTTTACGGCGCGTTGACGGTGGAGGTGCTCGCCTTTGGATTTGTTTTCCTGGTCCTATCCCTGCCAGCCGGAAACCTCAGGTTCGGCGTTGCGCTGTCGGTCGCCTCATTGGCCATGGCTTTGGGATTGTGGATGCATATAGCCGAGTACCGGACTTCAAGCAAGACCATCTATCTCGAAACCATGGATATTCACGAGTACGCAAGCGGCAACAAGATCGATGAGGAGCGAATCAAGGAATATTTGGACGCGGGAAGCATTGTCTGGCGCATCAAGAAGCTTTGCAGGCGGGGAGGGATCAAGGGTCGTCTTATGGCATTCGTCGATGCGGGCGAGGACGCAAACGAGAAGATAAAGAATCATCTGCGCAATAGATAGATGGACAAGCAGGCAATTTCTTTCTGTCGGGGGCGCAATCCCTGGAGTCCAACGGACAATTGCGGCGCGGCCGGAGGAATGGCTTACGCGGGCGGCCGAGTAACTCAATTCGATCGCGCCACGCGAGAGGAACATCGAGACTCGCACACGACGCGATGCGAGGACGAACCGCTCGAGCCTTCCGAAACCGTGCCGACAGGGCAACTCCGCGCAGTCAACCCAACCGTTCCCGGTCTCCGCCCGTGCCGGCGCGCCGGTGAGCCGGAGAAGAGGAACGCAGCGCCTCCACGACGGCCCGCACCGACGCTACCACCGCGGAGATCTGCCGCACCGGCTTCACAACGGCATGAGCCACATAGACGCCGGCGCGATCCGCGGCGTCCAGCGCTTGGGTTAGCATGGCATCCACGCGGAGGCTTTGGATGCGCACCTGTTCGAGAAGCTCTTTGGCCGAGCTCTGCATATCGGCGGATTGCACCCGCATCCCGTAGATCACCTCGGACAGGTCGCCGGCGATCAACTCCACCTTTGGAGCGACGCGGGAAAAAACCTCCCGCGCATTGTCGATCATGGGCAGCGCCGCCGAGCGCAACTCCTGCGCGGAGGCGCGCAACTCTTCGGAGTCCTGTTGAAGGGTGCGGGCAAGTTTGCGCACGGAGAGAAAGATGGCGAAGAGAATCAGGGCCTGCAGAAAGATTGCCAGCGCCGTCAAGGCCACAAAGGCAAGGAGAATGGCTTCATTGTCCATCTTGATATTCATCGAAACGATCTCGCGATCTCGCCCAAGGCGCCTTTGGACCTACTGTAGGTTTTCGACACACCTCGTGGGCGCAACCTACCCCCGAAGCCCATGCGAAATGCAAGCCTCCGCGCCCTCCCGAATCCGGAACGGGCGATCGAACATTTTCAGGCCAAACTTTCATCCTCTCCGCCGCAACGGCTGCAACCGCTCACGGCGGAACCGGTGTAACGAAGCCAGCGGGTCGCTTTCGCGGTTAGAGGGTATCTTCGGGGGAGGACTTGTATCCGCTCGATTCCGCGGCGGAGCCTGCCTGATAGGCCTGACGGCCAGCATCGACGGCCGAGGAGACCCGCGCGGTCTGTTCCGCGACCAGATTCTTTCCACGCTCGACAAACTCTTCCCACTGCTGGCGGCCGCGATCGACGGCTTCGCGGCCGCGCTCCACGTATTCGCCCACCTGCTCCTTGCTCTTGTCCACCAATGCGCTCACCTCCGCGGCGGCCTGCCGAGTCCGATGGCGCAGATATTCCGTGCTCTCGCGCGCTCCGTTTGCGATATCCTCGCGGGTTTCCCGGCCGCTCTTGGGAGCATATAGAATCCCCACCAGCGCGCCCACGCCCAATCCGCCCAAAAACCAAGCCAAATGCTGAAACTTGCAGTTCTCCGCCATGACGATGTATCTCCTTTCGGTCAGTCCAAGAACGACTGAGCGTATCAAATTTTCCCACGAAGCCGCAAATCGCGGCCCACAAGCCAAGCCGGAATTCGGCCATCGAATTCCGAATACAATCTAGCGCCCACTCACCGAAGACGAGGCGCGGTCGTGCCGCGCGCCCATCCGGCATCTTGGACGAAGTATACCTTAGCCGAGGCGCAAAGGCGCGCGCGGAGCCTGGCTTTCGCCCGGCATCCCACGAATCCATCCGTGAATCGAGCGTCGCCAGGAGCCTGTCGGGCGTAGATTTCGTGACGGCGGCAACAGCGGGGGCAGCGGTTTCCGGTTTAGCTTCCGCCTCCAGGTTTAAGCCCAGCGCCTTTCCGTCGGTCAGCTTCCAG
>CAZMHC010000157.1:0-6160 GCA_964565955.1 uncultured Occallatibacter sp.
TCAAGACGGATGCGGAATCTACTCAGTTAACACTTCCGTTCATGCGATTGCCCTGAGGGTCGAACACGGTGCATGGAGTTCGCGCGACCCTCGGTTTGGAAGTTGTCTTCGCTCGAGAACGACGATAGATGAATTGTTCGGGCGGCTGGGCGGAAAAGAGATTTGGCGCTCGCCTGGACAACGAGGCTATCGTCTCGCGCCCACCAACTCCTCCGATTTGGAAGCTTGTCCGTAATGGCTCTCCACGTACTTATCCAGAATCCGCTTGAACTCGGCCACGATCGCATCTCCCTTCAGCGTCGTATAGAGCCTGCCGTCCACATAGACCGGAGCTTTGGGGTCCTCGAAGGCCGCGCTTATCGAGGCCCTCGACGATGCGCGGGACAGCCGCAGCGGCATCCTCGTTGTTCACGGTGACGCGAACGATCTCCGAACCTGCCAGCGCCAGGGCGGCCGCCTGTTCGATGGTGCCCGCAACGTCCGCCAAAGTCAGTTTAGCTGAATCCTTGTCGGATGTATGCGATGTCGTCCGCCGTCAGGTGATCCAGATCACATCCCGGATAAGTTTTTGCTGATTAAGATTAGTTATCGTTCCGATGAATTGAGAAACGGGGTCCGCCAGGGAAGAGGGAGGGGCTGGCGACTCGGAGCCGTCCCTGTCTCCGCCGTTCGACTCTTCGGGAGGTTCAAGCATGAGCGCACAATGAGCGAATCCTGCGAACGGCGTTTGCAACTCAGACCGAAATGGTCGTATACTTAAATCCGACAATTCCGGTCGTAGTTTGAAAGTGCTGGCATTTCGGCGGCCAAACGGAGCGAGGCGATTGAGCGTGCTCAGTGAACTGAATATCGGCGAAAGCGGGGCGCTGGCGGCCCTCGATCTGCCCGAATCGGTGCAGAACCACCTGATGCACATGGGATTTGTGCCCGACGCGCTGGTGACGGCTGTGCGCCGCGCACCGGCCGGCGACCCCACGGTCTATAGCGTGGGCGGGATGGAAATCGCCCTGCGCCGGGAGACGGCGAACGGAATTCGGATGCGCAACGTTTCCTTGAACGCCGCTCCAGCCAGCGAAGAAAAGGGCGCGGAGTGCCTGGAGGCCGCGCTATGAACGCTTGCTGCGAGACTCCAGCCTTTGAACCGCCGAAGTCCCTTGCATTGCCAGGGGAGCTTCGGACGGTGGCCGTGATCGGGCCGCCGAACTCCGGCAAGTCAACGCTTTTCAATCGCTTGACAGGTATGCGCCAGAAGGTGGCCAACTACCCCGGCGTCACTGTCGAGCAGCGCATGGGACGGATGGCGGGGGTGGGCCGCGACGATCTGGTTTTGATCGACCTGCCCGGCATCTACTCGCTCGACCCCTATTCCGAAGATGCCCGCGTGGCGATCGAAGTGCTGCGCGGTCGGATGGCCGGAACGCCCAAGCCCGATGCGGTGCTGCTGGTGCTCGATTCCCAGCACTTGACCCGCCAGTTGATGCTGGCCGCGCCGGTGCTGGCGCTGGGAGTGCCCACGCTGGTGCTGCTCAATATGACCGACCTAATGGAGGCGCGCGGCGGCCGGATCGACGCCCTCCAACTGGCTCGTCAACTGGGCGCGCCGGTAGCCCTCATCAGCGCCGTCAAGGGCACCGGCATCGAAGCGGTGCCGCTCTTTCTTCACCGGCAAACGGAGCGGTCGGCCGCGCGGCCCTTGCAACTGCCGGTGCTGGGAAATGCCGCCAGCGCCCATCAGTGGGCCGCGCAAGTGAGCAGGCAAGCCGGTTACCGCGCCCCTGTTTCCGTGGAAAACAGCCGCAAGATCGACAATGTGCTGCTGCATCGCTTGTGGGGGCCGCTGCTGTTCTTGATCGTGGTGGTGGGCGTTTTCGAGGTGGTTTTCTCGATAGGCCAGCCGCTTTCCGACGGCTTTGGCGACCTTCTGGCCCGCGCCGGCGAGCTGGTCCGCCCACTGCTGCCTTCCGGTTGGCTACAGTCACTCGTGCTCGACGGCGCCTGGAAGGGCATCGCCTCCGTGCTGGTCTTTCTGCCCCAGATACTGTTGCTTTTTCTCTTCATCGGCATTCTGGAAGACTCGGGCTATCTGGCCCGCGCCGCGCTCATCGCCGATCGCGTGATGCGCACCATCGGATTGAACGGCAAGGCCTTTATCCCGCTGCTTTCCGCCTACGCCTGCGCGGTTCCGGCCATCATGTCCACGCGCACCATCGAGAACAAGCGCGACCGCATGGCCACCATTCTGGTCACCCCCTTCATGACCTGCTCGGCGCGGCTGCCGGTGTATATGCTGCTGATCGCCGCCTTCATTCCCAATACGGCTTACCTGCACGGCATTCTGGGCCTGCGCACTCTTACCATGCTGGGACTCTATCTGGCCGGCTTTGTGGCCGCGATGACCACCGCCTGGTTGCTCAAAAGCTCGATCCTGAAGTCCAGCGACGCGCCGTTCATTCTCGAACTGCCGCAGTACCGGATGCCCACGCTGCGGTCGCTGGGGTTGCGCCTGGTGGATCGCGCCCGCGTCTTCCTGCGCCAGGCGGGAACGATCATTCTCTGCGTCACGCTGGCGCTATGGGTGCTGGCTCACCTGCCCGCGCTGCATACCGCTTCCGGCACTTACGCCGCGCCGGAGTTGGCCGAAAGCGTCATTGGCCGCCTGGGCCGATTCATAGAGCCGGCCATTGCGCCGCTCGGCTTCAACTGGAAGATCGGCATCGGCCTGCTTTCCAGCGTGTTGGCTCGCGAGGTGATGGTCAGCACCATGGGCACCCTCTACGGCGCCGACCCGTCCACCCAGGCGATGCACCTGCAAACCGCGCTGCATCACGATATGACTCTGGGTGCCGCGCTGGCGCTGATGATCTTCTTCGCCTTCGCCATGCAATGCACCTCGACCATGGCTGTGGTGCGCCGCGAGACAAATAGCTGGAAGTGGCCCGCCCTGCAGTTCCTCTATATGCTGGCGCTGGCCTGGGGCGCGGCCTTTGCGGTCAATCATATTGCGATGGCGTTCTCTTGAAGCTGGGTATGTGGAAGTCTGCCTCGGCACGCAAAAAGATCGCTAGAAGTCTCCTTTTTCGTCACTCGCACCAGCGAGTCCAGATACGGCAAAGAGGACGGCCCTCGCATCGATTCACCCCAAAGCAAGGGTGCCATTATTCCATGTTCGATGAAAGATTGGTATGTGTGGAAGTGCCGCTTGTAGACCTTGCTATACTTGCGCATGATGGCGGATGATCGGGAGATTGCGACGGTCGAGAAGGCGGCGAAAGGCAAGAGCGGCGAAGCGGTCTGCCCTGTTTGGACGGGGAAAAAGATATGCGGGCGCAAACTCCATATAGGGCCGGACACGACTGACGAGCAGCCCGTATGCCTGATGCATTCCAAGGATCCAAACAAACAATCGGGAGCGCTTTTCGATGCATTCTGGACGGAGTTCGAGAGGATTCTTAAAGATGCTGGGGAGGGCGAAGCTGACTGCGAGCGAGTTGTCTTTCCTTTCGCGGATTTGAGCGGACGGGAGTTTCTAGCCACCTGCCGGTTTAATAAAGCGACCTTCACGCAGGGCGCCTACTTCAGTGGAGCGCGATTCTTGAAAGACGCGAACTTTTCCGGCGCGGCTTTCCAGAAGGGTTGCTCTTTCAGCGGAGCGCGATTCCTGCAAGACGCGGACTTTTCCGACGCGGCTTTCCAGAAGGGTTGCTTTTTCAACTATGCCTCCTTCGCTCGGAATGCAGCGTTCCACAGAGCGATCTTCACGCAGGACGCCGACTTTCGCAGAGCGATCTTCACGCAAGGCGCGGACTTCAGCGGAGCGTCTTTCCAGTCGGGCGCGTTCTTTCACACGGCGACCTTCCAGCAAGAAGCCCGCTTTCGCAGAGCGATCTTTACCGGAGAAGCCTTTTTCAGCGGAGCCGGCTTCACGGGAGAAACGGATTTCTTCCGCGCGAGCTTCACGCAGGGCGCAGAGTTTATTGGAACGACTTTTCAGAACGAGGTGAAATTCATCGGAGTTGCCTTCACGCAGGAGGCGCAATTCACTTCCGCGGTCTTCGCGCAGAACGCGGACTTCAGTTATGCGACTTTTACGCAGGCGGCGCGGTTTGCGGACACGGAGTTTCGCGGAACGGTCAATCTGAGAAGAATCCGGTTTCTCGATCAAGCCGAATTCCGTCGCACGAAATTCGATCCTCAAATTGCGGGACAGCCCAGCGCGGTGTTTGCGCTGGCTAGCTTCGCCAAGCCGGAGGAGATACTCTTCGACGACGTGGACCTGAGCCGGGTTCTCTTTCACAATTGCGATGTAAGCCAGGTCCGGTTTAGCTCATCGGCGCGGTGGGGAAGACGGGAAGGACAAGGCGGGCTGACTGTCTTCGAGGAGACGATCCCTCTGGAACAGGAGCTGGAGCGAGGACCGAAGAGAGATGGCCAGCGCGACTATTGGGCGGTGTCGCATATATACACGCAATTGAAGAAGAACTACGATGCCGGGCTGGATTACTGGACGGCCAATGAGTTTCATTTCGGGGAGATGGAGATGAAGCGGCTGGCCGGGCCGACTTCCGGGCGGCTTCTCGGCTTGCGGCGCTGGCGGCATCGCAACCTCAGCTTGGTGGCGCTCTATCGCCATGCGAGCAATTACGGGAACAGTTATTGGAAACCGGGAGCTTGGCTGCTGGGAACTCTGGTCTTGTTTGCGGCATTGCTGCCTCTTCCCGGAGTTGGACTGAAGCGGCAAGAGACCAGGCAAGTCGAGACTTATGCCTCGGTGTGGGAAGTTAGCAAGAGCGCGAGGGAAAATCTTTGGGCGGAGGCCGGATTGGCGGGCAAAGGGGCGATTGCATCGGTGGATACGGCGACCTTTCAGAAGAGCGCGGAGTACGCTCCGAACTATCCGTGTGGGCGGGTTCTGGCGATTGCGGAGAGTTTGCTGACCGCGACGCTCTTCGGCCTGTTTTTGCTGGCGATACGGCGGCAGTTCAGGCGGTAGGGAACTGGATTCGCGGCTGCCCATCGTTTCGCATAGTACGTGAAAAGCATGGGGCACGGGGCGTTTTAGCCGCTCGGAAAGCGCCGCACAACCGGGGACGTTTTTTCGTCCTATAGTTGGACGATCTTGAGACCGGGGATAAGCCGAAAATGGCGGAGATTGACGGTCAAGACAGAGAAGCCAAGTTCCAGCGCCGTGACGCCGACCAGCAAGTCGTCAACGGGGATGGTCACGCCCAACGCCTGCTGCGTGCCGTCGATCTCTCCGGCCGGCAAGGCAGTCTCTTTGGTAAACGGATAGACCGTCAGATCGCGGAGGAGTTCTACGATGAAGGACTGGCGGCGTAGGCGTATTGCCGGGGTTTGCGCGCGATAGATGCCGTGGACAAGTTCCGTCAGTCCGACCGAAGAGAGCGCGGCCTCCTGATCGCCCGCCACTGTGATCGCCCGCTCTATCAGTTTTTCGACGGTATCCCCTCGGCGCTCGGCATCGATAACGACGCTGGAATCGAGGATCAAGCCCACGGGTTCTCCAGCGGTTCGGGATGGCTCTTTAAGACCGCTTCAATATCCCGGGCGAAGCCGCCGTCCAACGTGACCGTGGAACCATGCTCTTTGGCCAGGCGGAGGGATTCCGATAGCCGCCTGAGAGGGCGCTCGACTGACGTGCGCAGCACAACGGCGGGAGAGGCGGCGTTCTCAATGACGACCTCGGTCCCGGCGCGGACACGGGCGAGCAATCCAGCGAAGTCGCGGCAGGCATCAACCTCCGAGATGTGTATTGTTGCCATACTTAGGATGATACCTCGGATTCGGAGTTTTTCGCGGGCGACTTCGACGACTGCGCGAAGGCGGCAGATTGTTCGGCCCACCAGGCGTCGAAGGCGGCTAGCGCTCGCTCGCACTGGAGGCGGTGGCGCTCTTTCTTGTCGCGGAGTTTCTTGCGGATTTCTTCATCGAGAGGCTCAAGCAGGTCGAAGGTTGCATTGGCTGGCTGGAAGTTCTTGGGATCGGCGTGAGTTATGTAGTGGACCAAGGAGCCGAGGGCGCAGGCGCGTGGGGCGGGGATGGGCTGTTCTCCGCGCGCGACGGCGGCGGCGTGGAGGCCGGCGAGCAGGCCGGTGGCGATGGATTCCGTGTAGCCTTCGACGCCGGAGAGCTGGCCGGCGAA
>CAZMHC010000158.1:0-6085 GCA_964565955.1 uncultured Occallatibacter sp.
AAGGATCGCAACTGCGCAACACTATCGTAAACTTACGCAATTAAGCACTAGCTATCCCGCAAAGCGGTGGCGACTTGCCGCCGTTGGCGAAAGAATCTCCGCCTCTGCGGGCCCCAATCGATCCGAAGACAATTATCCTTGCTCTTGATGCTGTCTTTCATTCTTTCTTCACCAGTCCGCCGCCTGGCTTTGATCCCTGCCCTTCTGTCCCTCGCCTCGGCCCCCGCCGGCGCGCAATCCTCGCCGATCGCGCTCACTCCCTCCATGGTCGAGGCCGGCTCGCCGGAGTTGATTCGCGTCGTGGCGACCGATGCCGTAACGGTGGACGGCGAATGGCTGGGCGGCAAGCTGCAATTCTTTCGCGGTCGCGATGGCCGCGCCTGGTTCGCTCTCGCCGGCGTGGATGTGGAAGCCGACGCGGGGCCTTCCACTTTGCGCATCGTCGTTCATGCCGGGAGCGCCGTCCGCGACCTCAGCCAATCCGTCGAAGTCCATCCCACTCATTACAGCACCGGCGCGTTGACCGTCGCCCCCAAGTATGTCAAGCCTGCCCCCGAAGCGCTCAAGCAGATTCAAGCGGAGCAGCAACTCAAAGCAAAGGTATTTGCCGCCAGCGCCGCCGAGCGGCTCTGGTCCGGCAGCTTCCACGCGCCGGTGACGGCTCCGCCCACCGACAGCTTCGGCACCCGCCGCACTTTCAACGGCAAGCTGGCCAGCATCCACAAGGGCATGGATTTTCGCGCTCCCTCCGGCACAGCAGTCCGCGCTGCCAACAGCGGCACCGTGGTCCTCGCCCGCCCGCTTTATTACGAGGGCAACTGCGTGGTCATCGATCACGGCCTGGACCTCTACACGTTGTATATGCACCTCAGTCGTATAGACGTTCAAGAGGGACAGCGCGTGGCAGCGAGCGACCTTCTAGGCCTCAGCGGCGCCACCGGCCGCGTCACCGGCCCGCACCTGCATTGGGCCGTGCGCTGGCAGGCTGCCTATCTGGACCCCGCCAAGGTGCTGCGGCTGGACCTCAACGGGCTGCGCTAATTGGGACTTGGTGCAAATCGCACCACCAGCCACCTATCCCCACTCTTCTGGACGTCAAACCTATCACCCATCTCGACTCGTTCCGAACCATCCGCTTTCCGCGTCACTCGAAGATCGCCGGCAAAGTACGACGGCGTTATGTCGCGCACGAGTCTGCGCGCCACGTCTGCATTCGCGCAGTAGGCCAAAACCGCTGGATAATCGTGCTTTTCGGCATATTCAATTGCCTTGGCGATCGGCAACAAATCCGGCCGATTGTATGCGCGGGACTTGAATCTGACTGTATCTGCGGAAAGGTCGTAAGTATCGAGCGCGCACAGGCTTGGATTGTCCCAAGTATCGAGCGCTGAAAACCAGCAGTAGGGCAGCGTTATCAACCGGCCTTCGGTTTCAAGTTTTCCAATTGGAAGGAAAGGCTCCTTGCGCGTCGGCTTGCCTCCGGTGAAGGCCTCATCCATTCCTACGGCGCCTACCTGCTTGACGACAGTGTCCAATTCGCCAAGTCCACTCGGATCCCATTCTCGCGCGTCATACAAAACGCCGCTGCTGCCGGCGCATCCCGTATACCCGATTGCCGCCAAGAATCGCGCATGACCCGAAGGGCCGCGCCAGCGTTGCCGAGCTGTCGAGGATCAGGCTCACCGGCGGCCCTCATCGCGATAGGCCTTCCACTCCGCCCAGTCGAAGGGGCCAAGCTTCATTTCCTTGGTTCGTTGGGTCATCCGCTCCAAAGCAAGGTGGGCGCGGGCGCGATCCGCATCGGAGATGGTGGGAACGGGAGCAAGGAGAGCGGCGGGCCTGCCGTGGCGGGTGATTAGTATCTCTTCGCCAGCCTCGACGCGGTCGAGCAGGGCGCCGAAGGTGTTTTTTGCCTCGAAAGCTCCTACTTGCAGCATGAATACTCCTTGCATTGGTCTGAATCAATCTAGACTGGTCCAGCTTAACATATTCATGGTTTGTTCGCCTGCGCGGACCCACCACAACGTTGCCTCAGATGATTTCTTGCGGCCAGTATGGATGTGTATATCGCAATTTTGGACCGGATCAATAGCGACTGACGGCTTCCTCTTCCACTTCCCGTGCAGGCAGGGTAGCGATTGCTCCGCCCGCCTCCTTCTCCTCCCGCAGCGCCTTGAAGGCCCGGTAGACGAACGATCCCATGTACCACCCGTCGATGTATTTATAAGGCGTTTCTCCGGTGGTGTAATGGCCGCAGGGTAGCACTCGCGGCTCGAAATCGAGCTTTCTTCTCTTGAAAGCCTCCACCACTTTCAGCGAATACTCGAGCGGAAAGGTCAAATCGTACTTGGCATAGACCAGCAGTATCTTCTTCCGCGATCCTTCGGCCTCGGCGCCGGCCAGCTTGTCGTAGAAGCTGCATGGGCTGGCCGCAGACCATAACTCCCGCACCCTATCCTGGGTAAGTCCTGCCTCCGCCAGCGCTTCTTTCACGTGCCGCGTACTCTGACCCGCCCACACCACGTCCCCGAAGGCCGTCGATCCATGATTGAAGGCGTTCACCCGAATCCGCTTGTCGTGCGCGCTGGCCATAAAAGCGTAGCAGGACCCCAGGCTGGTTCCCAGCACACCGAAGTGCTCGTACCCCTGCTCCTCCAGCCAGTCCAGACAGCAGCGAATATCGACCACCGCCTGCCGGCAAGCCGAAAGCGTCCTGCCGATATTGGCGCTCACCGCATAGTCCGAGCGCTCCAGTTCTTGCGGGCGGCGAATATCGTGATAGGGCATCGAGAGCCGCAGCGCCGAAATTCCCATGCTGTTGAAGATCGCGCACAGCGCGTTGTGGCTGAAGCCGTCGGCGTTCCACTGCGGCATCACCACGATGGCCTGCTTGGGCCGCCGCGCATCCTTGTGAGTCGGTGCCGGAAACCAGCGCGCGTTTACCTGGTCGTTCTCCGCGAAGGGCGTCCGCTCCGGCGAGGTAAACCGCAAATACCGCGCCGCCGGAATCTTTCCCTGTGCGGCCCACCGCTTGAGCGCCGCATCCTTGGCCAGGGTCTCCGGGCGCACATTGGTCGGGAATAGCTCCGGGTGGCGCTCTTCGAGCCGGAAGTCGCGGGGCCGCTCATAGCCGAAGAATCTGTCGCTGTGCCGGATCAGCAGTTGGTTGATGCGCGTCATCGCCGCTTCCGCCGCAGCCGGGTCGCGCATATCCTCGGGCCTCGGCACGGCCGCGCCCAGCCCATGCGCCTCAAGGAAAGGAGCAATCCAGTCGAAGCCCCACTCCAGCGGCCGCACCACGCGATTTTCGTCGCGCGTCGTCAGCCGAGTCTCCCACCTGTACATCCAGCGCGCGTAGCTCATCTTGAACATGGAGTCTGCTCAAGTTTAGCAGCGCCGAACGAAAAGCCGATCAACCAGGCCCCAAAGCGGGCCGAGAGGCCCTCCTCAATTCGAGATACTCCGCAGCGAACCATCCGAGGCTGGTCAGTAACACAAGCGCAATGATGCACTGCGAGATGACGCAATAGACGCACCATGCGCCCAGCGCAAACTCCTCGATGAATGTCAGCCGCAGCGCGAAGCAGAATCCCGCGCCTGCCACCAGGAACAGCAGAAACCGCTGCCGCAGCAGCGCCAGCGCGCCCAGTGCCAGGTAGCCGGCAATGCCCAGCGCCGCCACCGGCACGTGCAGTATCTCCGCGAAGGGGCTGTGATTCACAACCCCGCAATCCCACACCGCGTTGATCGAGCACGATTCTACATCGTTCGAGTAATGAACGTGAAGCGCCATGGCGGAGACCACCGCGCCGGCAAGGGCAAGCACCGCTATCAGGTATCGCATCGTCCTGGCATCCATGCTATCAGAGCGTCCCGGCGCGATAGGATCAATCCATGTCCAAGCCTTCCGAGTGCGCCCGCCGCGTGGCCTTCTTCGGCGGCAGCTTCGATCCGCCTCACCTCGGCCATCTGGCCGTCGCCCGCGCCGCCCGCTCAGCGCTCCGGCTCGATTCCGTGCTCTTTGCCCCGGTGGGCGCGCAGCCTCTCAAGCCGAGCGGCGCGACGGCCATCTTCGCCGACCGCCTTGCCATGACCGAACTGGCCATCGCCGAAGAGCCGGATTTTGCCGTTTCGAGCGCAGACGCCCCCAACCCCTCCGGAGCTCCCAACTACACCATAGAAACGCTGCTTCGTCTCCGCGACGAACTCGGCCCCGACGCGCTTCTCTTCTGTCTCATGGGTGCCGACTCCTTTGCCCAACTCAAGCGCTGGCATCGCGCAGCGGAGATACCTTTTGCCGCCCCGTTGATCGTCGCCGCCCGCCCCGGCCAGCGCCTCGACAACCTCAAGGCCGCGCTCCCCAAAGGTCTCTCCATCCAATCCCTGCCCGATCCCGACGCATCGGAAATCCAACTCCGCCGCTATCTCCTGCGCAATTCCGACGGCGATCCCGCCCCCTTCTATCTTCTACCCGGCCTCAAGGTCGAAATCAGCGCCTCGGCCATTCGCCGCCAGATTAGCGCTCCCGCAAACTCTCCGCCAGCGGCCAAGAACCCGCTTCCCCAAGCCGTCTCGGATTACATTCGTTCCCACCAACTCTATCTCTGACTTGCCCATGCCCCCTCCAGGGTCTACGATGGACCTTGGAGAACCAGCCCGCCGCATGACGACCGAAACAACGCAGCAATCCCGCATTCCCATACGCCAATTGGTTCAAGCCGCCGCCCAGGTCTGCGAAGACAAGAAGGGCGAAGAGACCCGCATCCTCGAACTCGACCCCATCGACTCCGGCCTCGCCGATTTCTTTCTGGTCACCTCGGCCAGTAACGACCGCCAAGCCGTGGCCATTGCCGACGAGATCGAGCACCGCCTCAAGAAGGAATTCGGCGCATTCGCCAATTCAGTCGAAGGCCGCCGCCAGGGCGAGTGGATTCTCCTCGACTACGTTGACTTCGTAGTCCACGTCTTCCTCACCGAGCGCCGCGCCTTCTACGACATTGAACGCCTGCGCAAATCCGCCCGCCCCTTGACGCCAGCCGAGTTCGACGCCGAGCTGAAATCCGCGTTGGCCGCCAAAACCCGCGCCGCCCGCGCCAAAGCGCCGGCCAAGAAGCAGCCCACCAAGAAAGTTCCTGTCAAGGCCGCAGCGGCCAAGAAAGCCGCGACCAAGAAGGCCGCCGCAAAGAAGACTGCCGGGAAAAAGGCCGCGCCAAGGAACTCCCTATCAAGCAAGAAATCAAACTAGGGTAACTCTAGGGAACCTCCGATTAAGCCATCGGTTTTCCAGCGACGACGATATGTGGAAGTTTTCCCGCAATATTCCTTTCAATAAACTGCAATCTCAAGGATCGATGCGGCTTGGGTGGCTTCGGTTTGCGTTTCCGCAGGCCAATTTCCGGCTTCCAGAGACACTGCTCCCCTTGCCGGACCAACAGCGGAGTTATCGTGCCAAATAACTTCTTGCGATGTCGGTAGAGGTTGAGCAAGGCGAAGGCCGCCAGCAGCCACTCAGGCAAGTCGCGCCTGCTATGCCTCATCGGAGTATGCGGATCGATTGCAAGCGTTCGATGTTCAAATCGGCATGAGCCGTAAGGGTTCCCCTTGGGATAACGGACGGGCAGAAGGTTTCATGAAGACCGACGAGGCAGAAGAAGTGTCGCTGAAGCAATACCGCGACATGGAGCAGGCCCGTCGCTCCATGGAGGAGGTTTACAACCAGAGCGATCGCACTCGGCGTTGGACTGCCTGTCTCCCGTCCAGTTCGAGGTCAACTGCGCCAATCGACCAAATGAGCCAAACGAGGAGTCCGCTGCGCGGCTTCGTCCGTGAGCCAGTGTCCGGCCTTGTCGATGGCGACAAGAAGGGATTGGAGATCGTTGCCTGACTGGATCGACTCCTAGCGTCAGAACCGAGGCCTGGGGACACTCGGCATCAGGCCGACGTTATACCCAGTTGCGTACCTTGCGCGCCTCATCAATGTATTCGGGAGGCGGGTAGTCGCGGCGGTCGTTCGGAAGGAAGATCGCAGTCCTTAGGGAACCTCTGATTAAGCCCCGCCTCCGCGTCACAGTTGAATAAAATTGTA
>CAZMHC010000159.1:0-6077 GCA_964565955.1 uncultured Occallatibacter sp.
CGTTCGGATTCCCCACACATAAATGCACCTAAAACCGGAATTCTGCAAGAGGCTCCATGAAAGGAAGCTACGAATCGGACGGGGCGCGACTGAGTTTTGGGGAATTCGGCTCCGGGCTGCCGGTGGTGTTTCTACACCCCACCCCGCTTGACGGCGAGTATTGGCGTCCGCTGATCGGAAGTTTGGGGGGAATTCGGGCCATCGTGCCGGACCTGCGCGGTCATGGCGGCTCGGAGTTGGGCGCACTGCCGGCGGGCGACTTTGCCGCCGTACCCGATGCGCCAGTGCTGACGGTGGCGCAACTGGCCGCCGACGTTTTGGCGCTGCTGGACCGTCTGGCGGTGGCCAAGGCGGTCATTGCCGGCTGCTCCATCGGCGGCTACGTGCTGCTGGAGTTGTGGCGCAAGGCTCCGCAGCGGGTGAGCGGGCTGACCTTTGTCTGCTCCAAACCCCAGCCGGATGCCGAGGCCAATCTGGACCGGCGCGCGGCCACCATCGGCTTGGCGAGGGCGGGGAGCAGCGCGGCGGTCTTCGACGGCATGGCGCGAACGCTGATCGGCGCGACGGCGCGTGAGCGGCATCCGGCGATCGTTGCCGAATTGCGGGCGCGCATGACGCTGACTCTGGAAGCGCTGGTGGCGGTGCAGGCGGGGTTGGCCACGCGGCCGGATTCGGTGCCGACGGTAGCTACTATCAATGCGCCGGTCCTGGCGATTGCGGGCGGCGAAGACCCCGGCGTGAGTCAGGCGGAGATGGAAGCCTTCCACGCCGCGCCGGGCGGTTGCGAGTTCCACCTGCTGCCCGACGCGGGGCATCTGGCCGCTTATGAGCAGCCGGGCAAGGTCGCCGCGCTGCTGGCCGAGTGGCTGCGGCAGCGGGAGGCGTGAGGCGTGGGCTGGACCGGTAGAGTACATCGGTTCGATTTCATCAAAATTCAGAATTCAAACGACTATCCGGTATCGTTCTTGTTATACTTTCGGCATGAAATTTGCTCGTCCCGCCGATTGGATATTTCTCGCTGTCGTTGGCTTGTTTGCAGTTGGCTGGTACTGGTCAACGCCACTGTCAACAAGGATGGTTGTTCTCAGTGCGATTGAGCATACTTTGAACTTACCTAGTGCATCTCATCCCGAAGATTATCCGTCGAACGCGACTGAAAACAGGACTGTTGTCAAATCCTATTCGCTGCTCCCCACCCAACATTTGACATTGACCAACAGTTCGTTTCGCGATATTACACTGCAATCCGAATATCCTGTATCCGTCATAGTTGGGAACTGCGAATCGAATTACACTGTGCAGTTCCATTGCTCCAGCGACCCCCACGATATTTTCATCACGGATAAACGGCCGGCGCCCATTTTCACGACACCGAGGGCAAACAGCATAACGGTCACGCTCAGCGCTTTTTGAACTCGCCATTCTACTTGCGCGGCTGTGCTCTTTTCGCTTGCGTTCGCTGCGCTCTTCCAACTCGCGTAGCGCATATTGAACACGAAGGTCTCGAATCGCGCCGCACAATGCTGTAGGCTCGAAGAAGAAACTATCTTCGTTGGGAAGCCCATTTGACCGCATCCGCGATTTCATCCTCGCCTTCGTCGCCTCGACCCTTTCACTATCCGCGGAATGGCGCCGCGCTGCACTGCGGCGGGGTTTCGCTGGAAACGCTGGCGAAGCGCCACGGCACGCCGCTCTACGTTTACTCGGCCGACCAGATGGTCGAGCGGCTGGGGCTGTTTCAGAGTGCACTCTCGTGTCGGGAGCATCTGGTCTGTTACTCGGTCAAAGTCAACTCGGCGCTGGCCATTCTCGGATTGATGGCCGAGCGCGCCGCGGGCTTCGACATTGTCTCCGGCGGCGAGTTGGACCGGGTGCTGGCGGCCGCGCCCGAGTCTGTGGGCCGGGTGGTCTTCTCCGGCGTGGGCAAAACGGCAGCGGAGATCGACAAGGCGCTGACGGCGGGGATTCTCGCATTCAACGTGGAGAGCGAGGCGGAGTTGGCGCTGCTGGCCCGCCGCGCGGCCAAACTCAAGAAGAAGGCACGCTTTGGCCTGCGCGTGAATCCCGATATCTCCGCCGAAACCCACCCGTATATCTCGACGGGGCTGAGCGAGCACAAGTTTGGGGTGGATATTCGACGGGCTACGGCGATCTACAAGAGCGCGGCGGGCAATCGCTGGCTTGAGGCGCATGGGGTAAGCGTCCATATCGGCTCGCAGATTCGCTCCGCGGCGCCGTTTGGCGAGGCCATGGAGCGGGTTTGCAAGCTGGTGCGGCAGTTGCGGAGCGAAGGCATTGAGATCGGCTCTGTGGATGCGGGCGGCGGACTGGGGATCGAGTACCATGCGGGCCGCTTCAACGCGGCGGCCGCGGTTGCCAAGTACGCGGCGGCGATTCAACGATCGCTGGCCGGTTTCGAGGGGCGGCTCTTGATCGAGCCGGGGCGCTTCATCGCGGCCCAGGCCGGGGCGCTGGTGACCGAGGTGCTGCAAGTGAAGCGCAACGGCAGCAAGACTTTCGTGATCGCCGACGCGGGGATGAACGACCTGATCCGTCCGGCGCTCTATCAGGCGCACCACGAGATCGTTCCGGTGCGGGCGAGGGACGGGAAGGCCAAGATCGTCGATGTGGTGGGGCCGATCTGCGAGACGGGCGACTTCTTTGCCCACGACCGCAAGCTGGCGCCGGTCGAGCCGGGAGACTTGCTGGCGGTGCTCGACGCCGGGGCCTACGGCATGGCGCAAAGCTCGAACTACAACTCGCGGGTGCGGCCGGCCGAGGCGCTGGTGGAGGGCGGAAAGGCGCGGCTGATCCGGCGGCGGGAGACGATGGGCGATCTGCTGGCTCCGGAGATATTTTGAAGCTGGGAGTCGGTTTCTCCTCAGAATCGTCGGAACGATTTTGAGAGGGCATCAATGAAACCTGAACCATTCATAGCCTGAGCGCGCGGGCGCTACTGGCCTGTCGAGCGGCAGCGCCGTGCCGGGGCGAACGCCGCCGCATCTCAACCGTAAAGCGGGCGGGGTCATCTGCCGGTGCGACGTGGGATGGGTTCACGGCAAGTACGGAAGCGGCGTAACAGGAATGCGCAGTGAACTGTTGATGCGGGAAAAAAGCTCGAAGGCGGCGGCGACGGCGGTGAGTTCGACGATCTCCTCGTGGCTGAATTGGGTACTCAAATCGGCGAAGGCGCGGTCGTCGATGGCGTTGCCGGAGAGGTGAAGCAGATCGGCGTGGCGCAGGCCGGCCTTTTCCTTATCGGTGAAGGGGCCGCGCTTGAAGGCGTCCAAAATGGATTTTCCCTCCATTGCCGCGTCGAGTTCCAGGCTTGCGACCTGCTCCGGCGTGGCGCCGCGCTGCAGGGCCAGATGGCGATGGGCGCTGACGCAGTATGCGCACTGGTTGAGCGCGGCGACGCGGGTGGCGATCAGTTCCTTGTACCATGAGGGCAATGCGCCCTCGCCCATCAGCGGCTTGAGCAGCGCGGCCACGCCCAGCACAAGGGGCGGAACGTTGGCCAGCGCCTTGAACATATTGGGCACCACGCCGCGATCCGCGTGGAGCTTGTCGTAAAGCGCGGCGACTTCGGCGGGAACCTGGTCGCGCTCCAGCAGCGGAACGCGGGGTTCGGAAGATGCTGCTGAGGTCATGAATATCTCCGGAAAACTGTCAACGCCAGTGTAAATGGCTCCAGCTTCCGTCCCAAAAGCAAACCTGCGCATGAAACGGGAACTCCCGCCGGGAAAACCGTGCCCGAAACGAGATTCCCGGTTGAGCGCGGATCGGATCCATTCTAGCTTGCAAGTGTCGATCTCCAAAAACCAGCCCGCGAGGGACCGGCAAGCGGGGAAGGTTGGGCGATGCAGCGGCACGAAAACAGTTCAGCGAACGGGTTTACGGGGTGTCTGACCGAGGTGGCGCAGGGCTATCGGCGGGTTCTGGAGCGGAACCCGCGCCAGCCCGAGGCGCTGGTGGGCATGAGCCTGGTGGCGCTGGCCAGCCGCCAGTTCGATGCAGCGGTGACTATGGCTGCGGCGGCCGTGGACGCCGCGCCGGAGATGGGCGCGGCCTGGGTGGCGCTGGGTCAGGCATTGAAGTCCGCAGGCCGAATCGAGGAGGCCGAGCGGGCCTATGGGCAGGCGATCCGGCTGGACGGGATGAATGCGCTGGCGCGGATGGGGTTGGGCGAACTGAAGAATGCCGCCGGTCGCCCGGAAGAGGCGACGCGGGAGTTTGAATTGGCGCTCAAGCGCCAGCCTGCTCTGGCCGCCGCTCATCTGGGCCTGGGTAACGCTCTGGCCTGCTTGGAAAGAAACGAAGAGGCTCTGGAACGTTACGAGCGGACGCTCTCTCTGAAGCCGCGGCTAGCGGAGGCCGAGTTTGCCGCCGGATTTGTGCTGGGGCGGCTGGGCAGGCAGAAGGAAGCTGAGGTTCGCTACCGTCGGGCGCTGGTGGCACGGCCGGATTTTGCCGCCGCTTGGATGAATCTGGGCAGCCTTCTGCGTGAGCAGGGACGCGAGGTCTACGCCGAGGCAGCCTTGCAGCGGGCCGTCGAGCTGCGCCCCGACCTGATTTCAGGCTGGATCAATTTGGCGGTTCTGGAGCGAGAGCGCCGTCGGCCGGCCGAGGCAGAAGCGCACCTGCGCAAGGCCTTCGCGATCAATCTCGATCAGGTGGAGACGCTGATCTCCTGGTGCCAGTTTCGCGCCTCGGAGCGGGATCTTGCCGGCGCATGGGCATGGCTGCGCTGGGCGTTGGCGCGCGCTCCCGACCAGCCTGAAGCCATCAATATGCAGGGGATTATGCTGCACAACGAGGGGCGGTACGCCGAGGCGATCGAGGTCTTCGAGCGAGCCGAGGCGCTGGGCCACAAGGCGGCGGCCTCGAACCGCGGCAACTCATTGCTGGATTTGGGGCGCATGGAAGAGGCTCTTGCAGCGCAGGAAGCGGCGGTCGCGCGCGAGCCGGAGTCCGCCGGAGCGTCCTACAATCTGGCGCTGACCAGGCTGCGGCTTGGCGACTGGGAGCGAGGCTGGCCGGGTTACGAGGCGCGCTGGCGCTTCCGCGAGGTGCATCGCAGCCCGCGCGTCTTTCGTCAGCCGCGCTGGATGGGTGAGCCGCTCGACGGCCGCCGGATTCTGCTCCATGCCGAGCAAGGGCTGGGCGATACGATTCAGTTTTGTCGTTACGCGACCCTGGTGGCCGCGCGCGGGGGTACGGTCCTCTTGCAGGTACAAGAGCCTGCGCTGCGGCTGATGGAGTCGCTGCCGGTGGTGCGCTCCGGGCAGGCGGAGACCGCGCTGCTGGGCGCCAAACCGCCGGAGTTCGATTGCGAGTGCCCGCTGATGAGCTCGCCCGCCGTCTTTGCAACCACGGTGGAGACGGTTCCCTGGCCGGGCGCTTACCTGGGAGCAGACCCCAAGCAGGCGGCGGAGAAGTGGGTGCAAACTCCGTTCGTTCGACCGGGGAGGACGGCCCTGCGCGTAGGGCTGGCCTGGGCGGGCAATCCCCGCTACAAGGCGGACCGGCAGCGGTCCATGAAGCTGAAGACCCTGCTGCCGCTTCTGCGAACGCCGGAAATCAATTGGATTTCGCTGCAAAAAGGCGCGGCCGCTGAGCAGATTGCCGATCTCTCCGGCAAACTGTTCGTTTGGGACGCTTGCAGCCAGGATCGGGATTTGGCGGAGACGGCGGCGATGGTCGCCACGCTGGACCTGGTGGTGACCACCGATACCTGCATCGCCCATCTGGCTGGAGCGATGGCCAAGCCGGTCTGGATTCTGCTGCCCCATCTGAGCGACTGGCGCTGGATGCAGGAGACGGAGACCACCCCCTGGTATCCGACGGCGCGGCTCTTCCGCCAAACTTCGCCGGGCGACTGGGCAGAAGTTTTGCAGTGCGTGATCGGAGAGTTAAGCGCCCTGTGCACGGCGCGGTTGAGGCAGACCGGCGGCGAAATGCGCATGGGGTCCAGAAGTTCGCGGCTTATTCCCGGGTAATCCTCTTGCAGGTTCAAAAACAAGAGCCTCTTGCAAAATTCAGTGGGCGGCGTAATTTATGGGGCGGGGCGCGCCGAT
>CAZMHC010000160.1:0-5987 GCA_964565955.1 uncultured Occallatibacter sp.
CTCTGTTTATCAGAGTCGAAAAGACCGTTTACACAAAATGTTTTACACCCTCCTACGTTGCCGGTCGTACCTTCATAAATCATCTTGAAGTGTTTCAGAAATGTGCGTCCAATGAGCGCATCGATAGACTGTCCGCCAGCACGTAGATCAACAGCGGCAAATTCGCCGTATATCGTAAAGCCGAGCGTAGGGATATGTACCTGCGCAAGATGCATATTGACTTCTTTTGCCCCATGCGCGCCAGCTATCATGCGTCTATCTACGATTGGAAGGTTCAATTGCGCGGCCAGGAGGCTATCAATGCAGGATTCAACTGCTCCCGTGTCCACCAGCGCGGGAAGCCCCCTCCTTCCCGGCACTGGCGGTGGTCCTCCTGGAACGAACTTGTAATTTGGATCAAAGCCTATATCCACACGTAGCCGTGGACCCCACAGACTCAACAGGTCGGCTCCGGAATGGCCGCCGGGAATATCGTTCCACCCGCATTTGGCGCTAGGCATGCTGCAAATTATAGACGACCGATGCCGGCATGGTAACCGGCGGCGCCCCAACCTGCCTTATAAGGTACGGCCCTCGGCCAAACTCTCGCACGGCCAGTTGCGCGGCCTCATCGAACGTTGGAAAGGTGCCGATCAGCTTTCCATCGAAGACAAGAACCCACTCACCCATGTGGCGATTCTCAAGATCGGCACACATGGTTTCGTATGCGGCGATTTCGCGATCGAGTTCAATCATGGCAGTCCCCATAGGTGATAGAAGCATACCACGGGCCATTCCGCCTGCCTAGATTCCCGTTGTTCATTGGACGCCGCTAAGGCACTTTCGATTGAAAACCGCAAGCGTCCGCAACCCAGAAATTCTGTATCATCGGTATATGCAGGCCGAAACGGTGGATTTCCCCCCACAAAACGCGCCTCAGAACGCCCCCTTTCGCAGCCATGACCCGCGCCTGGAGCCGATTGCCGCGAAAGTGCTGGCCTGGCGGGTGGCCCATGTCCCTATACCGTCCAAGAAACAAATCTGGGTGCCCCAGGTCTGGATTTTCAGACCTGGGGCACCCAGTCATTTATTAGGTACTCAGACCTGCGCCACCCGCCGGTTTACTCGGTGGCCGACGGCCCTGGCAAATCCGCCGGGAAACTGGTCGATAGCCCATTGGTCAGCGGAACGGCCGTGGAAGTCCAACTGACGGTGCCTGAAGCAAGTCCTGAGCGGCTCGCCGTCACGGTCATCGTGCCCGGCGCAAGGGTGGAGCGGACGGAGACGCGGTTGATGCCGCACTCCGTATTGAGATAGAGGTTGTTGGTGGAATCGACGATGCCGCTGTTATAGCCGCCGCGCCAGATTCCAGGTCCGGTGAAGGTGAAGTTAACTTGGGCATCGTCGGTGGGAACGCGATTGCCATTCGCATCCACGACTTCCACGTCGATGAAGACCACATCCTGCCCATCGGCTCTCATGCCGCCCGGAGCGGTATAGGGGGTCAACTTGATCGCCGCCGGCGGGCCGACTGTCGTCAGGGTTTCCGTCGCTTCGACGGTTCCCGACGAACTGAGTCCTTCGGCGGTCAGAGTGCCCGATGCCCATGCAATCTTTGGAAAGGCAAACTCAAACTCGCCGGAGACGCCCGCAACTTCGACGGGCGTGGATTGGACTCCCAACGATTTGCCGTTCAGGATCAGTTCCACAGAGGCTGAGTTGGAAATGACATACTCGGTTTTAACGGTGCCAGCGGGGTAATTCCAGTGGCCGAGGATGTGAATGTCGGGATTCGGGTTCCCCATGACCCGTGTGGCGTAATAGAGGTCCTTGGGCAGACGAACCGCATCCACCTTGCCGCTGACGCGGGCGACTTCGCTCGATTGCTGCCTGCCGTCGGCATCGGAGTCCGAGAAGTAGATCGACGCGTAGCCCGACCACTTGGAGAAGGTGGTGTCGGTATAGGCCTGACCGAAGATTTTGGTGGCGTAGGTATCGGGATTGGAGATGCGATTCGCCCAGTACCAGTACCAGCGTCCCACGCCGCCGCCGGGAGAATCGGATAACTCCGTGCCGCCGACTACAAAGGTGTCCTGGTTCAATTGATAGGAATCGTTCGGGCCCGCGGTAAACCCGAAGAAGGGCGGCGAGTAACTGTCCCAGTAGCGGCGGGCCGCCTCGTCGCGGAAGTCCTCCGCTTCGATGAGTGGCGCGGTATTGCGGCGCAGGGCGCTGTAGCCCCGGAACATGATGCCGGAGTCGGTCTGGTCCGCCTGCGATAGGTTCGTATCGGAGACCGCATCGGTGGTAGCCGACTCACTGACCATAGTGCCGAAGTATTGGGCAAGGTCGTTGAGCGGGGCATCCGTAGTGGCGTTGCCGCCGTCGCGATAGCCCATGGCACGTTGGCCGTAGGGGTCCCATTCCGTTTGCAGCGCCAGCATCTGTTGCATCTGGGTCGCTGTGGGAGGATTGTTGCCCGCCTCATAGAAGAGAACACTGGGGTGGTTGCGGAAGTAGATAATACTATCTTGCATCACCGCCAGGCGCTGATTCCATTGCACGCCGGTTACGTCCGCCTCGGCGTCTCCGGCCGGGCAGATGTTGACGATGCCGAAGCGGTCGAAGCTGGAGACATCGACGCGCTGCGGAGAGACGTGCATCCAGCGGATGTAGTTGGAGTTCGAATCGCGGATCAACTGGGCGTTGAAGTCGTGCATCCAGTCCGGATAGGCTTGACCCAAGCCCTCCCAATTGTTTTCCGAGCGCTGGGCGAAGCCCTTCAGATAGGTGAATTCGCCATTGATCCAGACGCCGCCGGTTTCGGCTCCGCCCTTGAATTCCACCTCGCGGAATCCAGTGAGGATGCTGCTGGAATCCACCACCGCGCCATTGACGCTGAGGTTGGTGTACACGGTGTAGAGATACGGATCGGCGGGGCTCCACCAGTGCAATCCCGTGGCCGCCGCCGATGCGCTTAGAACCTGCGTGGAGCCGTTCGCAATGGTGGTTGGCGTGCCGGTGAGCGTCGCTACCACAGCCCCTTTCTGGTTGACGATAACCGCCGACATGGTAACTTTCGCGCTGGCGGCGGACTGATTGGCCACCTCGGATTCTACCGTAATGGTTGCAGCTCCCGCGGAAATATTGAAGTCGCGCGCGTAAACGTATCCGCCCTGCGTTCCCAGGCCGTAGTACAGCGGCAGAGTCTGGTGGATGGTTCCCATCACCCATAGATTGACATGATGGTTGAGGCCGCCGTAGTCGGGATAGAGGTCTTTTCGATTCCACTCAAACGCGGTGCCGGTAGCCTGTTCCTCGTAACTGGTCGTGTTATCGACCATGACTGCCAGCACGTTGTCCGCGGTTCCGTAATTCAGATAGTTGGAGACGTCCACGCCGTAAGCCGTGATGCCGTTCTCGGAAAGCCCAACCTGCGTTCCATTCAGATAGATGACGCCGGCTTGCCGCATACCTTCAAATTCAAGGTAAAGCTTGTCGCCTTTCAGACTGGCGGGTATCTGGAAGTGTTTGCGATACCAGACTTGCCCTGTCCATGTGCCGAGGTCGCCGCCGCTGTGGTTGATGAGATCGCGGTAAGAATCGACATCGTTGAAGGTGTGCGGTGTGCTTACCGTCGTCCAGGAAGAGTCGTCGAAAGCGGTGGCCTGGGCGCCGGAGACATTCTCCCGAATGAACTTCCAGTCCATATCGAAGTTGTACTTCACCCGCGCCGTCGCGGGCGGCGCATATACCGTGCTCACGGCGGTTACGGTAAGCGCAATCGTCGTGCTCACCGTCAAAGAGCCGGAGGTTCCGGTGACGGTTGCCGTAACCGGGCTGGCGGTGGCCGCGGCCGTGCTCAACGCCGTGAATGTGAGAACGCTGCTAGCGCTGGAGTTGGGGGCGAAGACGCCTGTTACGCCCGTAGGCAATCCGGATACGGTAAATGCAACGGCTCCGGAAAAACCGCTTGCGTCCGTCACAGTGATGGTGTCTGTGGCGGTAGAGTTTGCGGCGACGGTCAGAGTGGAAGTCGAAGGTGCCAATGTGAAGCTGCCGGTATTGCCGGTGACCGTGATGGTAAACTTCTGCGTGTAAGAGCAGTCGTTCACCGTGTAAGTCGCCGTGTAGACGTTGCTTCCGGCGCTCAAAGCGATGTTATCGATCTCCCGCGAGGCGGCGGTGAAGCCGTTGGGGCCGGTCCAGGCCCACGTTCCGCCGCTTAGCGGCTGCGGGCCGAGTTCCACTGCGGTTCCCGAAGCCACGGTAACCGAGCTTTCACCGGCCGCGCTCCAAATACCCGCCACTTTGATGTATGGAACGATAGGGTTGGCTCCGCAGGCGCTTCCGGTTAGCGTGACGGTGAACGCCTGCGTGTAGGTGGCGCCGCCGGCGGTGTAACTCGCCGTGTAAGTGTTGGTTCCGGCGCTCAAAGCGATGCTGTCGATCTCGCGCGAGGTGGAGGTGAAGCCGTTCGGTCCGGTCCAGCTCCATGCGCCGCCGCTCACCGGCCACGGGCCAAGACTGACCGACGTTCCAGCGGCCACGGTGACCGCGCTTTCCGGCGTCGCGTTCCAGACGCCGTTCAGCGCAATGTAGGGAACGATCGGATTCTGTGCGTACGCACCGGTCGCGACGAGGGTTAGAAGCAAGACCGCTAGCGCAGACGAGCAGGCGCTCAGCCGGCGAACGCCAGTTCGCAAATAGGGGAAATTGCACTCCTGATACATGGTTTCACCTTCCCAAATCTAAGTTTTTCTTCACCGCTGTCTGCAACCATTCGATCTTCGGAAGGTTGCGGACGTCAAGGCCCATTTCACAGGCGCTTCAGCGGAAGGACTGCGCAACTTCGGAGCTAACTGAATCTAACCGAATGATTCTGTTCGAGTTTTAAACGGACGGCAGTGAATACAATATTTTCATTCATAAGAGTTTGAACCAGTTTTACGTCGGTACGCTTGTTCTTCCCGCCATGTCCGACTGAGCTTGAAATGCACATCCTACCATCCCCTTCATTCTTGAAATGGAATCTGCCGTCCAGACTGGAACTCGTCTCGAACAGCAGCGGATTTGTGGAATCCCACTGTCTTGTCCGGTTACCCGCCAGTTTACCACCAGTCGCCGATGGAGCAAGGCGCTTATCCTTTCTGCACTTCCAGAGCACCCGTGAGGCTGGCAATGCGCTCGACTTGGTGGCCGCGGCACCATGATTGGAGGCCCTGCGCCAGCCGCTCGACGGCGCGTGGGTCGGCGTAGCTGGCCGTGCCCACCTGGACGGCGGTGGCTCCGGCAAGCAGGTATTCGACAGCATCCTCGGCGGTGACGATGCCGCCCATGCCCAGAATGGGGATGGCGACGGCCTTGGCGGTCTCGTAGACCATGCGCAGAGCGATGGGCTTGATGGCCGGGCCGGAGAGGCCGCCGGTAATGTTGCTCAGGCGTGGCTGGCGTGTCTCGGCATCGATGGACATGGCCAGAAACGTGTTGGTGACGCTAAGGGCATCCGCGCCCGCGTCCTCGGCGATCTTGGCCATGTGCGCGATCGAAGTCACGTTGGGCGAGAGCTTGACGATCAACGGCCGTGCACTCGACTCCTTGGCCCGCGAGACCAGATATTCCAGCGATCCGGCATCCGCGCCGAAGGCCATGCCGCCTTCGTGGACGTTGGGGCAGGAGACGTTCAACTCGTAGGCTGAGATGCCCTCGGCCGCATTGAGACGCTCGATAACCGCGATGTATTCGGCCACCGTTGTGCCGAAGACGTTGACGATGACTTTGCAGGCGGGGTAGCGCTTGAGCGGCGGCAACTTCCGCGCGACGAACTCCGCGACGCCCACGTTCTGCAGGCCGATGGCGTTCAGCATTCCGGCGGCGGTCTGCACGATGCGCGGCGCGGCGTGGCCCGCCATCGGTTCCAGCGAGATGCCCTTGGTGACGAATCCGCCGATCCGCTCCAGCGAGACGATCTCCTCGAATTCGATGCCGTAGCCGAAGGTGCCGCTGGC
>CAZMHC010000161.1:0-5920 GCA_964565955.1 uncultured Occallatibacter sp.
TATTGCGCGTGAAGTCTTCCATGGTGCTCTTGGCCGCCTGGCGTTGCGCCTCCGCGGCGGCGGCGCTGGATGCCGCAGCCTGCCCGGCCGATCCGTTTGAAGATTCTTCCTCGCCGCCTTCTTCTTCACCCTCTTCCGGAAACGGCATCACGGGAGCGTTCTGCGTCACCTGCAGGAAGTACAGGTAGCGCACGGTTTCGTCTTCGATGCGGTCCATCATGGCACTGAACAGCTCGAAGGATTCCTTCTTGTATTCCACCAGCGGATCTTTTTGCCCGTAGGCGCGGTTGCCGATGCCCTGCTTCAGCTCGTCCATCGACAGCAGGTGATCCTTCCACTGGTTGTCGATCAC
The DNA here is from genome assembly GCA_964565955.1 of uncultured Occallatibacter sp. Classification (GTDB taxonomy): domain Bacteria; phylum Acidobacteriota; class Terriglobia; order Terriglobales; family Acidobacteriaceae; genus Telmatobacter. Next base: position 353 of record CAZMHC010000161.1, read on the forward strand.
GTTCAGCATCACCATGCGCTCGGCGTGCCGCATGGTGTCGGCGCCCACCAGCGCTTCCTTCTCCTCGTATTTCTGTTTCAGCCTGTTGGCGATCGCGTCGGAGATCTCGTCCTTGGTCAGGCTGCCGAGTTCCGCCAGGTCGATCTTGGCGCCGAAAAGGCTCAGCACGTCGTTGCGCAGCGAGCCCAGGTCCCAGGTGTCGGGATGCTTGTCGTTGGGGCAGCGCATGTCCACGGTCTGTTCCACGATGCCCCGCATCATGTCCAGGATGTGCTCTTTCTGATCCACGCCCTCCAGCAACTGGCGGCGCATGCCGTACACCGCCTGCCGCTGCTTGTTGTTGACGTCGTCGTATTCGAGCAGGTGTTTGCGCGCTTCGAAGTTCTGCACCTCGACCGCTTCCTGGGCCTTGGCGATGCGCCTGGTGATCAGCTTCGATTCGATCGGCACGTCCTCTTCCATGCCCAGCCGCAGCATCAGGTTCTGCATCCGCTCCCCGCCGAAAATGCGCAGCAGGTCGTCCTGCAGAGAGAGGAAAAACTTGGAGCTGCCGGGATCGCCCTGCCGGCCGGCGCGCCCGCGAAGCTGGTTGTCGATGCGCCGCGATTCGTGCCGTTCCGTGCCGACGATGTGCAGGCCGCCCAGGCCCACCACCACGTCATGCTCCGCGTCTGTCTCCAGCTTGTACTTCGCAAATACCTCGTCCCACTTGTCGCGCCGCACACGGTAGAACTGGTCGTGGTGGGTGAAGTAGTAAAAATGTTCGTCGGCGACGTACTGGGCCTGGTCTTCGGGGAGGCGCTCCGCCAGCTTTTCCTTCAGGCAGGCGTCCTTGGTCATGAATTCCGGATTGCCGCCCAACAGGATGTCGGTGCCGCGGCCGGCCATGTTGGTGGAGACCGTCACCACGCCCTTGCGCCCAGCCTGCGCCACGATCGACGCTTCCCGCTCGTGGTTCTTCGCGTTCAGCACCTCGTGCCGCACGCCCATCCGCTTCAGTATGCCGGACAGCCGCTCCGATTTCTCGACCGAGATGGTGCCCACCAGCACCGGCTGGCCGGATTCGGTGACCGCCTTGATTTCCTTGGCCGCGTTGCGAAACTTCTCTTCTTCGGTGCGGTAAACCACGTCGTGATTTTCCTTGCGGATCAGCTTGCGATTGGTCGGGCACACCGTCACGTCCAGTTTGTAGGTCTTCTGGAACTCGGCTGCTTCGGTCTCCGCCGTGCCGGTCATGCCTCCCAGCTTCTTGTAGAGGCGGAAATAATTCTGGAACGTGATGGTGGCCAGCGTCTGATTTTCGCGTTGAATCTTGACGTTTTCCTTGGCCTCGACCGCCTGGTGCAAACCGTCGGACCAGCGCCTGCCCGGCATCAGCCGCCCTGTGAATTCGTCGACGATGATCACTTCTGGGCCCTCATCGCCGTCCTTGATGACATAGTCCCGGTCGAGCTGGTAGATCACATGCGCGCGCAGGGCCTGCTCCACGTGGTGGGTCCAGCCCGCTTCATAGTTGGCGACGTCGTACAGGTTGCCGATGCCGAGCAGCTTCTCGACCTTGAACACTCCCTCTTCGGTGAGAGCCGCGCTGCGGTGCTTCTCGTCGATAGTGTAGTCGCCGGTGGTGTATTTTTCTCCTGGCTCCTTGCCTTCGATGACCTCGCCGCGCACCAGTTTGGGGATGATGCGGTTGACCTTGTAGTACTTGTCGGTGGATTCCTCGCTCGGGCCGGAAATGATCAGCGGCGTGCGCGCTTCGTCAATCAGAATCGAATCCACTTCGTCGACGATCGCATAGTGATGCCCGCGCTGCGTGCAATCCTCTATCCGGAACTTCATGTTGTCGCGCAGGTAATCGAAGCCGAATTCGTTGTTGGTGCCGTAAGTGATATCGGAATTGTAAGCGTGCTTGCGCTCCTGGTCGTCCAGGTCGTGGACGATCACGCCCACCTGGAGCCCCAGGAACTTATACAGCCGGCCCATCCATTCCGAGTCGCGCTTGGCCAGGTAATCGTTCACCGTCACCAGGTGCACGCCCTTGCCTTCGAGCGCGTTCAAATAGCTCGGCAGCGTCGCCACCAGCGTCTTGCCTTCGCCGGTCTTCATTTCCGAGATCTTGCCCCGGTGCAGCACGATTCCGCCGATCAACTGCACGTCGAAGTGCCGCATGTTCAGCACCCGCCGCCCAGCCTCGCGCACTACCGCGAACGACTCGATGAGCAGATCGTCGAGCGGCGCGCCTTGCGCGATGCGTTCCCTGAACTCGATCGTCTTCGCGGCCAGGTCGATGTCGCTGAGTTCGCGCATCGACGCCTCGAGATCGTTGATCGCCGCCACCGTGGGCTGCATCTCCTTGATCTCGCGTTCGGTTTTCGTGCCAAAAATCTTTGCCAGGACGGCATCAACAATCATGTAGGTCTCGATGAGGGGAAAAAGTCCGTAATTTCCATTTTACCCCGCCACCTTGCGGAACGGGCCTTCGGCTACAATGAGCGGCAGGGCGAGCGCGGTGACGCCGGCCGCATACGGGCGGGTGCGCCGGGGTGCTGCCGGACAATGGTTTACACGACTGGGGGAAGGGGGCTAAGCGATGGCGACGATCGGTAATGGGAACCCGGATTCAGCCAATCCGACCCCTGTGCCAGCTAACGCCGCGAAGGTTCAGCTCGGAATCATCCTGGTATTACTGTTTATCTATTTCCTGCAGGTCGCCACGCCGCTTCGTCTGCACCCCGACACGATATATATACTGACTGCGGCGGCAAACGCGGAACGTGGGGGCGGGTTTCTTTATCATGGGCAGCCCACAATGCATCCACCCGGCTACCTTGCCATGGCGGCGCTCCTCATACATTTCCACCTTGCCTATGCCTGGGCGCTTATCGGCATTAATATGTTGTTTCTGACGATAGGTTTGGCGGCGGTTCGCCGCATTTTTGCATCGGAGTTTGCCTGCGGCTCGCCCGTGTTTTATATCTGTCTCCTATCGCTCCTGTCGTTCGTGTTCATAAAATACTCGGCAATTCCATTGACGGATACAGTTTACTTTGGCGTCTCGATGAGTTGTCTTGCCGTGCTGAAGAAAACGGCATCGTCGCCTTTCCACTTGGGAAGAATTTCGCTCGGCCTAGCCTTGGTTCTGGCATCGTTCTGCGTGCGAAGAGTTGGCGCCGCCATGATTCCGGCATTTCTGTACACGATACTATCCCATCCGGACTTGCCGCCTCTCGTGAAGCGGATTCCCGGCCGGGTGAGGATCGCCGGCATACTCGTCGCCGCCGCCGTTGCTGCCGCGGTTGGCTGGGCCGTCTTCACCACGTCGACGGTCGTGGATTTCGGCGAGAACCTACACGGCTTTACGGTAATCGGTGTGGCGGAAGGAATCCTGCACTTTCGTCTGAAGGAACTGGGCGAGATAGCCCTCAATGTGCCCTACACGGTATTCGGCCCGATCATTCAGCGTGCGCTTCCCTTCATTGGAGCCTTGGTGTCCGCGTTGGTAGTCGGCGGGATCGCTTCCCGGCGCAAGCAGTTCAGCCCAGTCGAAGCGTATATGGTGAGTTACGCTTCCGTCCTTTTGGTGTATGCATATTACGACCCCAGATACTGGTTGCCTGTGCTACCACTTGTCATCGCGTATTCTGCAATGTCGCTCGAGCCGTTTGTGGAATGGGGAATTGGCAGAGGTGTGCTTACCGGCTACGTATTAGCGTTCGCGGCAGTTGGCATAGTCACACTGGCGCTCAATACGGCGTTGAGCTTCTCCGGTTTCAGGTTCGCCAATCTGTATCCGGGGTACCACGATACGTATTGCGCCGCAACGCACTGTAAAGAGGGCTTCGACCCGGCCAAGGTCAACCCGGACGCGTTACAAGTGCTGCGCGATTTCAGATAGTCAGAGGTGGGTTGCCGGGTCGCGGACCTGGCTGCTCGTCGGAAATAACGCGTAGCGCGCCCAGATCGAGATTCCTAGCGTGACGAGGAAACTGGCCCGCGTCGCGGCGGGCCACGCCACCAGCGACTGAATCCCGAAACGCAGCGTCAGCATCCATGCAGCCGCCACCGCGGCGCCGCCCAGCATCGCGAAATACCGGGCCCGCGCATTGCCGGCTCCGCGGCCCATGAAAGCGGCTTGAAACAGCAGGCAGAAAGGGACTGCGACGATGATGTCGATCACGTAGTGCTCGCCTAATGCCAGAATCGCGAATGCCGTCGCCGCCAGGAAGAGTCCCGCCAGAATCCGGCTCGCCTTGCCGAGACGCGAGGTATTCCAGAAGACCAGCAGGGCCGCGCTGAAGTGCAAGGAAGGCATCGCGTTGCGCGGCGCACCGGGGACGGAGAGCGCTACGCCCAATGCTAGATCCGCGAGATGCGGTGGCTTCCATGGGAACAAGTCGTGAAATGCGTAGGCTGGCCCGGTGGCCGGGCACACGGTATACAGGGAGAAGCCCGCCACACTAAGCGTACCGAACAACCACAGGAGACGACGGACTTGGAGAGGGTCTTCTTTGAGCCGCGCGGCGCACAGCAGGGCAACCGCAAAAGGTAACGCGTAATACACGATGGAGGTGAGGTTCCAGAGCAGCGGGTGCCGAGCGATCATACTGCCCAAAACGAAACTCGGCTGATATCCCAGAGTGCCGTCCGCGGCCAGCAGGTTGACATCGAAAGTAACGGGAGACAAGCGATTGCCAATGGGCAATATGAAGCCCACCATGATGGAGACGAAAGGAAAATACGCGGCCGTTCCAAACTCCGCAAAGCGTTTGTTGCGCAGGGCCGTATAAGCCAACACCATCAAGCTGGCAAGGCCCAGAAACCCGGCGAAGCAGATCACCACCGAACCAAAATACGGCTGAACGCCGAAGGCGGCACCGTACAGAAGACGCAGCGCCAGAGCCAAAAGAAGTGTGACGACAAGCTCATTTCGTGCAGGCCGCGTGGCCAGGTAGAGCGCAAAGGATCCGGCGAGCGTAAAGGAGAGCGGCGCGTTCCTGCCCAATAAGGTCAGCAGGCCATTCTGCATCGCGATGGCAACGGCGAGTAACGCCAAAGCCAGCAGCACTGGCTTGGCGGCATCCAATGCGCCGCTAGCGCGACGCATCCGCGGATCGGGCATTCCCGGTCATCTCTCCTTCCCGAGAGCCTGGCGTCGAATGCCGCCGTAGACGACCTCTCGCGTGTCCTTCCAAAACAGGGTAACGTGCCGGAAGCCGCTCTCGCGCATGGTGCGAAGATCGTCCGCCAGTTCCTGCGGCTGGTCGCATTCGTTGCGTTGCAACTCATCGAGAAACTGGCGCGTCGCAGCGGCATCGGGAAAGCGTGGGTCGCCTCCCCGAGCGCGTTCCACGATTCCGGAAACGCGCATTTTCTGCGTGAGAGATTCCAGAAACTCGTCTTCCTCCGCCACGAGGTCGGCGTTGAGGAGCCCGCCGCCCTCTTTCAGCAGCGTGTGGCAGCGTCCCATCAACTCGGCCTTCTCTTGCAGGTTGAGATGGTGGAGAGCGTAAGCCGAAACTACGGCATCGGCGGAATCAATCTCAACCCTGAGAGTTTCCGCCTGGCGCA
>CAZMHC010000162.1:0-5883 GCA_964565955.1 uncultured Occallatibacter sp.
GCGTCCGCGGTCGTCGAACATGGCGCGAACCTTGCCGAAGGTGTTGCCGACAATATAGCTGTCGTTGAGATGGAGGGTTCCATCCTGAACGAGAACGGTGGCCACCGCGCCGCGGCCGCGGTCGAGCTTGGCTTCGATGACCGAACCGACGGCCTTGCGGCCCGGAGTTGCTTTGGGAGCGCGAATGTCGGAGACCAGGCAGATCATCTCCAGCAGCCCGTCGAGATTCTTGCGTTTCTTGGCCGATACCTCGACAAAGACCGTGCCATCCTGGCCGGAACCGGCCCACTCTTCCGGGATCAGCCCGCGATCGGCAAGCTGCTTCTTGACCCGGTCCGGGTTGGCCTCCGGCTTGTCGATCTTGTTTACGGCGACGATGATGGGCACGTTGGCGGCCTTGGCGTGGTCGATGGCCTCGAGGGTCTGGGGCATCACGCCGTCGTCCGCGGCCACCACGATCACCACGATGTCGGTGACCTTGGCTCCGCGCGCTCTCATACGCGTGAAGGCTTCGTGGCCGGGAGTGTCGAGGAAGACGATCTCGCGCCCGGAGGCCGGCGAACCTTCCTTGGCAAACTTCACCTTGTAGGCGCCGATGTGCTGGGTGATGCCGCCCGCCTCGCCAGCCGCCACATCGGTCTCGCGGATGGCATCGAGCAGCGAAGTCTTGCCGTGATCGACGTGGCCCATGACGGTGACCACCGGGGAGCGCGGAACCTCGAGTTCGCCGGTGTTTTCGGCTTCAAGAACCTGTTCGATGGCCTGGTTGGCGATCTCCTCCTCGTAGGTGATGACGTTGGCTGCGGCGCCGAACTTGGCGGCCACGTCCTTGACCATCTCGGCATCGAGGGATTGGTTGACGGTGACGAAGACTCCGCTCATCAAGAGCGTGGCGATCAGGTCCTTGGCGCGGACTTCCAGCTTCTCGGCCAAATCCTTGACGCTGATCCCCTCGGTGACGGTGATCTCGCGGGTGATGGGCAGCGGCTCTCCGCCGTATTGCACCCCGCCATAGCGCGGCGGCGGCACAAAGCCCTTCATCGGGCCTTCCTTGGTCTTGGGGTACTGCGTCTGGCGACCGCCGCGGCCTCTGGAGGGAGCGCGCGCCGGACGCGGAGCCTCGCCAGTGGGCGGCGCGCCACCGGGACCGGGACGAGCGCCAAAGCCGCCCGGACGGGGCGGGCCCGCAAAACCAGGGCGAGCGCCAAAGCCTGGACGAGCGCCCGGACCTCCGGGGCCGGCAGCTCCGGTATAACCGCCGGGGGTGGTGCGGGTGGGATGCTTGGGGCGCGGACCGCCCGCAAACTGGCCGGGCGCGCCGCCGGGGGCGCGCTGCGGATAGCCGCCCGGACCTGTCGAGGGTCTGCGGTCGAAGATCGGCTTGCCGCGTTGGATGCCGCCAGCCGCGATTCCGGAGTTGGCCTGCGGGGGCGGAGCAACGACGACGGGCGCCTTGTAGACCGGCCGCGGACCGGTCTGGGGCATGACCACGCGGCGGGCGGGCAGCGCTGGAGTTGGCGATGGGGAATGCGTATGGCCAGGAACGCGATGCGCCGGAGTCTGCGTCGGGGCGGCAACCTCCGGCAACGCGGGCGCGGCAATGGGCGCTTCCGCCTCTGGCCCAAGCTCGGCGGTCTCCTCGCGGGCCGGCGAAGCAGCCGCGGCGGGGGACTCAACCGTCGGGCGCGCGGCCACGTCCGGAGCTTCCACGCTCGGAACGACCGCCGCCACGGTGACATCGGGCAAGCCGGAAGGCGCTTCCGGAACGGGAGCCGCGCCGGATGGCCGCTCGGTTGCGGATGTTTGGGCTTCGCGGAGCGCAGGCGAATCGCCCGCTGACGGCGCGGCTTCACGGTGCGCAGGCGGTTTGACAACCACGGCAACCGCCGGCGGCGCCACGGCTACGGCGGCTCGGTGGGCGGGGAAAGAGGCGGCGGGCGCCTTGGCGATTACCGGATTGGCCGGCGGACGGGAGGCAACAACGGCCCGGCGATACGACGAATCGGCGACGATGGGCGGCGCTGAACGCGGTTGAGGAACGATTCTGCGCGGCTCGGGCCGAGCCGGCTGGGCGGCGCGGACCGGGCTTGCAGGCGGGGCTGACGCGGCCGCCACGGGCGGGGCCGGGCGAACCGGTTCCCGCGGCTGGGCGGGCGGGCTGGCCGCGACGTGGCTTCGGCGGGCCTCTTGCTCTTCCCTCTGCTTGGTGGCCAAAACCGCCTTCAGCACGTCGCCGGGCTTGGAAATATGCGAGAGGTCGATTTTCGGCGCCATGCTCTGCGCCGGGCGCGCCCCGGAACCGCTCCCTTGACTTGCTTGCCCTTGCCGCGTTCCACGCTCGAAATGAGCGCGCACCTTCTCCGCCTCGTAATCCTCCAGCGAACTGGAGTGGGTCTTGCGGTCGGCCAGGCCAAGCTCCGCCAATATCTCCAGAACCTGACGGCTCTTGACTTCCATCTCACGCGCGAGATCGTTGATTCGAACCTTGCTCATCCGCCTCTTTTCGATAAGTGCCGCACAAAGTCCAATTAGTCGCTCATAGCTACCTCATGGCATTGGCCGGTTGTCAAACTTGCCCAGTTGCCGGTTTGGCCCTGGAGGTTGGGGCGCATCTTATGCGCCATTCTCTTTGGCCGCCTGCTCGTCCAATGTTGCGCCTTCGGTTTCGATCGCTTCCGCCGACGCCGCTTCCCTGGTCTCGACCTCAGCCACGTCGGCGGGAGGAATCTCCTCCACGGCCGCTTCGGCTGCCTCGCCGTACTCGGCTTCTCCCTCGGCAACCCGGATATTCTCGGCTTCCGTCAGCACGGCGGCGCTGTTCTCCGCTTCCGCCTGGTCCGTATCCAGAACCGCTGCGCGTTCCTCGGCGGTCATCGCATCGGCGGTGGGGGGCACGTGGCCTTCCTCGCCCTCTTCAAAGTGGCCGAAGTAGTGCCGGACAGCGACGCTGATCCGCTCCAGCGTCTTTTCACCGATGCCTGGAATCTCCTCCAGTTGTTCGGGAGTCATGTCGGCCAAGGCCTCGACGGTGGTGATGCCGGCCGCGACCAATTTCTGAATGATCCCGTCGCCCAGTTCGGCAACCTGCTCAATGGGCGTCGAGGGTCCGCCGGAGAGAGCCTGCATCTGCTGCTCCACCTCCTGGCGCTTCTCCTCTTCGCTCTTGATGTCGATCTTCCAGCCCAGCAGCTTAGCCGCCAGACGCACGTTCTGCCCCTTCTTGCCGATGGCCAGCGAGAGCTGCGTGTCGTCCACGATGACTTCGATCTGCTTTTCGGTCAGGTCCGCGATAGTCACCCGGCTGACCTTGGCAGGCTGCAAGGCCTTCTCGGCAAAGGTTGTGATCTCATCCGAGAACTCGATAATATCGATCTTTTCCCCGCGCAGTTCGCGGATGATCGACTGCACCCGCATCCCCTTCATGCCGACGCAGGCGCCTACCGGGTCCACGTCCTTGTCGCGGGACTGAACCGCAATTTTGGTGCGTTCGCCGGCCTCGCGGGCGATGGCGCGAATGACCACGGTGTTGTCGTAGATTTCAGGAACCTCGGACTGAAAAAGATTGGAGACCAGTTCCGGCGCGGCCCTGGAGACGATCACTTGGGGACCCTTGGCGGCGCGGTCCACCTTCAGCAGAACCACCCGCGCCCGTTCGCCTATCGAGAACTGCTCCAGACGAGACTGCTCACGCTTGGGGCAGCGGGCCTCGGCCTTGCCCAGGTCGTAGATCACGTCCTGGCCCTCGATCCGCTTCACCGTCGCATTGAGCACTTCCTTCTCGCGGTGAGCGTATTCCTGGAAGACCGTATCCCGCTCGGCCTCGCGCACCTTCTGGAAGATCACCTGCTTGGCCAGTTGCGCGGCGATGCGGCCCAGCGGACTGGTGTCGCGATAGATGCGAATCTCGCTGCCCACCTCGACGCCGGGGGCCAGTGCACTGGCGTCGGTGAGCGTGATCTGGTTCACCGGGTCCTCGATCGGCTCCTCGTCGCCCACCACCGTCTTGTAGACATAGGCCGTGATCTCGCCCGTCTCCTTGTTCAGTTCCCCGCGCATATTCTCCTGCGTCTTGTAAAACTTGCGCGTGGCCAGAGCGATGGCCTCCTCGACGGCGCCCACCACGATGGCGGGGTCGATGCTCTTCTCCTGGCTCAGGAGTTCGATACTCTGGTACAAAACGCTAGCCATTCTTCGCTTGCTCTCTCGGTACTGCGTTTGCGGCGGCGGCTTTTAGGGCCGCGCCGGTTCAGTTGTTATAGGGACCAGGGACCGAGGACTGAATCGCCCGAGCGCTGGCCGGGTTGAGTTCCGCAATGCCACTCTCCAGTCCTATTCCCTGGCCTCTATTGCCTATTGCCTAGTCTCGGCTTCTTCATATCTCCGGCACCAATTGCGCCTTCTCAATGTTGCTCAGCGCAATCTCCACCACGCTTACGCCGGCCTTCCGGCTCTTGCTGTTCCGCTTCACCGCGTTCAAATCCAGCACAATCACGTCGCTGGGCGCCCTAGGTCCCGCTTTTGAGACCTGGGAAACGGCCGTCAGGCGTCCCTGCCAATGCCGGTTGTTGCGAATCGGCTCGAAGGTTTGCACCTTTGCCAGGCGACCCGTAAACCGCTCAAAATCCTCCGCCCGGCTCAATTTGCGATCCAGTCCTGGAGAACTGGCCTCCAGCGTGTATTCCGCGCCGGGAACCAAATCCTCGACGTCGAGCAAAACCCCGAAATCCCGACTGAAAGCCTCGCAGTCCACATGGGTAATCCCGGAAAGCTGCTCCACGCTAAGTTTTCCCTCCGCCAGCCGCTCCGGAAGCCCTTCCGCGCCGGCCTCGATCGCCGACTTCAGTTGCGCCCGTCCCTCGGCGTTCTTTTCCAGACAGATGCGCAGCGTACGCTCCTTGGCCGGGCCGATGAACTCCACGTCCACCACCTCCAGCCCATGCGAGGCAGCCACTCTGGCCGCCGCCAACCGAATCTCGTCCAGCTTTGCCGCCATCGTTCCCACGCCCTGCAACCGCCCCAACGAGAAAGCCCTGCCATTGGGAACCCCGGTTCACCGGGAAGTCTCCTCTCTCAGGGCCTTTCCCTGAGAAGGAATCTGTCTCGTTCCAGTACAAAAGCCGAGAAATCCGCCTCAAAAATCGGAGAATTTTCCGCAAATAAAAAGTGGGCTGTAAGCCCACTCATCTCTCCGCCAGCCGGCGCACCCACGGCAACTCAGGCGGACAAATTCGTCTGCACCACCAAGCATACGGCGAATCGCGGAGAAATTCAATTGCTAAATCGATACGTGCCCGAAAAAATCGACAGCCCCGCTTACCTTGTTCGGTGGCGGCTATCTGAGCGTCAAGTCAGTGCAATCGGGATAAATCGACGAGCTATTCTCGCGTTATCGACGCAATATCGTCGATAACGCGAGAATAGGCTATTTTTGCTCGTGTATTTCAAACGCAAACCGGCCCGAAATCCAAAAGATTCCGGGCCGGTCGATTTTCTTTCCAGCAGGGACGAGCTACGCCGCCTTCTTCTCCGCGGCCAGAGCCGCGTTGGCCTTCTCGACCAGAGCGGTGAAGCCCGCCGCGTCCTTCACGGCTATATCGGCCAGAATCTTGCGGTCCAACTCGATGCCGGCCTTCTTGAGGCCGTTGATGAACTGCGAGTAGCTGGTCCGGTTCAGCTTGGCCGCGGCCGAGATGCGCACGATCCACAGCGAGCGGAACTGCCGCTTCTTCTGCTTGCGGCCGGTGTAGGCGAACTTCAGGCCGCGCTCGACGGCCTCCTGGGCCGCCTGGTAGAGCTTGGATTTGGTAAGGAAATAACCGCTTGCGCGCTTGAGAATCTTCTTGCGGCGGTCACTCCGCTTGGTGCTGCGTTTTACGCGGGGCA
>CAZMHC010000163.1:0-5695 GCA_964565955.1 uncultured Occallatibacter sp.
TGTGTTGGAATCAGCTCCCCTCTTCAGGCTCATCTTGTATTGGAAAAGAGTCGCGATTGCGGCGGTTGCGCGCTTGTGCTAGGGTCAGGATGCCGCTCCTTCGCAGTGTCGAAGGAGATTTTCGATCCGGCGTGGAGCCTGCACTGGACGGAAATGGCGATGATCGTCTTTGGCTTTCATTTTCGGGAGGCTCTTTCGGACGCTTCGCGGGGAACTCTTCCGGGCGAACCCGTTAGCGGCGAAGGCATTGTAGAGGCTAGAGTTTTGTATCCATCCGGCACCCTACGCATCGACGAGTTGAGTCCAGAGGAGCGCGCTGTCTATGCGACTCTAAAGCCCGACCGTTTGCCGGAGCATATTGCCATCATCATGGACGGAAATGGACGGTGGGCCGGGCATCGTTCGCTGAAGCGCTTCCTGGGCCACCAGCAGGGCGCCAAAAGCGTTCAGTTGGTCACCGAGACCGCCTCGCGCATCGGCCTTCCGTGGCTCACGCTCTATGCGTTTTCCCTGGAGAACAACCTGCGCCGTCCCCGCGCCGAGGTCAACTTCCTGATGCGCCTGCTGAAGAGCTATCTGGAGAGCAATCTGCAGCGCATGATGGACAACAACGTGCGGATGAAGTATATCGGGCGCACGCATGAATTGCCGGCCGAAGTGCGGGAAAAGATGCGCTGGGCCGAAGACGCCACCGCCGGCAATACCGGCACCACGCTGACCCTGGCTTTGAACTACGGCGGCCGGTCGGAACTTGTGGACGCGTTTCGGGGTCTGGCGGCGGAGATGAAGCGGAAACAGCTCGACCCCGACCGCATTTGCGAGGAAGACATTCACCGCCATCTGTACACAGCGCGAATGCCGGACCCCGACCTGCTGATTCGGACCTCGGGCGAGATGCGTCTGTCCAACTATCTGCTCTGGCAAGTGGCCTACACCGAGATATTCGTTACCGAGCGTCTGTGGCCGGACTTTCATGGCATCCATCTTATTGAGGCGATCGCCGACTTCCAGCGCAGGGAGCGCCGCTACGGGGGGCTGGGCGAAATCTCGAACGCGGTGGGCGAAGAGACCGAGCGGATCAGGATCGAGGTTGGTTGAGTACCATGGTTTTCGCCGATCCCGCCTTTTCCCGGATCTGGCGTGGCGTTCAAGAAGCGTTGTGACGACAAACGGAGTGCGGGGGAGAGTACGTTGGAAAAGAGCAAAGCAGGACAAAGGGAGAAGGATTCGGCGGCCAAGGCAAAGAAGCTGGCCGAGCAGATGCGCTTCCGGTTGAAAGAAGCAATGGCCCAGCGGGGCGGCTCGGCGGCCTTCCTGCATTGGCTGCGAAGCGGCGGAGAAAAGAGCGCATAAGCGGCAGGCCGGCGGTGGGATAGATGGATCGGGACAGGCTGTGTCAAGTGCCGGCGCCAGTTCCAACCTCGATGGGTTGCACCTGTCGCAAGAGCGAACGAAGCGAGCGGCAATGCGGCTTGCGCGGCAATAAATATCGTGTAACGATATATAAATGGGAATTTCAATCGCCCCCAACGAACCTGACCCGTTGCTGAGAACCCTGGCAGAATTTCGCTTTGAACTGCGCTGTTTCTTGCAGTTCAGCGAAACCGCGGCACTTGAAGCGGGGTTACAGCCCCAGCAGCACCAGCTTTTGTTGCAGGTTGCCGGCGCTCCCAAGAATACATCCGTGACGATTGCGTATGCGGCCGAGCGACTTGGGCTGAAGCACAACAGCGCGGTCGAACTCGTGAACCGGTCCGAGCGCGAAGGCCTGCTGTCCCGAACCATGGATGCGACCGACAAGCGGCGGGCGATACTGCGACTTACGCGCAAAGGCAAACTGCTGGTTGCCCGGCTCACGGGCGCTCATGCGCGTGAGTTGAATGAGTTGGCGCCAAGGCTGGCAAAGACGTTGCATAACATTGGCAGGTATTCGCGCAAGTCGGCGCAAATGGAGGCGGAATGAGGTCGCGCAGTTCCGCATTGCGCGACTTCACCGTCGATCGCCGGGTATGGATGCTGACAGGCGTGGCACTGTTTATCGGTGTGGGTTCAGCGGCACTGGCCGCGGTCTTGCTGCGGGCCATTGCATTTGCTACCAACGCCTTCTACTACCACCGGCTGAGCTTGGAGATGGTCGGACCCGCTGGATCGCCTCTCGCACCGTGGATCATGCCGCTGGTTCCTCTGGTTGGAGGGCTGATCGTCGGATTCATCGCTCGCTATGGATCGGACAAGATCCGGGGGCACGGAATTCCCGAGGCGATCGAGGCGATCCTGCTGCGCGGCGCGCGGGTTGACCTCAAGGTTGCTGTACTCAAGCCGCTCTCGGCAGCTATAGCGATCGGCTCGGGCGGACCGTTTGGCGCCGAAGGTCCGATCATCATGACGGGCGGAGCCTTCGGTTCGCTGGTCGCGCAGTGTCTCAAGCTGACGGATGCCGAACGGACGACGCTGCTGGTGGCAGGCGCGGCTGCCGGTATGTCGGCAACCTTTGCGGCACCGATGGCTGCGATTCTGCTGGCAGTTGAATTGCTGCTCTTCGAGTGGCGGCCGCGTTCGCTGATTCCGGTGGCAGCGGCCAGTGCGATGGCAGGCGCGTTGCGCATCGGTTGGCTCGGCGCGGGACCGCTCTTTCCTGTTGAACTGCACTCGGAACTTCACTTGACGCGGTCGATGCTTGTGGCGGCTCCGCTGGGAATGCTCGTTGGCATTGCTTCGTCAGGGCTGAGTCGCTTGATGTACGGCTTCGAGGATGGATTCGAGCGGATTTGCGGTCTCCTGAAGCTGCATTGGATGTGGTGGCCGGCGATCGGCGGCATTGGCATCGGCCTGGGCGGCTTCTTCTTTCCGCGCGGGTTGGGCGTTGGCTACGACAACATCGCGGAGCTGCTTCGTGGCAGTGCTCCGGTGTCGCTTCTGCTTGGATTGCTGATTGCCAAGTCGTTGATGTGGGCGTTTTCGCTGAGTTCGGGAACATCGGGCGGCATTTTGGCGCCCTTGTTGACGATTGGCGCGGCGATCGGAGAAACGGCCGCTCATTTGGCCCATCTGCCCGGTGAGACACAGGCGCTGTGGGCGTTGATGGGAATGGGGGCGATGCTCTCCGGCGCATTGGGCGTGCCGCTGACTGCGATCCTTTTCTCGGTTGAACTTACTCACGCTCTGCCGGCGCTGCTGCCGCTGGCGTTTGCGTGTACAGCGTCCTACATGGTGACCTCCTTGGCGATGCCGCGGTCGATTCTGACTGAGAAGCTGAGTCGCCGTGGGCATCATCTCTCGCGCGAGTATGGTGTAGACCCCCTTGAGGTGGTCAGAGTCGCGGAAGCGATGACGGCGTTTTCCACGTTGCCCGATTTCGGGGAGACAAGCGACTCGGTTGAAGCGTTGCCCGAGGTTCTTGCTTACACCGATGAAACCTGCCGAGCTGTGGCGGAAAAGATGGCCAATACCGGGCTGATGAGTATGCGTGTGGTAGATCGCCAAAGCGGGCAAGTTTGCGGGAGTATCGGCGCGCGGGATTTGCTGGACGGGCGGAAGCGCGCGATTGCGCGCGAGTCGGAACGAAGCAAATCCTTTCAAATCCGGCAATAACGAGATTCCATCATGAAAAGGCGGCGGGTGGTCCCCTCTTGTGTTGTACCGCACTCAATATTGAGGTTTTGCGCAACGATTAGGCGGCGGGGAGAAAAATGCTTCGAGGCGGGCTTGAAAAGGTTTGCAAACGGATATATTGTTATCCCATTGCGGGATCGGGCGGCTGCGGGGATTTCCGCGCCGCGCCCGCCGTTTTTTCGTTACCACTTCATGCAGTGCAGCTGCATCCAACCGCTCGATAGAAGGCAGGAGATCGGCACATGGAAAACAAGCCGGCGCAAAACATTCAGGATACGTATCTGAACACGGTCCGCAAGGATAAAACCCCCATCACGATTTATCTGGTGAGCGGCGTTAAACTTACCGGAAAGATCCGCTCCTTCGACAAGTACTCCGTGCTGCTGGAAAACAACAGCCAGGAGCAGTTGATCTTCAAGCACGCGATCTCCACCGTGGTGAGCAACCGGAACGTGTTGCATAGTGAGCACCGTCCGGGGACTGTGGGCAACGGCATCGGTGCGTCCCCGATGACCGGCCCCACCGCGCTTCCGGCGGTTGCGGAGTTGCGATAGCGCGCGGGGAGCGGTCTCGATCGGCCGTGGACGAGAGCGGAACGGGCAGCTCCGGCGTAGGTGCGGAGTCCCTGGCGGCGGATATTCGTCGCTGGGGCGACAAACGGGAGCGAGCGGTTCTGGTGGGGGTCGAGTTCGGTTCCCACTCGCCAGCCGGTCGCGCGGGCCGGGTTGGAGCTCGGTCAGCGAAAGTGTACCCATCGGAGTCCGAGCTTTCGGACGAGGTTCCCAGGGGCGCGCTAGAGGTTTCGGCTTTGGGCCTCGATGCGGAAGAGTCGATGGCCGAGTTTCGAGAACTGCTCTCAAGTGCGGGGGGCGAGGTGGCCGCCGAGATATTCCAGCGCCGCGCGCGCCCCGATCCGGCCACGCTGATCGGTGCGGGCAAGGTGGAGGAAATCGCCGGAGTGGCCGCTTCCACGTGGGCGGATTTGGCGCTCTTCGACCGCGACCTCTCGCCCACCCAGTTGCGCAATCTGGAAGCCGCGCTGCCTTGTCGAGTGCTGGACCGCACTCAATTGATTCTGGACATCTTTGCCCGCCACGCCCGCACCAGCGAGGGCAAGCTGCAGGTGGAGCTGGCGCAGCTTGAATATATGCTGCCGCGGCTGACTGGCAAGGGCAAAACCATGTCGCAACTGGGCGGCGGCATCGGCACCCGCGGCCCCGGCGAAACCAAGCTGGAGACCGACCGACGGCGCATTCAGAGCCGCATAGACCACCTGAAGGATGAACTGGAAACGGTGCGCCGCGTCCGCAAACAGCAGCGGCAGCGGCGCGAGGCGGTCCCGGTGCCGACGGTGGCCCTGGTTGGCTATACCAACGCCGGCAAGAGTACGCTTTTCAATCGGTTGACTGGAGCGCAGGTGTTCCAGTCGCCGCGTATGTTTGCCACTCTGGACCCCAAACTGCGGGCCATCGAATTGCCCAGCCGGCGCAAGGCGCTGCTCTCCGATACGGTCGGCTTCATCCGCAACCTGCCGCACACGCTGGTGACCAGCTTCCGCGCCACGCTGGAAGAGGTGGGTCAGGCCGAGGTGCTGCTGCACATCCGCGATGCCGCGTCCACCTATGGCGAGGAGCAGAAATCGCAGGTGGAAAAGGTGCTGGGCGAACTGGAGGCGCTGGGCAAGCCGCGCATCGAAGTGCTGAACAAGATCGACCTGTTGGGCGAGCATGAGCGCGAAGGGCTGCTGGAGCGTTGCCGAACGAGCGGCGAGGTCGCCGTTTCCGCGCGCGCCGGGGAGGGCATGGATGGCTTGCTGGCGGCCATCGACCGCGCGCTGCACTCGGACCCGGTGATTGAGGCGGAGTTGCGAATTCCACAGCACGAAGGCGCGGCGCTGGCGGCCATTGAGTCGGGCATGATTGTGCATAGCCGGGAGTACGAAGGCAATCTGGTCCGGCTCGCGGTCAGTGGCCCAGCCTCGCTCATCGGGCGGCTGCGCAGATTCCGGATGCGGGACGATTGAACGTATGAGCCTCTTGCAAAATCCCCCAAGCCCCGGTGGTCGCGTCGGCAGTCGAGGCAT
>CAZMHC010000164.1:0-5682 GCA_964565955.1 uncultured Occallatibacter sp.
AGGACCTGCGTTTTCAAGGCTGACTTATCCAACGAACTTCTGACTCACCACACTATGAAGATCGATCGGAAGTGGCTGGTAGCCTGTCAATATCGCGCTTTTGGGACCTGTTCACTGACCGCCGGCCACCAAGGAGCCTTATGCCCGTAACCACCCCCATCAGGGTCCGCTATGCCGAAACCGACCAGATGGGCATCGTCTACTATGCCAACTATCTGGTCTGGTTCGAGATCGGCCGCGTGGAAGTGCTGCGCGCGCTGGGGCTTTCCTATCGCAAGCTGGAGATCGAAGACGGCTGCATTCTGCCCGTGGTCGAGGCCAATTGCCGCTATCGCGCTCCAGCCCGCTACGACGACGAAATCCTCATCGAGAGCCGCCCCGCCCTGCTGCGCGGCTCGGTGCTCAAGTTCGCCTATCGCATACTCCGCGTTCTTCCGGAAGGAGAAGAGCCGAAGCTCCTGGCCGAGGGCGAGACGGTGCACGTGGTCTGCGACCCCGAGTTGAACCGCAAGCGGTTGCCGGAAAAGTATGAGACGGCGTTGCGTGCAATGATCGCGTAGACGCGGGATCACTGGTACCGTGACCGCGTGGATTCGCGGTTCCCAGCTTCCAAAACGGGATATGGGGCACCCGTATGCGTGGGGTAACTCAAAAGGTGGCCCACCCGCCACGAAAGTCGGAGCAAGACTCCATCGCTTTATCGTATCCGGGGCAGGCTTAAGTCACCCCAATCGCGGTGTGGATTGAGATGCGGGCCGCCGCCGGGAATTGTCACGCTTTTCCATGGCGAACCCGGCTTTTTCCGCGCCAACGATTCTTTGGTATTGCAATCTGTCCCAGGAGCGATACAATTTTCTGGAATCGGCGCCCCAAAAGGAGATTCCGGTTCATGGGTCCATTTCCAACTCAAAGATGAGGAGTCGTTCAATGAATCGAAAGCATCTCATTGCCGGTTTCCTTGCCCTGCTCACCCTGTCGGGCATCGGTTGCGGCGGCAGCGGTGGCGGCAGCGGCAGCGGCAGCGCTATGACGCAAACGCAAGCTACCGCTGCTTTCACCGATGTCTTCACCGCCACTGAAGATGCGGAGGGGGCGCTTTTTCTCGCCGGTTCCACCCCTGCCGCGCTGCTTCGCAATGAAGAAGCCGCCGCAATTGAAAAGGCCATTCTGAATGGCGCTCCGATTCCCGAGTCCGCGGAGTTTATTTCTCCAGCTCTGAGAGTTTCGCCGGATGCGACCGCAACCATCCCTGCCTACACATACAAATGTCCCTCTGGAGGGACCATTGTGGTGACCGGTTCCTACTCCGAAACGTCTACTTCGGAATCGGCGAACATCGTCGAGACCATCAATAATTGCCAGGACAGCGGAGTCACGATGAATGGCGATCCAAACATCGCGCTCTCCTTATCTGGATCGAATAACGGAACGACCGCCTCTTTGTCTCTGACCATAACGGGCGGACTTACCGTGGGCACTTCCAGTTGCTCGACCGACTTGACTCTTACGGCATCGGTCAACGACAAAACAGGGAGTGGAACCGAAACCTACAGCGGCTCGTTTTGCAATGTAGCCATCAATGGCTCAGCGGCAATCTAAGGCCTGCAAACGCTACCGCCTCCGGGCGGGTGGCCCGCATCTCAATTTATCACAGGCAATGGGTGGCCCAGCCGGGCGGCCCAAGTCTGACTTTCCACAAATAACTGGGTGGGCAGGTGGCCCGGTCATCGGCCCTGAAGAATGATTCTGATTTTTGAGAATCTGTGCCCCGTTCATCGCGTTCTTTGCGATGAGCGGGCGTTGCGCTAAGACGGCGGGTGGCCCAGGTCTGACTCTCCACAAATAACTGGGTGGCCCACATCTCGATTTTGAGATGTGGGATGTAGCAAGGTTTTTCCCCGTCTCGGGGTAGTAAATGTGCGGTTGGAGCGATCCGCAAGCCGGTTTTTTCCTGCGCGGAGCGTCTTTCTTCCGAATCCCGACGAGTTTTCCCAACCCGCATTGCGCGACTTTTAGGCGGTTTGCCGAGAATAGCCTCCCTCTGGCGCACAATTGAAGCAGTCGGCGGAGCGGCGCTTTTCCGACCCCTGACCCCTGATCCCTGAAGAAGCCGTCCCGAAACTATCGCTTTCTATGTCACGAAAACCGCTTTTTTCGAGTTCGCTAACAACCGTCCCATCAACCGTTTGCCCAAAATCGACTGGACCGAAAACACCGAAATATTCGCGATTTTGGCTGTGAAACTGTGGAGGCCTATATAACTCCCACATAATCAATGCTTTCCGTGGCCACCCTCCACAGAAACACAGAATCACAGAAACTGTGAAACTGTGGACCCTATGCTAACCTACCTGTAATCAATAATTCCAGAGGCAACCTCCACAGGAACACAGAAACTGTGTTCCTGTGGAGCATTCCCCGCCCCTTTTCTCGGAACAAGATCGCTCTTCAGTTCGAATTCTTTCCGAGGATGTTGCAAAAAAGTTGATTGTAGCGTCTAAATAATGAAGCGAAGCGGCGCTGCGCGTCGACAGGAGTCGACGCGTCCGTCTTTGAGCGGGAGGCGAGGTCATGAGAAGAGATCGGATGGGTTTGAATCAAGCGTTGCCGGCGGCCTTGTCGCTGGCTATGGCTGCGACGGCCTGGGCGCAGTCCACACCGACGAGCGCGCCCCCGGCAAGCCAACCGACGGCCAGCGCACCTGCCGCGCAGCCCGCGCCGGGCACCGCTCCGGTGGGAGGGGACGCTCCCGCTCCGACTGCCGCGCAGCCGACTGCGTCTCCCGATAAGCAGCCTGCCAAACAGCAGCCGCCCACAGCCAGTGCGCCCACGACAAGTGCCCCGGGAACCGCGCCGGTAGGGGGCGACTCGCCGGCTCCGAACGTGAATCCGGACAAGGTGGTGGAGCCGGGGAGCCAGAAGATCAACGTCAAGCCGGGGTCGATCGACGACGTAAGCTCAGTGGGCAATCGCGACATCGGCGGACGCGGGCTGGGTAACTGGTATTCGACTGAATCCGAGATCAAGATGGGCAAGATGTACGCCATGGAGATCGAGAAGAGCACCAAGTTCATCAACGATCCGGTGGTGACCGAATACGTCAACCGCATCGGGCAGAATATCGTGAAGAACTCCGATTGCAAGGTGCCGTTCACGATCAAGGTGATCGATTCGGACGAGATCAATGCGTTTGCTCTGCCGGGGGGCTTCTTTTACGTTAACTCGGGGCTGATTTTGAACGCCGACGAGGAGGCGGAGTTGGCCGGGGTGATGGCCCATGAGACGGCCCACGTCTGCGCGCATCATGCGGCGCGAGAGATGACGCGGATGCAATACGCGCAGTTGGGCACCATTCCGCTGATCTTCATCGGAGGCTGGACGGGCTACGGGATCTACGAGGCGGCAAACATAGCTGTGCCCATGACGTTCCTGCACTTCTCGCGCGAGTTCGAGGCGCAGGCCGACTATCTGGGAGTTCAATATATGTATCGCTGTGGCTACGATCCGCAAGCCTTTATCAGCTTCTTCGAGAAAATACAGGCTCTGGAGAAGCGCAAGCCGGGGATGGTGGCCAAGGCCTTCGCCGACCACCCCCAGACACCCGACCGCATCGTGCATTCGCAGGAGGAGATTGCCCGCATTCTGCCGGCCCGGGACGAGTACACGGTGACCACCTCGGAGTTCGACGATGTGAAGGCGCGGTTGGCTCGGATAGAAAACAAGCGGCGACTGACGGACACCAAGGGCGGGCAGAAGCCGTCCTTGCGCAGGGCTAGCACCGGGTCTGGCGACCCTAACGGTTCCGGGAGTGGTTCCGCGACTGGCGACAGCGCGTCGAACGACGACGACAAACCGACACTGCATCGCCGCGAGGATCAGAACTAGAGGCATTGCGCGTTCGGCCGGTTGCTTTATGCGGGAGGTTATACGTCTGCGCGCACCACGATGCAGGTGATGTTATCGTGGCCGCCGGATTTCTTGGCGGCGGCCACCAGGCGGGCGCAGAGCTCATCGAGGGGAAGATCGAGACCGAGCAGGGTTTCGATGGTCGGGTCGGGGAGTTCGCGGCTCAGCCCGTCGGAGCAGAGCAGATATAAGTCGCCCGGTTCGGCTTGCAGTTCGATGATATCGGGAGTCACGCGGCACTGGGTGCCGAGAGCGCGGGTGATGACGTTGCGCAGTGGAGAGCGTCGGGCCTCGGCGGGGGTCATGCGGCCCATGCGCACCTGTTCCTCGACCAGCGAATGGTCCAGAGTAAGTTGCTGGATGCGGCGATCGCGCAGGCGATAACAGCGGCTGTCGCCAATGTTGACGACCCAGAGGCGCCGCCGCTCGGCCAGCAGACCGACCAGGGTGGTGCCCATGCCGCTGAGCCTCACATTGCGCTGGGCGCGGGAGAATATGACCTGGTTGGCAGCGGAGAGAGCCTGCTCGGCAGCCAGCGGCAGAGACACATCTCCGGCACGGCAACTGAAGTGGCGCAGCACCTCATCCACGGCCAGCCAACTGGCGATCTCCCCGGCAGCCGCTCCGCCCATGCCGTCGCAGACGAGATAGACTCCGTGCTCGACGGAGAACCCGTATGCATCTTCGTTGGAAGACCGCTTGCGGCCGCGGTCGGTGACCGCGGCCGCCGCGTAATGAGCAACATCCATTGGCAAGGGAACTCTCCGAGATCAGTTTACACAGAAATGGCGACTATCGGCAGGGCAAGTTGCGGACATGAAAGCGAGAATGCGCCTGACATCTCGTCCCTTCCAGGTCGAAAATCCAGTCCTGGGGCACACGGCGGCATTAGAATTGTCTTAAGTTGGTTCAAATCGCCATGAAGATATGCCGCACACGGATTCATAATGAAGGTGCCATGCGAGCGTTCAGGTTACTAGCCATCCTTGCTGTAATGCTGTTATCTTTGCCCGGCAGTAACTTGGCTTGCGCTGCATCGGATGGGATTCCGGTTCGATACAACCCGCGATTGAAGGTGATGTCCAGCGCCGATTTGGATCGGCGTTTGCGCCCCCCTTTTCCGAAGGCGTTGCGCATACTAGTGTCCTGAGTCCAAAATTCGTTCAACAAACAGATTGTCATCCTGAGCGAAGGTTGGCGCGTTCTTCGCGCCAAACGCAGTCGAAGGACCTGCGTTTTCAAAGCTTACTTATCCAACGAACTTCTGACTCACCACACTAGGGAACCTCTGCACAAGTTCGCAAGCCGCGTCGCTGTTGATTCAACTACAACTATGAAGTGAATGGCGCGTTTTCAGCAGACACGGGCATCGCAGGCGAGTTTTGCGAAGTATGTCCGCAAGAGCAAGCGGGAGCAGTTTCTGGACCGGCTGGCGCAGGCGGTTCGGTGGCCGGAGTTATCGGCGCTGGTTGAGACATTTTAGCCCAAGGCGGGCAACGGCCGACAAAGCCTGCCCTGAGCGCAGCTGAAGGGGTGGGCCTCGCCATCATGCTGCCCGACTTACTGCACGGCGAGGAGACAAAGGTGTGGGGCGACGCGGGTTATCAAGGCCAGACCGAGGCCATCCATGAAGCCGCGCCTCAGGCGCAGGACATGACCAATCGCCGCGCGAAGAATAACAAGGGCGAAGTGGACGCGGTCGAGAAGCGCAAGAACCGGAGTAAGTCGCGCGTGCGAGCCAAGGTAGAGTGGCCCTTCCGCATCTTGAAACGCATC
>CAZMHC010000165.1:0-5670 GCA_964565955.1 uncultured Occallatibacter sp.
ACGAGGCTCCCCAATGCCGGAAGCGGCCCCCGATCCGCAATCCGTTCGGATGGAGCAGGCGACGCGATTTCTGGCCTTGATGGAAAACCTCAAGCACGTCGATCTCGGCGGTCCCTACACGCGAGACGAACTGAATGAACGATAGTTTTTTCCTGGACACAAACATCTTCATCCATATGTTCGACGCCGCATCTCCGACCAAGGCCGCCCAGGCCGCCGCGCTGGTTCGCAAAGGAATCGAATCCGGAAACGGGAGGATCAGCTACCAGGTCAATAGTTCTTCTCGGCTTCGGCAAAGCCCAATAGATGCCCGCTCAACGGTATCGAGAGCGCGCCCGCGCTGTCCCCTCCCATGCTCCGTTTACAATCGCATCAGCCAATGAGAACGTGGCAACCATGACGACCGCTGCCAAACGGAAGAACGCAACCGCTGCGTCGAAGACGCCTGCCGGCAAGGACGGCTTTTCGCTCATCTCCAACGAAAAGCTGCTCTCGCTTTACGCCAACCTGCTGAAGTGCCGGCTGCTCGACGAGCGGGCGCGGCAAAGTGGGGCTGTGGGCTGGGAGGCGGCGGCCGTGGGCGTGGCCATTGACCTGCGCGCCGAGGATACGGTCGTCGCTTTAGGGCGCGAGTTCAACCTCGGCTTTCTCGCTGATGAGCCGCTGGGGAGGGTTGCCGGCCAACTCGTTACCCGCACCGCGGGCGAGGAGAAATACGGCACCGCAAAGGAGCGATCCGGCGAAGCGGCCCGCGGGATCGCTCCGCCCTCGGATTCCGCCGACCGGCTTCACACTGCCATCGGCGTTGCCCTCGCCAACAAGACGAAGAAAAACGGAAGAATCGCCGTCGTCTTCAGCGGCGAAGGGGCAGCGTCGCTCGATGCCTGGCGGGAGGCGCTGTGTGTGGCGGGCGCGCATGAACTGCCCATGATCTTTATCTCCCGGAACAGCCTGGCGAAGGAACCGGCGCGCGGCAGAACGAACAGGATCGCGGCGAACTTCGAGGAGTTCGGCTTTCCCGCCATTCCCGTGGACGCCAACGATGTGGTGGCCGTCTATCGCGTTGCGTGCGAAATGATCTCCCGCGCCCGCCGCGGTAGCGGACCCACTCTGATCGAGTGCATCCCCTTCAAATCGGACGCGGCGCGCAGGTTCGCCGCCGTCGCTCCCCCTCAGGCCGACGATCCCATCCTGAACATGGAGGTTTACCTCGCGCGCAAGGGGCTGTTCAGCGCGGACTTGAAACAAAGGATCGAGGCTGAGGTTGGCAAGCGGCTGGATGAGACCGGCGAAGTTGCCGTAGATTCGTCTCTCTCCGATTAAGACGATGCGACGACGACCGCGCGGCTTTGCCGTCTGTTCCCAACCGCGCCAATGATAGAGTGGAGGGTATGAATTTGACCAGACCTGGGTCCATGGCTTCTGTTCTTCCATGCGCCATCGCATGGGCTGGAGTTTCCATCGCGGCCGCGAGCCAGTTGGCGGCTCAACAGCCTTCCACGTCGATCGGAGCCGCGCGGCAGCCGAGCGGCTCCGCAACTCTCTGCGCGTCCTCCTCGAACGCCACGCCTTACATCCCGGTCGACAGTTGGGTCTATCCGGCAGTTATGCGTCTTTACTCGATGGGCTACGTGAATACCGTTTACCTGGGGATGCGCCCCTGGACCCGCGCCAGTGTGCGCCGAATGCTGGAGGCAACCGCCGCCGAGATTCAGGGAGCGGATCGATACGGCGACGCGACGGCGGACGAGGCGCAGAGCCTCTATGAGGCGCTGTCCCGCGAACTCGACGACATCGAAAATCCCTGCCCCGCCGGTAAGGGCATCTCGCGGGTAGAATCGGTCTATTCGGCAACGCGCGCCATCAGCGGTACGCCGCTGCGGGACAGTTACCATCTCGGCTCGACCATCGTCAACGACTACGGCCGCCCCTACGAAAACGGATTCAACAATTACTCCGGCGCCAGCGGCTACGCATCGTGGGGCCGCTTCCTGCTCTACGCCCGCGGCGAGGCGCAAGCCGCGCCTTCGGCCTCCGGTTACTCTACCGCGCTGGCTCAGACGCTCGCTGCCAACGACGGGACAACTTACTACTTCAACTCCGCCTGCGCGCTGAACACGAATCCGGCTTTGATTGCATCCTTATGTACGCCGCTCCCGTTGAGCCAGCAGACCACGATGCCGGTCGGTCCGATCGCGTCAACCGCCACTGGGCGAGTCATCGAAGCCTACGCCTCCGCCCACTTGCTTGAGCATGAGATTTCCTTCGGCAAGCAGGACGATTGGCTTGGCCCCGGCCTGGGCGGCGGCATGGCCTACTCCAACAATGCCGAGAACATCTACTCCTTTCGCGTCAACCGCTCAGAGCCACTTCGCGTTCCGCTGCTCTCTCGCATCACCGGCCCCTTCCGCTACGATTTTCTGGTTGGTTCCCTGAAGGGGCACACATATCCGAACGATCCCTGGGTGCACGTCGAGAAGGTAAGTATGCGTCCCACCCGGGACCTGGAAATTGGCTTTGAGCGCACCGTGATATGGGGCGGGAAGGACCACGAACCCATTACCCTGCACACCTTCCTGAGAAGCTTCTTCAGCCTCTCCGCTCCCGATGCCGCGGTCAAATTCAGCAGCCAGGACCCCGGTGCCCGTTTCGGCGCATTCGACTTCTCCTATCGCCTGCCCTTTGTCCGCAACTGGCTTACGCTCTACTCGGACTCCGAGGTGCATGACGACATCTCTCCCGCTGACGCGCCGCGCCGCGCCTCCTGGCGGCCGGGCCTGTATCTCTCCCACCTCCCAGGCTTTCCCAAGCTCGATATCCGCGTTGAAGCCGCCTCAACCGACCCGCCCGTCAGCACCAGTCACGGCGGAATGTTCATGTACTACGAAGCGGTGCAGAGACAGGGCTACACCAACAAAGGCCAGCTCTTCGGCGACTGGATTGGGCGCGAGGACAAGGGCGGGCAGGGATGGCTCACCTATCGTCTGAGCGGCAACGAATGGATCCAGATAGCCGTTCGCAACCAGAAGGCGGACAAGGACTTTATCGCCACCCCAACCGCGCAATACGGAACCACCCTGAACGAGATCGACTTCCAGGCGGTCAAGCGCATCGGCAAGGACTTCGAAGTGAACGGCAAATTCGCCTACGAGCGCTGGAAAGCTCCCATCTATCTGACCGGACCGCAGACGGTAACCGCCACGACCGTTCAGCTAACCTGGTTCCCGGAGCGGAAGGTCAGCTTCTAACAATCCTTCCGCGTCTGGAAGAGCCGACGGCTGTCCGGGCGACCGCGCGCTGCCTCGCTTGGACGGCAAGAAAGAATGCCGATCTTTCCAATCCCTCGCGCCGTTTTCCAATCCGTTTTTTACAAATACCGTTGCCGTCCGGTTAAGACTCGAGCGGGATCATTCGGTTGGATTCAGTTAGCTCGGAAGTTGTGCATCGCTTCCGCTGAAGTGCCTGTGAAATGGGCTTTTTCTCGAACATATTGACTGAGAGCGTTTGCAGAAAAGCGGAGAGTGAGCCGCGCGGCGCGAGGCGCTTGTCGAGGAGATTCACGTCGTGCGTATGCCCCGTGCCGACATGGATATAGGCGGGGACGAGAAGATGGCCACCATAGCGCGTAACGCGCGCGGGCAAAGTCGGATAGAATTTCAAGAAAGGCGAAAGTGAGACTCGAACTGAAGGCTGCTGGAAGCCGCGAAGGGCGTAATGGAAAGATGCAGCGATCCAGAGTGGCGATTCGCGGATTCCCCATCTGCCGCGTGGCCGCTTGCTTCGATCAGCCCGCCCGACGCAATTCATCTTGACACAGGCTTCCCGGCGGGCTCACAGTCGATCTTGCAACCCCTTCTCTCCGGCTAACTCCCCTTCTTTAGCTTTTCCCCGATCCGGAGAGAATCTTTGCCCGCAACGGAGGTTAGTTCATGCACCATCTTCACTTCAACCATCTGGCGCTGCTGGTTTCCGCATTCTATCAGTGGATTTTGGGCGCGATTTGGTACTCGCTGTGCTTCGCCAAGCCGTGGATGGCGCTCACTGGGCACACGCCCGGTGAAAGACCCAAGGGCGCCGCCTTCGCCATGATCTCTTCGTTCTTCGTCAGTTGGCTTTTGTCTCTGGTGCTGGCGCACACGGTGCTGTGGGCCGGCGCAGCCAACTTCGCACATGGCGCTTTCATCGGCTTTGTGGATTGGCTGGGCTTCATCGCCGCGCCGCTCTTCGCGCAGCATCTTTACGAGAAGCGGTCTTTCAAGCTCTTCGCCATCAACGCAGGGTACTGGCTGATGGCAATGCTCGGCTCCGGCGGACTGTTGGCGGTTTGGCGATAGCAACTGGGCCGTCCGATTCAATACAATTGACCCATGAGCAAACACGCGATCGCAACAGAGAAGGCCCCTGCCGCCATCGGACCCTATTCTCAGGCCGTGCGCGCCGGAAACCTGGTCTTCACAGCGGGCCAGATTGCTCTGGACCCGGTAACCCAACTGGTAGTCGTTGGCGGCATCGTGGAGCAAACCGCGCGGGTGCTGGAAAACCTCAAGGCTATCCTTGAAGCCGCCGGAACCAGCCTTGCCCAGGTCGTCAAGACTACCGTCTTCCTCAAGGACTTCAACGACTTTGCAGCCATGAACGCAGTTTATGCCGACTATCTTGGACCGCAGGGGATTGCGCCGCCGGCCCGCTCCACCGTCGAAGTCTCCCGTCTGCCCAAGGACGTGCTGGTGGAGATCGAAGCGGTTGCCGAGGTTTGAAGCTGTTCAGCCGTGTCATTTTCTGGGCGGCAAGCATCCAATTGGGATTGAGCAAGCCGCCGAGAGAAGTTTTGGAGCAACGATGAGCGATTCGACCGGGAAGATCGTGCGCACCGAGGGCGAGTGGCGCGCGCTGCTGACTGCCGAGCAATACCAGATTCTGCGCGAAAAGGCCACGGAACGGGCCTTCACCGGTCTTCTGACGGCCAATACCGAGACCGGCAACTACCACTGCGCCGGTTGCGGGGCGCTCTTGTTCCTGAGCGGGGCCAAGTTCGACTCCGGCTGCGGATGGCCCAGCTTCAGCCTGCCCGTCGAGTCCAAAGCCATTGATGAGCACGAAGACTTAAGCCACGGGAGGCAGCGCATCGAGGTCACCTGCGCCCGCTGCGGCGGCCATTTAGGTCACGTCTTCCCCGACGGACCCGCGCCCACCGGCCTGCGTTACTGCATCAACTCCGCCTCGCTCAACTTCACAAAGCAAGATGCGTGAGTGCCGTTGAGCGGCCGATTTTCACGTTAACGCCGCTATAGGTGTGAGTGCAAATCGGACTGCCATCAATCCAAGCGGAGATCAATGGGACCATCGGAACGTCCCTGATTGGGATAGCTGTTTATTGCAAACCGAAGAACCCCGGCACTCCGAAGAAACAAGATTGATGGGGATGAGTTGGAACACTGGTTCTCCGGCTTGCGCCGGGCACCGTGCACTGTCCCTTGAACGACGAGACAGACACGCGACTACATGGTATCTCGCGGCTTATGGATCCGACTCTTTCCGAAATTACATTGAACGCGAGGAGGATGCGGCACAGGAACACAGTTTCTGTGTTCCTGTGGAGCGTACTGTTGAAAGTCATTGATTATAAGTAAGTTAGCATAGGCTCCACAGTTTCACAGTTTCTGTGATTCT